>JAFTXO010000020.1 GCA_017461765.1 Clostridia bacterium | reverse complement strand
TCCCTTCATATACTCGTCGAGCATCTCTGCCGCCTCCGCACCGAACTCACTCTGTGCGTTGGTGTCGTTGCAATTACCGATTTGAAGTATCAGCTCGTGAAACGGCTTCTCTTGTTTTCCCGACCGTATCTTTTCATAGTAATTGCTTATCCTTCTGTCAGAGCGTGTTTGCTTGGCGTTGTACTTTTTGAGTGCTTCACCGAACAGCTCTTGATATACCGTCTTTATATTTTCGCTACAATAGCAGCGGTTCAAATGACTTCTTTCGGGATCGGTGTTCTTGGCGTGGAATACGCGCCCATTATGAGCAACCGAACCTTTTCCTACTTCTGCGCTTATCGTTCTTTCTATAATCGTACCTTCCTATCTGCTGCCCGTAAGGGTAGCGGTTTTGTTACTTTTGCCAAAAGTAACGCAAAAGCACTTTTGACAGCCTAAAGGCCATCAAAAGATGCTATTGCGCTCTCCCGAGGGGGCGGGACGCTGCCCCTGCACCCCGGCACCGTGTCGATGCGTGTCGGTGGTGACGGTGTTTTACACACCCCCACTAACACCGACACGACCGTCACGGAGCGTCACGCCGGACTCGGCTCTGCAAGTGATAAGCTCACCTTGCGCCCGTCGTGACAACGGCTGCTCTTATATCGGATGCCGTATTCCTTGAGCAGCCGTCCTGCATTGATGTTCAACCTAAGCGTGAGTACGTTCGGCTTCATATCAACGCAGAGAAGCGTTGCAAGTTCGGTGGGCGAACCCACCCAACTTGACCTACCGGCAGAAAGAAAAGAAGCAACGGAGTCGAGCAAGGGATCGCTCGGCTCTACCCATAGTTCGTTCTCTGCTTTCTCAAGCTCCCACACAAGTGTTTCAACATTACGGTTGAGGTAAAATTTCTGATCGGGCTGATCTCTGCCGACCACATCAATGGTCGCGCCGTTGCCCGTTCGCCTTTCCTTGCTGATAATAAACGCGCCGTCGGCGGCACCCATCAGACCGTTCGTACCGGAAATCATATCAAAAATATCGTCCGCTTGTTGCTTTCTCGTGTGGTGGACAATCAGGAGAGCAACGCCCGTTCCGTCGGTCATTGCCTTCAGCTTCGCAACGATTTCGTAATCGCTTGCGTAGCTGTAATCCTTACCGCCCATATCACGCACACGCTGAAGCACATCAATAATGATCAGGCGTGTGTCGGGATGGTTGCGAATGAAGGCTTTGATTTGTTCGTCAAAGCCGTTGCCGAGAACTCTCGCCTCGGTAGCGAGATGCAAATTCGGTGCGCTGTTCGTACCGAACATACGGTAGAGCCTGCGTTGGAGTCTTGCGTAATCATCCTCAAGAGCGAGGTACAGCACCGTGCCTTTTCGCACGGCGTTGCCCCACAGCTCTGTGCCTGTGCTAACGTGGTAGGCGAGCTGAGCCATCAGAAAGCTCTTGCCTACCTTCGACGGCCCTGCGAAAAGGTACGTGCCCGGATAAAGCACACCGTCAATAATCGGCAGGCTCACATCGAAGGTCGTGTCATAAAGCTCGTCCATTGTTACGGTTTTCAAATAAGAGGTGTCATTCGCCAAAATCCACTCTCTGCGAAAATCGTAGGAAAAATCGTCAAACCCCTTGTTTTCTTCTTCTGTTTGTGATATACTATCTGTGTGAATACTTTGAGATGACTGTCCTGCATCTGCGCCAACAGATGTTGCAAGGGCGGTCATTTCTTTTTCCGTCATACGCTCTCTCCTTTCATTCCTTCCATCGTAACGGTGATAAGGTTGATTGTTTCGAGCAGTTCGGGCGTAATTTCGCACGCTGTGGCGAGTTTGCGCAGCTCGGCGAGCACCTCTGCCAACTGCCCCTTGAGAGCCTTGTAAACCCTCGGATTGCCCTGTACAACCACATCACGCTCAAGGCAACGGTTGCACACATAATCTTGCTTCGTGAGTCCCGAAAGCTTCACGGCAATATCAAGCTGACGGCTTTCCTCGGGTGACATTCTGAATGCGATTGTGTGGCAACGCCATCTCTGATACTTATCTCTGTTTTTTGCTGACATAATATTAACCTCTCTCTGTGTTTAATTTGTTTGCGATTTCCTTCTGTGTGGTCGGGAAAAGGTGTGCGTAGCGGTAGGTGATATCGATACTTTCGTGACCGACACGGTCTGCTATAGCAACGGCTGAAAATCCCATATTGATAAGCAAGGAAACGTGCGAGTGGCGAAGGTCGTGAATACGGATACGCTTCACACCCGTGGCGTTGCAACCTCTCGTCATTTCACGGTGAAGGTATCCCTTCGTGATTGGGAAGATGCGAGTATCGCCCTCAACACTATACAAGGCTTTGAGATAGTCCTGTATCTCGTCCACAAGAAAATCGGGCATTTTGATATTGTGAATACTTTTGTCGGTCTTGGGATCTGTAATAACATCCTCGCCGTGTATTCTCTGATAGGATTTTGTGATGCGGACGATGCCGTCCTCAAGATCAAAATCGTTCGGTGTCAGGGCGAGCAATTCACCCATACGGAGTCCGCACCAATAGAGCATTTCAAAGGCATAGAAGGAGATCGGCTTGTCCATAATCTCCTCGGCAAAGGTCGTATATTCGTCCTTCGTCCAAAAGAGCATCTCTCTCGTTTTCTCTTTACCCATATTGCCAGCCTTGGCGGCAGGGTTGCTTGAAAGCTCATAGTAGCGAACAGCGTGGTTGAATATCGCGCTGAGCTGATTGTGAATGGTTTTGAGATAGGTCGGCGTGTAGGCGTTCCCATTCTCATCTCTGTGCGCCATTATTACTTTCTGCCAAGCGATCACATCGGAAGGCTTAATGTCGCACATACGCTTATTTTTGAAATAAGGGAGGATTTTTTGATCGATCACGCTTGTTTTCATAATCCAAGTGCTGAGCTTGAGTCTGTCCTTCAAATCTTCCTTGTAAAGCTCCAAGAAGGACTCGAAGGTCATATCAAGGCTTGCGTTCTCTTTCAGAAGGAACTTTCGCTCCCACTCAAGAGCCTCGCGCTTGCTTTGAAATCCGCGCTTGACCTTTCGTGTTTTTTTGCCCGTCCAATCCTCGTAACGAACGGACACATACCAAGTTTTGCTGTCTTTTTCCTTATAAGCAGGCATTATTACGCTCCTTTCATATTGTTCTGCTGCATACCGTAGAGCTTCTCTTCGTAAAACTTACGGCTGACCTTTCCGGCGATCGTGATATAACCCTTTTCTTCAAGCTCGGCGTTGAGTCTCTTGATAAGGTTGTATGCGAAAGCTCTGGACACGCCGAGATCAGCAGCGATCTCAACGGCGGTGACCATTAAAGTTCTCTCCATTCAGTGTACCTCCTTCCCTCAGTAGTGTTAATTTCATAAAACCGCCTCCTTTCAAGATATTAGACAATTACGATGAGTTGGATTTGAATTGTCTAAATAGATTATAACGGTATCTTGACAAAATTGCAATAGAATTGTATAATGTTTATTGGAGTGATGTTGATTGTCTAAAATCAATCCAATTTGCATTTTCTAACGGTGAGGTGTGTATATGGCAAAACAAAAATATGATTTCTCGGAATACGAGATGTCACATACAGAAAAACGAAGCTCCACTTTAAGAGGAAATCAAACTGTTTCCTATGATTTTTTCTTCAACGATGTAAGCTTTGATCCCGACGAGCGAACATTTGTGATAACCGTTGATTCAGGCAACGAAGATTTCACTATGCAAGAAGCCATCGACCAATATAATGAGGACGAAGCCAAGCGCAGAGAAATTCACGAGGATATTCTGAGCGAAGAAGAAATCCAACAGAGAGAAGAAAGCCGCTTGCGCGATTTGGAGTATAATGCCGAGGTTCTCGCTCGTATGAATTCCAAATACATTATCTCAAAGGATCTTATAGACAACGAGGAAAACAATTACTATATCGACAATCCACAAATCAAGCGCATTCCCCTCAACAATGTTCTGAGTGGCGCAAGAATCAAAATGAGATATGGTGAGGGAATCCTTGATTTTGTGTACGCTGATTTCAAAACGCCTGCCATCGAGGCAATGAAGTTCTACAATTTTATGAATGCATTAGGAAACTTTATTGGAGAACAAAGCGGAAAAACAAAACCGACAGAAGAAGAAATTCAAGCACGTGCGCCGGAGAAGGTGTATAATCGCAATCAGTTAATTGTTGAAGATTATTTCAGATATCAGGACACGATGTCAAACATTAAACAGGTCGCATACGCCTCTCTTTATACCACTGTTTGTCCTCCGTTGTTTAAGGAATTTCGCACGAGTGCGAAAGCCTTAAAATCATATTGCAATGTGCTTTTGATGCTTCAAAAAGAGTATTTGGATATGATAGAGTTTTGCTTCGATGAAAACTACTATCCCGAAGTCCTCGGTCATTTAGCACCATCTGAACGATGGTTCGTTTTCAAAAGACTTCACAATTTAAGTTCCGTGTCATATCGAAAAGAGTCTTTAACCTTCAGTACAATGAAGCTTAGTGGAAATGTTATGCCTTATGGATTGCCTCCAACAGAGGTTGCTCGCCGTATAAACACCAAAATTGATAAAACGGAACATCATATCGCTTTTGAAGAAAAATATAACATCACACACAAAGAGCTTGAACCATATCTCCGTTTTCCGCATTTTATATCGTTCAAATATGAGTTTCGCACCGTTGCGGATATTTTGGAATTAGAATTTACCAAGATGCTTGAACAAGATATTCGCTTCAAAAAATGCAAACGCTGTGGCAGATACTTCATTATGAAAGGCAACTACGATACGAACTACTGTGACAGAGTGGCAGAAGGACAAACACGCACGTGCCAAGATCTTGCCGCACAAGAGAATTACAAAGCGAAAGCAGCCGAGAACCCGGCACTTGCGATTTACAGCAAATACTACAAGCGTTATGCAGCTCGTGTTCGCTCCCGTCAGATCAAAGAACCCGACTTCAAGAAATGGAAGTTCCAAGCACTCTCCAAGCGCGATGAGTGTTCGGACGGTAAAATCACCGCCACGGAATACATCGCTTGGATGGAAGGTTATTTCCCGAACAGAACGCCTAAAACCTAACAGAATACAAAAATAGCCTCTCTTGCTGAACTTAAGCGTTCAAACAAGAGAGGCTATCTCTTATATTGAATTTGTTATGAGAATAATTCCATTGGTATCAAAACGGTATCAAAAATCCGCTTTGAGAGCCGAAAACCCTTGATATATAAGGCTTTTTCGACTTGCGTTAATTATTCCCACTCTATCGTTCCAACGGGCTTGGGTGTGAGGTCATAGAGGACACGGTTGATGCCTTCTACCTCGCTTGTGATGCGATTTGTTATATGGTGAAGGAGCGCGTAGGGAATTTCCTCGATAGTTGCGCTCATTGCATCTGTTGTATTTACGGCACGGATGATTGCGGGCCAGCCCTCGTAACGAGCGCTATTTTTTACGCCCACGCTCTTCATATCGGGAACTACGATGAAGTACTGCCATACCTTGCCGTTAAGTCCGTTTTTATCAAATTCCTCACGGAGAATAGCATCAGCCTCTCTGAGCGCATGAAGTCTGTCGCGAGTGATAGCGCCAAGGCAACGAACTCCGAGACCCGGTCCGGGGAAGGGCTGACGATCAACCATTTGAGAGGGCAAGCCAAGAGCCTTACCTACAACTCTCACCTCGTCCTTGAAAAGAAGCTTGACGGGCTCAACGAGCTCGAATTTAAGATCCTCGGGAAGTCCGCCTACATTGTGGTGAGCCTTAACTCCGTCGCTTTCAAGAATATCGGGATATATAGTACCTTGAGCCAAGAAATCAATACCTTCAAGCTTTCTTGCTTCTTCTTCAAATATACGGATAAACTCTCCGCCGATTATCTTACGCTTTGTTTCAGGATCGCTAACTCCTGCAAGCTTGTCAAGATAGCGGTCGGTAGCGTCGATATATATAAGGTTAGCATCGAGCTGCTTTTGGAACACATCGATAACCTGTTCGCTTTCGCCCTTACGCATAAGTCCGTGATTTACGTGAATGCAAACGAGTTGCTTGCCGATAGCCTTAATAAGAAGCGCGGCAACAACGCTTGAGTCAACACCGCCCGAGAGTGCGAGCAAGACTTTTTTGTCCTTAACCTGCTCTCTTACGAGCTTAACCTGTTCGTCGATAAAAGCATTTGCGAGCTCAGGGGTCGTTATACGAGTCATTTCTTCGGGTCTTACATTTGAGTTCAAATTCATAAAGTACCTCCAAATATTCTTTAAGAATAAAAATATTTTATCACATCTTTTTTTTAATATCAATAAATTTCAACAAAAAAATCGACATTTTTTAAAAAAACGGAAAATATTATAAAAACTATTGACAAAAATGGATTTAAAGCATATAATTTATACAAAGAGATATTTCAGGGTAGGGTGCAATTCCCGATCGGCGGTAAAGTCCGCGAGCCTCAGGGCAAGACTTGGTGTAATTCCAAGACCGACAGTTAAAGTCTGGATGGAAGAAGTATCATATATTGCGTCTGTGCGCTTTTATGAATTGCCCGAAGTATTTCAGGCAATTTTTTGTTTTTTACGGAGAAAAATATGAAAAAGAAGATCAGTGCTAAAAAAATAGCGGTTATAGGTATGTTTTCTGCGCTCGGAACGGTGCTTGCGCTCCTTGGAAAGGTAATACCGAGCGTTGCGGGATTTCTTGATTACGATCCAAAGGACGTGATCGTGTGTATATGCGGATTTATGTTAGGCCCGATATATTCCTTTGCGGTGTCTCTTATTTCATCGTTTATAGAATTTATCTGGTTTGGCTCGTCGGGAATTATCGGATTTTTTATGAATGTTATATCGACAGCATCCTTTGCCTGCACCGCGGCATTTATATATAAACGGAAGAGAACCTTCAAAAAAGCAATAATCGGTCTTGTTGTCGGAGTTTTATTTATGACGGCTGCGATGGTGCTTTGGAACGTGATAGTCACACCTTACTATATGCACGTGCCGAGAGAGACCGTTATAGGAATGTTACCCACGGTGTTTATACCGTTCAATCTTGCAAAGGGTACAATAAACGCTATTCTTACAGTTATTTTATATAAACCGCTCGTTAAGGCTTTAAGACGTATGCGTCTTGTAGAAGAGCGTGAGATCAGGAAAACAGAAGAGAAGGAAGGAAACGATGGAGAAAATACGGGAATTTAATATAAACACCCTACCCTGTGTCGAGATAAGCAATATTCCGCGACTCAGTATTTTTAAAACATTCGACTGCGGACAGTGCTTCAGGTTCGACCCTGTGTCGATATTCGGAAATAAATATGAATTCGGCGGAGTAGCCAAGGGACGCTATGTCGTGTTCGGGCAAAACGATGAAAGCTCGCTTATAATTTACGGTGCAACGAAGGATGATTATCTGAATATCTGGAAAAGCTATCTTGCTCTTGATGTCGATTATGATAAGATAAATTTAAAAATCATTATGGCTTGCCCCTCGGATGATATGCAAAGGGCAGTGTCGTTCGGCAACGGAATACGAATTTTGAGGCAAGACAGGTGGGAGAGTGTCTGTTCTTTTATAATTTCGCAGAACAATAACATTCCGAGAATAAAGAAAATAATCGACACCTTGTGCGCAAAATATGGAAAAAAGCTTGAATTTTTGGAAAACACATATTACGATTTTCCCGATGCCGATACGCTAAACACGGTGAGCGAGGACGATATATTCGCGCTTAAAACGGGCTTTAGAGCAAAATACATAAAGGACGCCGCATATAAAATATCAAGCGGCGAGATTGATCTTAAAAAAATATATGATGAAGCTGATTTTGAAAAATGCGTTGACGAGCTTTGCAAAATAAAAGGAATAGGTCTTAAGGTGGCGTCGTGCGCGCTCCTTTTCGGATTTGAAAAAACGCAGGCTTTTCCGATAGATGTGTGGATGAAACGCGCTCTTTCCAAATATTTTCCCGACGGAATAGATCTTGACGCGCTCGGAGCTACGGCTGGAATAGCTCAGCAATATCTTTTTTACTACGAGAAATATGTCCAAAACCCTTGACTATAAATAAATTATGATGTAAAATATCCTTGAAAAATAATATGAGAAATGAGGATTTTCAATATGAAAACAGTATGCTTCGGCGAAATAATGTTAAGACTTAATCCGCAAGGCTATACAAGATTTGTTCAAGCGGATACACTCGGTGCGACCTACGGCGGCGGTGAGGCAAATGTTGCGGTTTCCTTGGCTAACTACGGCATAGATGCTTCCTTCGTTACAAAGCTTCCTACACACGAGATAGGACAAAGCGCAGTAAATTCACTTCGTAAATTCGGTGTCAACACAAGCGATATCGTAAGAGGCGGCGACAGAGTAGGTATTTACTATCTTGAAACAGGCGCATCACAGCGTCCGTCCAAGGTTATCTACGACCGTGCTTATTCTGCAATAGCTCTTGCAAAGAGAAGCGATTTTGATTGGGAAAGGATCCTTGACGGAGCAAATTGGTTCCACTTCACAGGCATTACACCCGCTCTTGGCGGAGAGCTTCCTGAAATTTGTATGGATGCTCTTAAGGCTTGCCGTGCAAAGGGAATTACAACGAGCTGCGATCTTAACTTCAGAAAGAACCTTTGGACAAGTGAGCAGGCAGGCAAGACAATGGGCGAGCTTATGAAGCTCGTTGATGTATGTATCGCAAACGAGGAGGATGCCGAGAAGGTATTTGGAATCAAGGCGGAAAACACCGACGTTGATAAGGGAGTTGTAAATCACGAGGGCTACAAGAGCGTTGCAAAGCAGCTTTCCGAAAGATTTGGCTTTAAGAGAGTAGCTATCACGCTTCGTACAAGTATTTCTGCAAACGATAATGTTTGGGCGGCTATGCTTTATGATGCAAACGAGAACGAATATTTCTTCTCACGCTCATATAATATACATATCGTTGACCGTGTTGGTGGCGGCGACTCGTTCGGCGGCGGACTTATCTACGCATCTCTCATGAACAAAGCACCTCAGGATGTTATCGAATTTGCGGTAGCTGCATCTTGTCTTAAGCACACCATTATAGGCGACTACAATCTTGTTTCGGTTAGCGAGGTTGAGGGGCTTATTAAGGGCGGCGGATCAGGACGCGTACAACGCTAACAAGCTTTTATATACGTATACAACAAAAAGAGAGCTTTTCTAAAGCTCTCTTTTTTAGTCTCGGCCTTCCTCTCGGCGTACGCCGATGTACGCCTTCGTGAAAGCTCGTGCCTTCTATACGCATCTAAAGCTTGTTCTCTTAAAATGCAAAAACAAAAAGCGAAAAATATATCAAAATAGCAATAAAATTATATTTATAAATTAAATAATAGGTAGGGATTTCGCAAAATGCAAAATCCCTATTTTTATTTTGCTTTTTTACCTCGAACGCTACTTTGTACGGTAGAGTAACAGTCGCGCCTAAAAAACAGACATAAAAAGAGGAGATGCTGCGATAAATCGCAGCATCTCGACCTTATTTTTTCTAAAAATATGCTTTTATTTAGCTTTTTCGTCAGGAATGTGTCTGTTTTTGGTCTGTGCTTATTGCAACATCCCCTTTTATGGTTTTATTGGTTTTCTTCGTCGTCGGAGGTTGTTACGGGAAGAGCAACAATATCAGAAGCCGATACGATGGTATTAAGCACATCCTTTTGAGTGTCTGTAAGAGATTTATCAGATGTAAGAGTCAATTTAGCGATATATCCGAGGGTGATTGAATTAAGAGATACGCTATTATCGTCAACGCTTGCCGGTGCTGTTGTGTAGGCGGTATCGTTCTGGATAAATGACATGTTGCCATTTCCGTCTACAACATAAAGAGTTATAACGAGTTGAAGATCAACAAGCTGCTGAGTAGCGGTATATCCGCTGATAACGTACTGTACAGTCGAATAATTTTCGTTTGTTTCACTTACCATAACACCCTTGCCGCCGGTGTATTTGCCGTCCGAGATCGTAACATTGGAAGCATTGGACATTATTATACCGTAGGTGAGAGCTTTGTTATACTTATTGTATTCTTTAAGCGCCTCGGAGTTTATACTGTATCCGCCAAGAAGCGCCTTTCCGTTCTCGCTTACAGAGTATCCGTTTGCTGTGAAGATAGCTGAAGCAGTTGCGGTAGAGTCTATATCGGAGCATCTTGAACAGGTTGTAGTCTTAGAGCCTGCTTTATCAAATCCGTCATCGTATTTAATTGTAACGATAACATCATGTCCGTCAAATTCATCGATTACTGTGATTGAATCGAACGAGCCCGTAGATGCTTCTTCCGATGCGCTTGTATAAACCGTATATGTTACATCGTAAACCGCAGTGCCGCAGGGGCAGTCTGTTTTATATCCTATATATCCGTTAGCCAAGCAGGTCTCAGCTTCTGTATGCTCGTATTGCTCGTGAGGAATACCGCAGTAGATCGTATAAGGAACTTTATTAAGTGATGTTATATTTGTAGCATTTGTATAGAGAATAACACCGTTTGCTGTTCTGTTTGCGAAGGTATTTGAATTGATGCTCAGATCAGCGCTTGCGTGTGAATAAACTGTCAAAGCATCATAGCCCTCAATTTCAGCTGTGCTCGAATCAGTGCCTGTGCAGAAGAAATATTCGCCAATAGATGTAACATTCATTAAGATTACTGTCTTAAGCGTCGGAACACAGTCGAACAATTTATTGTTAAGTGTTGTGTATCCTTTACCGAAGTATACATATTCAACGCCTGAAGAGTAGAATGCTTGGTCGCCTGTCAAAGAAACCTTAGAATTATCTTCAAAGATAACCGTCTTAAGGCTTTTAGCGCTTTCAAAAGCTCTTGCTCCTAAAGAATATGTATTTTCCTTCGAAAATTCAAAGGATGTAAGTCCTGAGCCTTTGAATGCATTTGAACCGATCGTTATGTCGCATTCCGTTCCGATTTGAATTTGCGATATAGCGGATCCGCTGAATGAGGATGAGCCGAAGTTAACAGTACAGTTATTACCGATTGTAAATTGCTCAAGAGCCGTTGTATATAAGAAAGAGGAAGAACCAAACGAAACCGTTGATCCGTCGCCTATTTCAAGCTTAACAAGAGTCTTCTTCATGTTATCGGTAATTAAATTGCTTCTTGCAAAGTTAACGTTTGCGTTTTTGCCGACTATGATCTCCTCAAGGGTTCTGTTATCGTTAAAAACATTTGCGTTGATTGAAAATACAACGGTAGCATTGTCGGGAATTATAAGAGATGTCATCTTTGCAGGGCAACGGAATGCATCTGCTTGAATGGTCATGTTGTCACCCAAAATAACCTGTTCGATATATTTGTTATCTCTGAAAGCTCCTTCTCCCACAGAAAGACTGTTTGTGAGAGAAAAATCGAAAATTTCTATCGCGTAAGAGTTAGCAAAGCCGTAACCTACGTGATTAAATCCGAAAGGAACAACGATCTTCTTAATGTCGTTTGTGGAATAAGTTTTTTCGTCCACAGTAAATGCGCTGTTAAAGCCTGAAATGGATGCTAATTGGCTTTCCTCGTTAAATGTGTAATTGAATATCAACGAAGCCAAAACGCTAAGCTCGGTATCATCGTCCATAATAACGGTCATTGTAGCTCCGCCGGGATCAAGACGGTATTCGTATTCCTTAAATGCGTCACAATTAGCACATTTTACGTTTTTAATACCTAACGACGTATATGTAGCTTCAACAGGGTATGTGATAACGGAATAGCTGTGACCTTGCGCTTCCTTGATAATAACCGTTACATCTTCGTTGCAACGGGTGCATTTGTATGTTTTTGTTTCATCCTGTGTACAGGTGAGCTCTTTAGAGGAAATAAAATCGCTTTCATCATAATCGTGACCTAATGCATCTTCTGTTGAATCCTCAAGATATAAGAATGCTCCGCAAACACCGCAGGAATATCTTGTACCGCCGCCTATTTCACAGGTAGGCTCAACTGTTTTTCCGCCGTCATTATAAGGATGCACGTCGTTTGATGCAATAGGATCGGAAGCATAAACCTTCCAATCAAAAGTGCTGTTACGGGCTGTTAAGATCATTTCTCCCGAGCAGAAATAGAAAACAGGTGCTTGTGAAGAGAATTTATACCAAGCCTTTTCATCAATAGTTTGTTCGTTTGATGAAGAGTTCGGGTCGTTGTTGGCTATGTTGATCTTTAATTTTTTTGATGTAGTGTCAACAGGTGTAGAAATGTCAGCGCCTGTTATAGCGTTTTTATATACGTAATACCAGGAATCCTCAATAAGACGTACCTCGACTTTGTTGCAAACAGAGCCATTTGCAGTAACGTACGCATCACTTGCGTTATTTTTTGCAAAGTATAAGCTCATTTTAGCAGAGTTTTGAGGAGTATTCGGCAAATTAACAGTTGTCATTTTGCCGAGAAATACAAGAGTAAGCTTGTTGTCTTTTTGAGAAAATCCGTCGTTGAACGCATATGAAGAAGCGAAGCTTGTAACGCCTTCAGGGAATACGAGCATATCGTTTTGAAGATTCCATCCGCTCATGAAATGGCTGTCGCCCGTTCCGTTTTGGTCACCTATTACGGTAAGATTTTCGGGAAGGAAGTTGTCTGCGTTGCCGTTTATGTCAACGAGAGTCATTTCTCCTGCCTTATACAAGAACTCATCTGCAATCGACTCAATACTGTCAGGCAAATGAACCCTTGAAATAACGGTAGAATAATTTTTCATGAAATCACTGCCCAAATGCGTTACTCCGTCAGGAAAATAAAGCGCTACCATAGAGCTTTTCAAGGTGTATTCAACTTCGTTAACGGTAGTTGCGGTAGCTTTGATGCCTGTAAGCTCCAAGGAATACGGCTCTTGTGTCAAGGTGTAGTTGAATAAGTCGGTGAATTTTATTGTAGAATCAAATTCTTTTGTACCGTCAGTCAACGTTATCTTGACGTCTAAATTTGCAAGATCATCCTCAGTAAGCGGCGTATAAGTATGTAAAGCCGACGACGAAACCGCAAAGAGGCAGATCAACGCAAATACGGTTGAGATAAATAAAAATAGTTTCTTTTTCATATGTCCTCCTTAAAATATTTTTTAAAGGTTAGCTTGTATAGTGATGCCTTTATAGATATATTATACATTCGCGCGCGTGAAAAATCAATACAAATTGCACAAAAAATTAGGGGGGGGGGGGTATTTTTGTGCAATATATACAAAAAGTGATCTTGAAAAATCAAATAAATCAACAAAAATGTTGACAAATAAAACAAAACGGTCTTGAATACGGAGCGAAAATCTTGCTATCGCACCGAAAGACCGTTTTAATCCTTATTATTTATCTTGAATTTGTTTATTTTTACGGTTGAGCTTATTATGGAATACAGAGCTATATATAAAAATGCCGATATAACAAATGCGCCCGTTATCGCGTTACATATCTGTCTTGTGTGAAGCTCTATATCAAATTCCGAAATTATAGCCGTTTGAAACGAAAGAATCGACATAAGAGCGCCACAAAGACTTATTATCGAAAATGCGGTAAAAATATGATTGTCGCGCTTTTTGGAAAGTATCATTTTTACTACCGCGGCAATAATGTAAATTACAGTACAAAAGCCAAAGCCGTATGTAAAGAGTGTTCCGTAGTAATAATTTCTGTTTTCCTTGACCATAAGAAAGACCATTATCCCGAGCGGGATAGTGATTATCAGAAGGAAGTACGCGACAAAGCGCCTTGTTTTTAGCCCGCGGATATCACGAAGCGTTTCGTTCGTCATTGATTCTATAAGATGCTGCTCCTTGATAAGCGAGACCTTAAGAAAACCGAAAATTGCGTAAAAAACGAATATAGAAACAAACCAAAGAGAGAGGTTGATAATTCCGAAAAGAGCGTTGAGAGCAGCGTATGCGAAATTCATTACAAAGCCCACGTTCAAAAGAATATTCATTCTGTATTCGTAATCGAAAACATATTTCGTCGCGAAGCTGTTTTTTCTGATGATCTTTATTACAGTATCAATATCGCCCGTCAGGGAAAGGAGCGTAGTTATGATCACGTATACAGAAAAGAGCGAGATCATAACAACGGGAAAGGGAGTCCATTTGAAAAGAATAGCTAAGACTATGAGTATTCCCGCACCGAGAACGAGCGCGACATTGAGGAAAAGACCGACGTGCGTGAGACGGTATAAAATCTTTTTTAGTTTTTTCATGCTTTAAATATTTATCTTAGCGTATGAAAATACACATGATAAGGGGCAAAAATATAGCGGGGAGCATATTTGCTACCTTTATCTTGGTCGCGCCGACCATATTAAGACCCAATGCAAAAATAAGTGCAGAGCCCGTAGCGCTCATTTCGGCAACCACGGCAGACGGCAAAAAGTTTCCTACGAAAATAGCTATAAGCTCGATAAGTCCCTGATAAACCAATACGGCAACTGCTGAAAAGATCGTGCCAATACCAAGAGTAGCACCGAATACGATAGAGCTTATAAAGTCAAGAGTTGATTTCGCAAAGAGAGTAGATTGCATTTCTCCCCCCGAAAGACCGCTTTCGATAGCGCCCGTTATCGCCATAGCACCGACACAGAAAAGCAGAGTAGCGCTGACAAAGCCCTTTGCGATAGTTTTTTCCTGTGCTATCTCGTTTCCGTTTTCGTCGTATTTCTTTTTCGTTATCTTGCTTTCGATTGCTTTTCCAAGACGCTCAAGTGCCCCATCGATATTAAGCAGCTCACCTATCAGTGTTCCGATAGCAATACAGCCTATCATTACAAGAAGCGCGTATGAGCCGAGAGTACTCTCTACCTTCGTGTTATTTGAGAGCATACCCGATATACCGATGTATATAACGCAGATGCCGACAGCCTTCATGATAACATTCGGTATCTGTTCAAATCTTTTGCTTTTGGTAAGAAGCTTTGACGATGAAACTCCGATAAGGGAGCCTACGCATACCGCCAGAGCATTCACGATAGTTCCTAAAAAGATCATTTTTTGTTTTCCTTGTTAAATTTATAAAATTCATCAGCCAAGCGGCAAAAATCGTCGATCGAAAGGCGCTCGCCGCGAATGTTTATATCAAAGCCGAGAGAGGTTATTATTTCGGATATCTTTTCCTTGCTTATATTTGAAAAATACGACGAGAGGGAATTAAGAAGCGTTTTTCTCCTCTGAGCAAACGCGCCCGTAATTACGGAAAACAACGTCTTTTCGTCGATCACTGTGTGCGGATTTTCCTTATAAAGCTCGATCCTTATAACGCTTGATGTAACGCTTGGCGCGGGATGAAAATTGCCGGGGGCAACGTTGAAAAGCTTTTTTACCTTGCCGTAATAGCTTACGCTTGCAGTAATAGCGCCGTATTCGCTGTCCTTTTCCGATGCGCAAAGACGCTCTGCCACTTCCTTCTGAACCATTACCGTAAGAGAGGTGAGAGCGCATTGCTTTCCGATTCTTGACTCCTCAAGTAGCTTCATTATGATCGGAGTAGTGATATAATATGGAAGATTGGCGCAGACAGATACTGGTGATGAGCCGAAATTCTCTTTTATGAAATTTTTTAAGTCAAGCTTTAAAAAATCCTCGTTTATAACGCTTACGTTTGAGTATTCCGCAAGTGTTTTGTCAAGGATAGGAATGAGCGTTTTGTCTATTTCAACACAGACAACCTTTTCGTATCTTTGGCAAAGCTCGTTTGTAAGAGCGCCGATGCCGGGACCAATCTCAAGAACGCAAGAGGCGCAAGCTCCCTTGGTAGCTACGTGATAATTATAGCTTTCCTCTGCGATATCAAACGGGATCTGGGGGTTTATGAGAAAATTTTGACCAAAGCTCTTTTTCGTATCAGTGCCGTGCTCGGAAAGAATGCTCCTTATAACGCCCAAATTACACAAATTCATAAAAACCTCTTGACAAAATAAAATAATAATAGTAAAATAGTAGAGCAAATTGCTGGTGTAGCACAGTGGTAGTGCAGCTGATTCGTAATCAGCAGGTCATGAGTTCAAATCTCATCATCAGCTCCAAAAACACTCGAAAGAGTGTTTTTCTTTTTTAGGCTCTGTTTTGGCATAGTTTATTGTATCACAAAAAGAGTAAATAGTCAATAAGACGCACGATTTTTGCAAAAAGCGCTCTTACCAAGCAGATCTTGCTATATTAAAAATGATATACCTTACACATTAAATTTATATTTGACATACATAAAAATATGTGATAAAATATGTCTGTCGAAAGGGGCAGAAACGGTTAAAAAGCTCTTATCGACCTGAAATTCGATGCATGACTGAAATGTTTTCTCTCTAAATAAAATGTGGAATAGACTGTACTTTTCGCTTGGGTACAGTCTATTTCATTTTTATTTTGCACTGAATATTGAATATTCTTAAATTTTATAGTAAAATATAACGTGAAAGGAGAGATAAACATGAACGATATATATAAAAATATAATAGAAAGACGAAGTATAAAAAAATACAAGGACATCCCCGTTCCCTTTGAGCTTGTCGAAAAGATCGCCCAAGCGGGCTCGTATGCTCCGAACGGCAGAGGAAATCAATCTCCGATAATAATAGCGGTGACGGATAAGGCTCTTCGTGATGAGCTTTCGAAAATAAACGCCGATATAATGAGCTCTGACACTGATCCGTTTTACGGTGCGCCATGCGTGATTGTCGTTCTTGCCGATAAAAGATTTCCGACATACATCTACGACGGCTCGTTGGTGATGGAAAATCTTATGCTTAGCGCAAATGCTTTGGGACTTGGCTCGTGCTGGATACACAGAGCAAAGGAGACCTTTGAGAGCGAAAGAGGAAAGGCAATACTTAAAAGGCTCGGTATTGAGGGCGATTATGAGGGCATTGGAAACTGCATAATCGGTTACGCCGATACAGCTCCCGAGGCAAAGCCGAGAAAAGAAAATTATATTTATTATGTAAAGTGATCAAACAAAAGCGGATAGGTGTCGACAAGACCTGTCCGTTTTTAGCATATTTCTGCGAAAAAAGCAAAAAAATTGACAAATCAATAAAAAAGCATTGACAAAATCAAAGGCTTGATGTATAATCAAAGCGTTGACAACTCAACAACTTTTTCGAAATTTGGAGGGAACATGGAAAACGTAGGACATTTTTCAACGTTTGTTCTTTCGATCGACAGAATATCAAAGAACATAAAAAGAATCAAGGATAAGGAGATGGAGGGCTTTGGACTCAAAAGCTCACACGTTATCGTGCTTTTCAATATAGCTAAGCATGATGGCGGTCTTAACTCAAAGCAGCTTTCCGAGGCTTGTGGAGTAGATAAATCCTTTATTTCAAGAACCACTGCTGAGCTTGAGGAGAAAAATTATATCACAAGAGATAAAAACTCTCAGGGCAGTATATACAAATGCAAATTCGTTCTTACCGAAAAGGGTGTACACGTTACATCGGTAATATATGAAAAAATATCGGGTGTTGTAAAAAAGGTTGCGGGAAATATCCCCGATCACAAAAAAAGAACATTTTATGAAATTCTCGAGGTATTCGACAACAATATAGCAGACATTTTAAAGGAGGAGAAATAAATGAAAAAAGTAACAGTATTGGAAAAAGACTTTAAGCTTGATAGCCTTTACGCTCTTTTTAAGAGAGGAAAAGTAAAGTACGGAGACAAAGCGCTTTATAGATTTAATCAGACAAAGACGACTGAAACTCAGGTATCCTATTCGGAAATGCTCGAGCTTATCACTAAGATGACACTCTCGTTTACCAAGCTCGGATTTGAGGGCAAGAAGATTCTTCTTCTCGGAGAAACGAGTGTTCAGTGGATAGCCTCATACATAGCTACGGTTACAGCAAACGGAATAATAGTTCCGCTTGATCCGCTTCTTTTGGAGGATGAGATCATAAAATTTGCGGCAAAGACCGAGGCTGAGGCTATAATCTATTCTAAAAATTTTGAAAAGCTCTTCAGCGAAAGACACGCTGAATTTACTACTGTGAAAAAATTCATCGCTATGGATAAGGAGACCTTTACTCTTTCTCCCGAGGATGCGTACGTTGATGAGGAATTCACGACCTTTAACAATATCCTTTCTCTCGGAAATTACTTGAAAAACAACACAGACATGACAGTTATGGAAGAGGGCAGAGACGTAAAGAAGCTTTCTATACTTCTCTTTACCTCCGGAACAACAGGCTCAAGTAAGGGCGTTATGCTTTGCGAAAGAAATATCTGTGCGGTTATGGAGGGTATTTATCCTATACTTTATCATATAACCGAAGAGGATAGCTTACTTTCCGTGCTTCCTATCTATCACACATATGAAATGAGCGCAGGTATCTTGGCTCCTATGCTTTACGGCTGTACGATTGCCATAAGCGACGGTATCAAATACGTTGGCAAGAATATAAAGCAATTTAAGCCCTCTGTTATGACGCTCGTTCCCCTTTTTGCAAACCAGCTTTACAAAACAATTGAAAAATCCGTTCAGAAGCAGGGCAAGGAAAAGACGCTTAAGAAGGGTATAAAGATAAGCAACTTCCTTTTGAAGCTTCATATAGATATAAGAAGAAAGCTCTTTTCACAGGTTCTTGAGGGCCTTGGCGGAAATATCAGCAATTTTATCGTCGGCGGAGCTGCACTCAATCCCGCTATTGTAGATAGCTTCAAGGATCTCGGTATCCATGTTTCGCAGGGCTACGGTATCACGGAATGTGCGCCTCTTATCTCGGTTGTTCCGCTCAATGAATATAATCCCGCTTCATGCGGAAAGCTCATGCCCGGTATGCAGATATACATCGATAAGGATGCTCCCGACGCTGAATACGGCGAGATCGTCGTTAAGGGCGATAACGTAATGCTCGGTTATTATAACGATCCCGAGGAAACCGCTAAGGTCCTTTCCGATGACGGCTGGTTCAGAACGGGTGACTACGGCTATATCGACAGCAAGGGATATATATACATAACGGGAAGAAAGAAGAACGTTATCGTATTACAGGGCGGTAAAAATGTATTCCCTGAGGAGATCGAGGAATATCTTGAAAGAGTAAATCTCATAGGAGAGGTTGTTGTAACAGGCAGAGAGGATAAGGAAACAGGTGTCGTTTCCGTAGTTGCTCTCGTATATCCCGATGCGGATGAATGTAAGGCAGCAGGACTCGAAACCAAGGAGCAAATCTACGATGCTATCAATAGCGAGATAACGAATATAAACAAGATGCTCGCATCTTATAAGCACGTAAACAAGCTCGAGCTTCGCGATGAGCCGTTTGAAAAGACGACCTCACGTAAGATCAAGCGTCACACAATAAAATAAAAATTGCAAAAAGGGGTTGCGCTACTTAACGAGCACAGCCCCTCTTTGTTTCATCAAGCATCTTGTTTTTGATAGAAAATACAGTATTGACAAAGCTGTTTCTTTGTGGTAAACTATATAATATGAAAGAATGTAAAAATCGGAGGTCGCATGAAAAAACTTTTTAAGATACTCTTGATAGCACTTTGCGTGTGTGCGCTTTTTGCGTTTGTATCGTGTAACAAGGGCGATGAAACGACAAACGAAAGCTCGTCCACCGCTTATGAGGAAACGAGTACCGATATTGCTTCGGAGGAATCCTCGTCGAAAGAGGATGAAAGCTCTACCGCGGAGGAAGAAAGCTCTCGTTTTGTAGAGGGTGCAGGTAGAAATGAACAACTCGGTGAAGGCTGGTCGCCGTTCTATCCTTCCGATTTTTGATCAATGAAGTAAAGGGTTGTTGCTTACGGCAGCAGCCCTGTTTAATATTTTGACATTTAACGGAGTATAATATGTTTAATGTAAAAATAGCGGATTTCGTTATCTGTATAGACAATAAATATGAGTTCGTGGAGCGCCTTTGTAAGGACTATATCACCGATGATAACGATGCCTGCCTGACTGTTTGCTGTACTGACGAGGAGCTGGCCGAGGAAACAAAGGCCTGCATTGCCGAATACGGCGACGGAATGAGCCAAGGATACGTTGAGAGTGTGTGCGTTTATCGACACATCTGTCTCTCCTTGCCCGAAAAGGATGCATTCGTGCTTCATGCGGCAGTGATCGAAAAGGATAAGCGCGCATACGCCTTTTTGGCTCGTAGCGGCACGGGAAAGAGTACGCATATAAAGCTTTGGGCAAAGGCATTTCCAAACGAGGTATCTGTCGTGAACGGCGATAAGCCGATAATCCGAAAAATCGACGGCGCATTTTACGCATACGGCACTCCGTGGTGCGGAAAAGAGGGCTGGGGCGAGAATAAGCGCTCAAGGCTTGCGGCAATTTGCTTTCTCGAAAGAGGCGAGATAAACGAGATCTCTCCTATTTCTCCGAAGCTTTCAGCACCGAGACTTCTTAAGCAGATACTTATTCCAAAGGACGAAAAGGGTGTTGAACGCACCTTTGAGCTTATGGACGAATTTCTTAAAACGGTTGATACATGGCTTCTTTACTGCAATATTTCGGAGGAAGCCGCAATTATATCGCACGACGCGATGTCGAGGAGTGTAAAATGAAGATAAAAAAGGGATTTGTATTAAAGGATATGGCAGGCAACACATATGTTGTTGCCACAGGAGCATTGAGCAAGAAATTCAACGGCATAATAACCCTTAACGAAACAGGCAAGCTTATATGGCAAAGCCTTACCGAGGGCGCGACAAGAGATGAGATAATCGAGAAGATACTTAGCGAATACGAGGCTGAAAGAGCGACTGTCGAAAACGACGTTGACACCTTTATCGAAAAGCTCGAAAAGGATGGCGTGCTTGAATAAGTTATCTTTGGAGTTGAGTATTTCTTGGGAGCTCATAAAGGAAGCAATATCCTCAGACGGAGAGTTCCGCCTTTATCCGCGCGGAACAAGCATGATGCCGCTTTTAAGGGAAGGGATAGACTCCGTTTTGCTCAAAAAGCCCGAGGGAGTGTCGAAAAACGACATAGTTTTATATAAGAGAAGTAACGGGCAGTTCGTTTTGCACAGGGTTATAAAAATCAAAAACGGCGAATACGTGATGTGCGGAGATAATCAGTTTCGCCTTGAGTATGGAATAAGAGAAGAAAATCTTCTTGCGCGTGTGAGTGGCTTTTGGCGCGACGACCTTTTTGTGGACGGGGAAAACGAAGAATATAAAAAATATATAAAGCGCTTGCCAAAGCATCGCAGAAAAATCAAATTCAAAGCAGCAATTTCAAAGCTTAAGCGTATTATTTTCGGAAAGAAAAACAAAGCAGAGTAAGGACATTACCCTATCCTTAGTCTGCTTTTTAATTTTGAAACGAAAGTCGCCATCATGGTGGTGTCAAGGCTTAAATCTTTTTGAAAATAAAAAAGTCTACCTCGATCTCTGTTGTGACCTTTTGAAGATGTGTCAGCTTTTCCTTGTCGTGAAGCGTGGTGCGGTGATAGTAAGGAGTCATTTTGAAAAGGTTGTTTATGTTCTCATTTCCGCAAATTTCAGCCACATACTCGCACTTTTTTCTTGATATGAGCTCAAAGCCCTCGTAGGCAAGATCGTTTTCATCGTTTAAATATACGTTATCGTAGATTGCCGCCTTGAAGCCCTTTAAATGCGACACTCCTGCCGCTCCAACGATGAGATAAGCGCCTTTTTTGAGCACTCTTGAAAACTCCTCATGCGCAACGGGCGCAAACATACTGACAACCACATCAGCACATTCGTCACAAAGTGGCAGAGCGAAAATGTTTGATACCGAGAAAAACGAATTTTGATATCCGTTCGCTTTTGCAAGCTTGGCTGCGTGCTCGACACCAAATTTCGACATATCAAAGCCAAAAATCTTGACAGATGTGTCGATAGAAGCGAGCTTTTCTGAATAATACCCCTCGCCACAGCCTGCGTCAACTATGACCGAAGGGGAGAGTGAGGATACGGTATCGCAAAGAAAATCGCGAATAGGAGCATAAGCGCCCGACGAGAAAAACGAGGTGCGCGCGTTTATCATTTCCTTGGAATCGCCCGCTTTGGCGTTGTTTTTCTTGCCGGGATTCAAAAGATTTATATATCCGCTTTTGGCAAAATCGTACGAGTGATTTTGATCGCATTTCAAGCTCGATGCGACTTTTTTTAGCGGAAGAGAGCAGATTGGACACCTAAGAAGCTCTATCATTCAAAACCTCCTTGATTTTTCCGATAATATGTAATATAATTATAATATAAAAATAAAGACAAAGCAAGTATTTTGGGGGAATTTTATGATCGCGCAACAAGAAAAATACACCGTGACCTTGGAGGAAATGAATAATCTCGGAAACGCTGTGTGCCATATCGACGGTATGGTCGTTTTTGTCCTTGGGGGTGTGACGGGTGATGTCGCAGAGATCGAAATAACGAAGCTTTATCCGAAATATGCTCTTGCAAAGATCGTAAAAATAAACACTCCCTCGCCCCTCAGGGTAAAAAGAGAATGTAATGCGTACGGGTGCGGCGGTTGTGCATTTTTAAATGTTAGTATAGCGGAAGAAAACAGAATTAAGCGTGAATATGTAAAAAGCGTCTTGAAAAAATCAAAAATAGACGCAGACGTGGCGGATGTGGCTTGCCCTGTCGATAGGAAGTACAGAAATAAGATCGTTTTATTCTGGAACGGAACCGCTTTCGGCTATAAAAAACAAAAATCAAACGAGATAGTGAAGCACGAAAGATGTATTTTAAATGATGAAATATTTGATAGAATAGCGCGCTTTACTGAAGAAAATATCGAAGATAAACGACACCTGGTCGCACTTTTTATGCGGAAGTCAAGCGCTAAGACGCCCGAAATTACCGTTTGCCCGATTTTTTCAAGAGAGAGCGATATTCTTAAATACGCATCCGAGCTCGTGAATGAATTTCCGAGCATAACGGGTGTGATTCTCGGCATTTCAACGGAGAAGGAATTCGTTTTGGAGAAATGTAATTTTAAAACACTCTACGGAGAGAAAAAGCTAAAGGACAGGCTCTGCTCGCTTGATTTTGAAATTTCTCCGAAGGCATTTTATCAGGTAAACCACGCCTGCGCCGAGCTTCTTTATGAAAAGGCGATTGAGCTTGCAGATGCAACTAAGGACAGCAGTGTCGCGGATCTGTTCTGCGGAACGGGTACGATAGGAATTATATTGGCATCAAAAACAGGCGCAAGCGTCATAGGAGTTGAGATAGAGCCGAGCGCGGTTTCCGATGCCAAGCGGAATGCACAGATAAACAAAATAAAAAACATAGAATTTTTCGAGGGCGACGCTAAAAATTTCGATAGACGTGTCGATATTTGCATAGTTGATCCCCCGCGCAAGGGGCTCTCAAGCTTCATGACCGAAACACTTCTGCGCCTGAAGCCGCAACGGATCGTCTACGTTTCGTGCAATCCCGATACCCTCGCACGCGATATCGCACTCCTCGCTAAAGAATATAACCTTTCATCAAAGGTCTATCCGTTCAATATGTTTCCGAAAACAGCACACATTGAAAGTGTCGTGTGTCTCACACGACACAATGAATTGCCGTTGGCATGAATTGCACTGGCGTGCATGAATTGACCTTCGGTCATGAATTGCCCTGCGGGGCATAAGGAGAACACGGCAATTCAATTCATGACGCGAAGCATCAAATCATTAAAAAATGAGGGATTATAATTAAAGAAAATTTTCTTGTCGATTTATCAAAGCAATTTGCCGTTGATATCGTCAATCTTTGCACAGATATCAAAGAGAATAGAAAAAGCAATGTGCTATTAAATCAAGTTCTGCGTAGCGGCACAAGTGTTGGTGCAAACATTCACGAAGCCAACTATGCCGCAAGCAAGGTAGACTTTATCAATAAATTTCAAATTGCACTTAAAGAGTGCTACGAAACCGATTATTGGCTCGGTTTGTTCAAAGATACCCATATGATAACCGAGAATGAATACAAGGATATGTTTGCAAAGTGTAGTAAAATTCGTAAGTTGCTCATCGCCTCAATCACCACTGCAAAGGGAACGGCTGAAGACAAATGATGATTTTGAGAAAAACTCAAAAGTTCATTTTACAGCAGTAATGGATAACATATCGAAAGGAATAGAGATGAAAAAAACTATTTTGACAGTCGCTATAATAATATCAATTTTCTGCTTTAACTCGTGCAGTTTGCTTGATGGCGGTTGCCTATATATAGGTGACGGTTGGCAAGATACTCCCGAACTGGCATTGGTGCAAGCGGCAAATGGCACGGCAGAAACCGAGCAGATGTTGACCGTTAAGCATTTGCTTGAAACGAGATATATAGATGATATTGCGATAATGACTTTTGTGTCAAAGGGCGATACACTTGTAACTGCTACATTTGTTACAAACGATGAGGGAAAGTATCATTACCACGGTTGTACTGAGGAAGGGCTTTTAAGTGACCCTACGGAATTTGTGTTAAACGGCGATAGTGAACAATTTGTGTTGTTCCCGTATCAGCAGTATAACTCCAAGGTTTTCGGCTGGTGCTATTCAAGTGCTTCATTTACGGTAAATGGAAAAACACCGAGCAAAGAAGCGCATTCTTTTGCCTGCCAAGGAAAAGAATGGACGCTTGATTTCTGGTACCTTAATGATGTTCCGCCCAATACGGAAATCTCTATTGCGTACATCAATAATTGAAGTAAAAATATACCTTTTGGCTTTACAGCCCCAGTTTTTGATCGATTTTTATACCTTTTGGAGTCTTGACATATGTAAGGAGTGCTGTTTGCTTAGAAAGGAGTCACAAATGAAAAAAGACATTATTGCTGCACACGAATATTGTACGAACAACAAGGAGAGCCTACAGAGAGATTCTGTTTGTGGTTGCTTTTACTGCCTCAAGATTTTTTCTCCAACGAAAATTACAGAGTGGATAAAAGATACGGAAGGAACAGCACTTGTCCTTATTGCGGTATTGATTCCGTAATTGGTGAAAGCTCAGGCTATCCGATTACAAAAGAATTTTTAGAAGAAATGCAAAAATATTGGTTCTAAAATATACCCTTTACTGCAACGATTCTTAAGATATTGAAAGGAAAAATAATGACATATGGCGTAATAATTTGGCTTTTTATTCTGTCTTTATTTATAAATGCGGTCTCTGCTATAAATATATATGACGGAGACAAAAAGTGATATAAGCAAAATGCCTATGGCAAGATGCTTGAATTAAAGATTTTCAGATTTTTACTTAAGTTTGACAGGAAATCACCGCAAATATATCTTAAAACTTTGACAGGAAATCTTCTGCTTGCAATTAATGTGATTATTGAAGTTATATTATTTGTTTTAGCATTGGTTCGCTTTAATGACAGTGTTAAAACGATTTTAAGCTTCGGTATGCTTGCTTCGAGCTTGCTGTTAGGTGTGGTAATAGCCACGATTTGCGGATATAAAAACAAGTGAAATAATGTGAAAATAATTTTGAAAGGAGCTTTGAATATGAGAGCTTGTGTTATTCAACCGAGATATTCTTTTGATGAGAATGATATAGATAAGTGCTTTTATGAGCTTATTTCGCTGCTTGATGAGTGCGACGATGGTCTTGATATTATCGTGCTTCCCGAATATAGCGATGCTCTCGCTGACGTAAAGGGCAAGGATGGCTTTTATAATGCCGTGGACAAATACGGAAATGTCACTATTGAAAAGGCGAAAGAAACGGCTAAGCGGTGTAATGCGCTTGTTTTTGTAAATTCGGGCTATAAAACGGAAAACGGGATCAGAAACACCACGCACGCAATCGACAGAAGCGGTAATATTGTCGGTCGGTATTTTAAATCTCATCCCGCGCCGAGCGAGGTAAGATCGGATAAAGACGGCGGACACGAGCTTGACGTAGCTTACAGCTATGATATAAGCGAGCCTTATGTTATCGAGCTTGAAGGGCTTCGCTTCGGATTTCTTACCTGCTACGATTTTTATTTCTATGAAAATTTTGCAAGACTTGCCCGTGAGAAGCTCGATATAATTATCGGCTGCTCCTTGCAACGTACTGACAGTCATGAAGCGCTTTCCATAATAAATAAATTTCTTTGCTATAATACAAACGCATATCTTCTCCGTGCATCAGTGTCGCTTGGCGATAGCTCGGAAGCTTGCGGTTGCAGTATGATAGTAGCTCCTTGCGGAAAGGAGCTTATTAATATGAAAAACAAGGTCGGACTCGGAATTTGCGAATTTGATCCGAAAAATAAATATTACAAGCCGGCTGGTCATATGGGCAAGCTCAAATCTCATTATGAATATATCGAGGAGGGACGCAGACCGTGGCTTTACCGTAACGGCGGAGCGTCGGTTGTTCCGTTTGACGACGTTATGAAATATCCCCGAATTTGCGCGCACCGCGGATTTAGTACCGTCGCGCCCGAAAACAGTATGGTAGCGTTCGGAGCGGCTGTCGGACTTGGAGCTCAGGAGATCGAATTTGATATCTGGTCAACAAAGGATGGAGTTTTGGTTTCGTGCCACGATAGCACCCTTGAGCGCGTTAGCAATGGAAACGGAAAGATTTACGAGCATACATATTCCGAGCTTCTTGAGCTTGACTTTGGCATAAAGCACGGAGAAAGGTTCAAGGACCTTAAAATTCCCACCTTTCAAGAAATATTGGAGAAATTTGCAGGTCGCGTGATAATGAATATCCATATGAAAATATGGGATGAGAGATTTGATGATCCTAAGATCGAGGAAGCTGTCGCGCTTATC
Organism: Clostridia bacterium; assembly: GCA_017461765.1. Classification (GTDB taxonomy): domain Bacteria; phylum Bacillota; class Clostridia; order Oscillospirales; family CAG-272; genus RGIG2000. The sequence goes on along the minus strand of JAFTXO010000020.1, from coordinate 11,621 downwards.
CGAAAATACGATTGCGAAAAGCATATCTATTTTATGACTACAAACGATAGCATCATAAGAAAGCTACACGAATACGCTCCCGATTTAAAATGCTGCGTCGGCTGGGACGGAAATAAAGAGCCTATGTCGATCGTGGACAGGGCAATCGAGCTTGGTGCTTATAAGGTGCAGCTCTTTAAGCCGTATTTCAACGAGGATACTGTGAAGAAGGCTCATGCACACGGCATTTTGTGTAACGTGTTTTGGGCTGACGATCCTAACGAGGCAATACGCTATCTTGATATGGGAATTGACACGGTTTTGACAAATGATTATTTAACCGTATACAATGCTATTGAACATAAACTATGAACATATGATTATATGTGCATATTTAACATATTTTGAATTAGACTAAAAGGAGAAGGAAAATGAAAGCGAAAGAGCTTATTGAAGAATTGAATATAGGCGGCTTTGCGCCTGAGATAACCTGCGACACCGTAAAATCGGGAGATCCGGAAACGGAGCTTAAAAAGGTAGCGGTAACTATGTTTGCAACCGTTGATACTGTGCGCGCCGCAAAATCCTGGGGCGCGGATATGATAATCGTACACGAGCCGACTTATTATGATCATATGGAGGTAATAATTCCGTCGATAGTAGAGGAAAGAAAAAAAGCTCTTATTGAAGAGAGCGGCATCGTTATTTACCGTTATCACGATCATATGCATCATAGGGAAAAGGATCAGATAACGGAGGGAGAGCTTCACTATCTCGGACTTGAGGGTGATTTCGAAAGAACACCGTATTCCGCATCATATATTCTTAAAACGAAAACCCCGATAAACGCGCTTGAGCTTGCAAAAAGAATGGAAAAAGAGCTTGGTATAGCTCACGTTCGAATAGCGGGCGAAAGAGATAAAAAATCAAGCACGATCGCCGCTTGCTTCGGTACACCCGACGGAGTTTACGAGCTTTTGCGTGATGAAAACGTAGAGATCGTTTTAACAGGCGAGGCTTGCGAATGGAAGCTTGCGGAATATGCAAGAGATGCGGCGGCGCTCGGAATTAACAAATCACTCATCGTAATGGGACATATAGGCTCGGAAAGAGACGGAATGCGTCTTCTTGCAAAGAGAATGCAAGAAAAATATACATCGTTCGAAACCAAATACATAGAGTGCGGCGAGGTATATATGTATACGGATAAATAAGAATATGAGAAAAGCATTTGAAAACAGTAATTGGATATGGTATTCTTGCGAGGGTAAGGATCAGTATGTCGAATTTTGCGATACATTCGTTTGCAGTGGCAAAAATGCGATCGTGAATATCTCCTGCGATTCGGATTACACCCTTTATATAAACGGAAAATACGCTTCATCAAGCCAATACGGCGACTTTGAGCATTATAAGATATATGATACTGTCAATATTGGCGCGCTCTTAAAGGAGGGCGAGAACAGAGTTGATATCCTTGCGTACCACTGCGGCGTCGCAACGCAAAGATACCGCCCTTATAAAGCGGGGCTCATATACGAGATCGTATCAGACGGTAACATACTTGCTAAAAGCACGCAGAATACGAAATCACGCCTCAGCCTGACCTATTTAAGCGGCAGATGCAAATTCGTTTCCACACAGCTTGGCTTTACCTTTTTCTACGATGCGACAAAGGAAAATAATTACGGATACTTGCCAAGTGTATGTGTTGAGAAAAATGCGGAGCTTTATCCCCGCCCTATAAAAAAGCACGCCGTGCTTGAAAAGCATCCTGTAAAAAGCACGGTAAGGCATTCGGATGAGCACTATCTTATCGATCTTGGAAGTGAGACGGTTGGCTTTGCAACGCTTGATATAATATCGGAAACAGAGCAGAATATAAAAATCGCCTTTGGTGAGCATATTGATGACGGCGGAGTACGAGAGATAATAGGAAACAGAACCTTTTCCTTTGAATATAGGGCTAAAATCGGTCAAAACAGATTTACGGATTATATGCTCAGACTCGGATGCCGGTATCTTGAGATCTTTGCAGAAAACGCTATAAGAATAAATTACGTAGGCATCCTGCCACAGGTTTATGAGGTGAAGGAAAAGACCGTAAGGCTTGATAACGAGCTTGATAGGGATATATACCGAATTTGCGTAAATACCTTAAGGCTTTGTATGATGGAGCATTATGTTGACTGTCCTTGGCGAGAGCAGGCGCTTTATACATTTGATTCAAGAAATCAGATGCTTTGCGGATATTATGCCTTTGAGGATAAAAACGCAGAATATGCGCGCGCAAATTTGAAGCTCATAGGCAACGACCGCCGAGATGACGGCTTGCTTTCGATATGCTATCCCTGCGGAACATCGCTTGCCATACCGTCGTTCTCGCTGTATTACCTTATCTCAATGAAGGAATATATGGAGAATACGGGCGATATATCTCTTGCAAAAGAGATGCTCCCTAAAATGATATCCGTTTGCGACGAATTTTTTAATAATATGCAAAACGGACTCGTTTCGAAAAAAAGAGCAGATGGCATTTGGAACTTTTACGATTGGTCGGAATATCTTGACGGATACGGCAATAAAATCGGGGCGGATCTTATTATAAATTGCCTTTTTATAATGGCACTTGATGCTCTTGAAAAAATGTGTATCCTGATAGGAGAAAAATTTCCGTATCCCGAAAAAGCAAACGAGCTAAGAGGTAAAATAAGGGAAGCATTTCTTACAAGGAAAGGTTATACTATACATACGGATTCCGAGGAATATACTGCGCTCGGTAACTCTCTTGCAATTCTTTCGGGTGTTGAGAGGGATAACGCCGAATTGCTTTGCCAAAGGCTTGCAAACGGTGATTTTACCGAAATGTCGCTTAGCATGAAAATATTTAAATACGAAGCGCTTCTTCAAACGGATAAGGAAAAATATGCTCCGCTCGTTATCGAGGAGATACGTACAAGCTACAAAAAGATGCTTGATTATGGCTCGGATACCGTGTGGGAAACGATAGTTGGTGCATCTGATTTTGATAACGCGGGCAGTCTTTGCCACGGCTGGAGTGCAGTCCCTGTTTATATTTATCATAAGCTCGGACTTGCAAAATAAGGAGATATTATGTGTGAAAAAGCATTTGATATAAAATTTCTCGGCACTTGCGCTTGCGATTTTTCAAGCAAGCTTGAAACGGAATTCAAAAACAGCTTTGATAAGGATGCGCGCAGAGCTTCCGCTGTTCTGATAAACGGAAATTACCTTGTTGATGCTGGCGTACATATAATTGATTCACTCAGAATCGCAGATATAAATGCGCGTGATATTACCGATCTTTTTATCACGCATATGCACAGTGATCATTTTGATATCAAAAATATATCCATTATCGCCAATGAGAAAAAAGAGCCGCTTCGCCTTTATATAAGAGAGGATGCTATGCTTGACGCTATACCGAACGTTACGGTGATCAGGATGAAGCCGTATCAGAAATATTCCGCAGGAACGGGGCTTTTTGTAACCTCTTTGAAGGCAAATCACGATCCCGAAACCGCGCCGTCGCACTTTCTTTTCGAAAAGAACGGGATAAAAATATTCTACGGCTGTGACGGAGCTTGGCTTTTGAATGAAACCTATAATTATTTAAAGGGCGCTCAGCTCTCGCTTGCGGTTCTTGACTGTACGGTCGGCGACTATGAGGGCGATTGGCGTATGGCGGAGCATAACAGTATTCCCATGATAAGACTTATGCTCCCGTCGCTTATGAGTGCTAAAATAATAAATAACGAAACGAAGATATATCTTTCTCATATAGCTCCCTCACTTCATAAATCTCATAAGGAAACTGAGCTTATAGCGAAGGAATTCGGAGCTTTTGTGTCATACGACGGACTTGATATGGAGGTTTAAAATGAAAATAGGACTTTTTTCTGATCCGCATTATTGCGATAAGGACATGGTGAGCGGGGGTAGATATCACGCGCTTTCCTACGGTAAAATAAAGGAAGCTATGGATAGCTTCAAAAAAGAAGGCGTCGGGCTTGTTATTTGTCTTGGCGATCTTGTTGACGATTGTGGAAACGAGCAAGAAAATATAAGAAGCATAAAAAAGATAACCGAGCTTATAGACTCGTACGGAATAAAATTTTATTCTCTTATGGGAAATCACGATTATCAAAACTTCACAAGAGAGGAATTTAATAGGTACACAAACGGCGCGTATCCGCCCTTTTCGCTTGAGCTTGATGATGCGATTCTCGTTTTTCTTGATTGCAATTACGAGGATACCGGTAAAATCTACGAGGTTGGTAAGGTCGATTGGACGAATACCTTTTTGCCAAACGATCAGCTTTTGAGTCTTGAAAAAGTATTAAGCAAGGATAGCGAAAAAAATATCATTATATTCTCACACCAGATCATTGAAGAGGGACTTGACAATAATCATACTGTAAGAAATGCAAAGGATATAAGAGCGCTTATAAGCTCGTGCGGAAGGGTGACAGAGGTTATTCAGGGTCATTATCATCCCGGACATGACGAAATTATAAATAACGTAAGATATCATACCCTGCCTGCTATGTGCGAGGGTAAGGAAAATCGTTTTGAATGCTTTGAAATAGTGAAATAAAAATAAATACGTAAAGATAAAAGACTGCTTCGGAAAATAAGCAGTCTTTTTTAAGTAAAAGGAACACACGCGATTATCGCGTGATTTTCGTTATACAAAAAAACACGAGGTTGCCCTCGTGTTTTTGTGTTTTTAATTATTCTTCAACGTACTCTTGTCTAACGTATTGAACAACCTTTTTCTTTCCACCGTTGGGGAATGCTGTCATCACTATAGAGAGGATGAGGAGGAGGATAGGACCAACTCCGAGACCAACTGTGAAGTTACCTGTGAGGTAATCAGCTGTGAATACGAAGAATATGATAACGAACAAGAGAATGAATGAAGAGAGAATGATAGAGAAGATCTTACCTACGCGGTTAAGAGCCTTGCTCTTGTCTCCTGTTGCGAGATAGTTGATGTTCTGCCATACAACCATAGAAATGAAGATAGCAACGAGTGTGTAGTAGAGGCTTGTTGCAAGACCGAATACATATGCAACGGAATCGTCAGTAGCAAAAGAAACAACCTCTGTGATTACAGATTGGATCTGAGCATCAGCTGTGCCGTCTTCGATCTCGGACTTCTTATATTTAGAGAAGTTATCACCGATCTCTTTGTAGTATTCTCTCATGTAAGAGTGGTCTACATAGTCGCTATAATCGTAATCGTCTTCAACCTCTACCGGCTTTTCGATGCTTCCGAAGTAATCGGGAGATACTGTTGTTGAAGCTGTTGTGGCTTTGCTTGAGCCTTCGAATTCTGTTTTGATGTTTACAGAAAGCGCACCAACGAATACCATCATCAAGCAAGCAACTGAGATAACGAGTGAGATTGCATTGAAGATGAATTTCTTAAGAACGATAGTCTTAGCAGCGAAGATAAAGCGCAATACGATGAATGCAACGATACCGATAAGAGCAACAATAAGTACTCCGAGAGCGCTGCCCATGCCAACTGTAAGACCATTGCTTGCTGCATTGTAAACAGAAGCCATACCTGCTTTTGTTGTGTAGTGAGCAAGGAATGCAAGAACAGGCATTACTGTAAGAGCCTTTGTGCATCCGTTGAGGTAAGAGCCTTTGCCTACCCAGAAGAAAATGAAGTTGATGATTGCGAGGATGAGAAGTACGAGGCCGATAGCCAAGTATGTCAAGCTTACGAGAGCAGCGATACCGAGACCGATGTTTATAGGCTCATCTTCGCTTTGGAGATCCATACGAAGTGATACCTTCATTTCGTCTTTAGTGTATTTTGCAAGATCGTTCAATGACTTGGGTTCAAAGTTTTCATACTTTTCTTCAAGCTTTTCGATTTTTTCTTTCCAATCTTCATAGAGCTTGTCATCGTCCTTGCTTGCCATAGAGTCAAAGAAGAGAACTACTGTGTCAAGGGGAGAGATCTTAACGCTGATCTTGTCGCCTGCGCTTGCTTTGATGTCATAAAGTTCCTTGAAGAATTCAGCATCTTCCTTGTCGAGCTCTTGGTTATATGTAAGAACGGATGAGAATGATGTCGCGAAGATAACTATTGCAAGAATAAGCATAACTCCGCTACGAATGAGGCGCATAAGGGGAAATCTAGCAAAGAAGCCGTTTTCTTTTTTCGGTTTCTTTTCCTTTGGTGGCTTAGGTGCGTCTGCGATCAATTTAGTACCGCAGCTACGGCAGAATTTAGTTTCTGCAGGATTGTCCACGCCACATGATGGACATGTGATGTTTTGTTGTTGATCCATAACTAAAAAATTTCCTTTCTTTAAGTTATAATTATATTAGCACGAGAAATTTAAATTGTCAATATATTTTGTGAAATTTATTTGATAATTTGTGAAAAGAAAATGATCTAAGTGTGAAAAAAGAAAAAATAGAGTATCTTGCGGTTGATATTTTGTTCGATGTATGGTAAAATAAATTATATACTCACGCTCAGAGGTGAATGATAATGGAAAACAATAAATTTTTACCGATATCGAGGGAGGAGTGTGCGCAAAATGGCTGGGACGTGCCTGATTTCGTGTACGTCAGCGGCGACGCATACGTCGATCATCCGTCGTTCGGAACGGCTATAATAACGAGAGTTTTGGAGAATGCGGGCTTCAGAGTGGCTGTTTTGGCTCAGCCCGATTATAAATCGTGCGATGAATTCAAAAAATTCGGCAGACCCCGTCTCGGATTTTTAGTAAGCGCGGGAAATATCGACTCAATGGTGGCGCACTATACCGCTTCCAAGAAAAAACGCTCATACGATTACTACTCCGCAGGCGGCAAAATGGGCAAGCGTCCCGACCGTGCGGTCATAGTTTATTGCAACAGAATAAGAGAAGCATACGGTGATGTGCCGATAATTATCGGCGGTCTTGAAGCTTCGCTTCGCCGATTTGCACATTATGATTATTGGGATAATAAAATAAGACGCTCCGTTTTGGTGGACTCCCGTGCCGATATTCTTACATACGGTATGGGCGAAAGCATAATTTTAAGGATAGCCAAGCTTCTTGACCGCGGAGTTCCTGTTAAAAAAATAAGAAACGAGCGGGGATGTGTCTATCTTTGCTCGAAGGATGACGATGTAAATTACCCCGTCGCCGCGGAATTCGACTTTAATAAGATCAAAGAGGACAAGCGTGAATACGCACGCGCCTTCGGTATCCAATATAAAAATCAGGATGCTATAAACGGCAAGGCAATCGTCGAATATTACGACAACAAAAAGCTCGTTCAAAACCCTCCCGCATATCCGCTTGAAAGAGAGGAGCTTGATGCAGTTTACGCCCTTCCGTACACAAGAACATACCACCCTGTGTATGAAAAAGAGGGCGGAGTGCCTGCAATATCGGAGGTTAAATTCTCAATAACGCATAACAGAGGCTGCTTTGGCGGATGTAATTTCTGTGCGCTTGCCTTTCATCAGGGCAGGAGCGTTCGTTCAAGAAGTATAGAAAGCGTGGTGAGAGAAGCTAAGCTTATCACCGAAATGAGTGATTTCAAGGGCTATATTCACGATATCTGCGGGCCTACGGCAAATTTCAGATATCCCGCTTGCGATAAACAGCTAAAGGACGGAGTTTGCAGCTCGAGAAAGTGTCTTGTGCCGACCCCGTGTCCGAATTTGAAGGCTGATCACAGTGAATACATAGAGCTTTTAAAGCAGGTCGAGGCGTTGCCGAAGGTCAAAAAGGTATTTATAAGATCGGGCATCCGATTTGACTACATGATGGCTGATAAGAGTGACGAATTTTTTAAAAAGCTCGTTCGTGATCACGTCAGCGGTCAGCTAAAGGTAGCTCCCGAGCATTGCTCCGATAACGTGCTAAAATATATGGGCAAGCCAAGCGTTAAGGTGTACGATAAATTCAGAGAAAAATACTTCACCCTGTGTGAGAAATTCGGTCTTGAACAGTATATAGTTCCGTACCTTATGTCCTCGCATCCGGGCAGCACGCTGAACGACGCCATCGAGCTTTCGCTCTATCTTAAAAATCAAGGCTGTAATCCCGAGCAGGTGCAGGATTTTTATCCCACACCGGGTACGGCTTCCACCGTTATGTACTATACGGGTATAAATCCACTTGATATGAAAAGCGTTTACTCGCCCGACGATTACCGCGAAAAGCTTATGCAACGCGCGCTTTTGCAGTATAAGCGTCCCGAAAACAGAAATCTCGTAAGAGAAGCGCTTATAAAAGCGGGACGCGAGGATCTGATCGGCTTTGGCTCGGAATGTCTTGTAAAGCCCGATATGAGAGTCGGCGCTAATCAGAATACCGTGAAGAAGGAACGCTCGAATAAGACGAAAAATCCTTATCAAAAATCTCAAAAAAACGCAAAATCTTCGGTATCAAAGCAAAAAAATCAAAAAAATTTTAGCAAGGATAACAGACACTCCCTCGCTAAAAAAGGCAAAAAACGAGGATGATGCTTCGAAAAAAGTAAGACAAGTGCAAAAAAACTCTTGACAAATCACGCCTTGTGCGTGTATAATATACCTTGTCTTGAAATCGCATACAAATAAATTGGCTTTCAAAACGACGTATTTTATACGGCTTCCAATTTATAAATTAAGGAGGTGCAAAACATGTTAAGAACTTACCAACCTAAGAAACGTCAAAGAAAAAAAGAACATGGTTTCAGAAAGAGAATGAGAACTGCTGACGGCAGAAAAGTTTTGAAAAGAAGACGCGCAAAAGGCAGAGCAAGACTCACATACTAATGCTCATTTAGTGCATTGACTCCTCCGAACCATAAAAGTTCGGAGGATTTTTCGTTAAAACGAAAGCAAAAGTCCCGAAAGGGCAATTAGAATCGTGATATCAAGTACAGGAATTGGCCTGTAGAAAGGGTAGCCGATGAAACATATCGCAATATGTGAAAACCATTTATTTTCCAAGACTTACGCAAAAGGCTCAAAATTCATCTGCAAGGATCTTGTGGTGTATGTTTTGAAGGACCTCAAGGCTTTTAAGCTTATGAAGGACAACCCAAAGAAGGCTTACGTCAACAGAGTCGGCATAACCGTCTCCAAGAAATTGGGCGGCGCCGTTGTACGAAACAGAGTTAAAAGAATTTTGCGTGAGGGTTTAAGACAAGCAGAAAAAGACTATAATTTGAAAAAGGGATATTTAGTCGTTTTAGTCGCAAGAAACTCTGCGGTAAGCGCAAAGAGCGACATCATAAAGAAAGAAATAATTCACGCGATGCGTGTCTTAAAAATGATCAACGATGAAAAGAATATTTAAATTTTTCATAAAGGGATATCGTAAATTTATATCCCCATTAAAGCGTCCGTGCTGCCGATTTACGCCGACCTGCTCTCAATACGCGCTTGATGCTATTGACCGCTTCGGTGCAATACGAGGAATGCTCCTTGCCATATGGCGGGTTTTAAGATGCAATCCCTTCGGTAAGGGCGGATACGATCCGGTGCCGGAGAAATTTACTTTCAAAAGGCAAAAAAATATAGGAGAAAATAACGAAAATGTTTGATTTTTTGGCTAAATTGCTCGGCTACGTTTTACAAGGCTGTTATTTTATAACAAAAAACTATATCGCAGCAATTATTTTGTTCACCCTCGCACTTCAGCTTTTGCTACTTCCTTTTGCAATCAAGCAACAGAAGAACACAATAAAGCAAGCGTCTATGCGTCCTAAGGAAATGGCTATACGCAAGAAATATGCAGGCAGAAACGATCAAAAGTCGCAACAAAAATGTCAACAGGAAATAATGGAAATGTATCAAAAAGAAGGCTTCAGCCCTGCTGCGGGATGTCTTCCGATGATAATTCAAATTATTTTGCTTTTGCCCGTATGGCAGCTTCTTACCCGTCCGCTTGAGATCATGTTCGGTCTTAGCGCAACCTCATGTAATAAGCTTTACTTTGAGGTATTCGGAACAGCGCCCTCGGGAAATGCGCCTCAGGTTAAGCTTTTGACGGCTCTTCGCGATCCGTCTATCATAAGCACAAGCGGAGAATATTCCGCGTTGCTTTCTGACAGAAGCAAGCTCTTCGATATGACACTTTTCGGTGCCGATCTCGGTACTTCGCCTATCGAAGCTTGGGGTACAAGCTTGTGGTGGCTCATATTCATCCCGATACTCAACCTCGGACTTATGTACCTTTCGCAATTTTTGTCAAGAAAATTTGCTCCACAGACTCAACAGCAGGCACAAATGAGCGGATCGATGAAGATCATGATGATCGTTCTTCCTCTCATCACCTTCTGGATCTCATTTAAATACGCAGCCGCACTCGGTGTATATTGGATAATCAGAACTATCTATTCAATAGCACAGCAGCTATTGCTTGCTAAGCTTATGCCGCAGCCCGTATTCACTGATGAGGATTTCAAGCAGGCTGAAAGAGATATGAAGAATAAAAAACCGACTCCCGTGCCTAAAGATTATGCACAAAAAGAAATTCGTTCGCTCCATCATATAGACGACGAATAAGAAGGATTATTATGAAAATCGAATATACAGTAACAGGAAAAACAGTTGAAGAGGCTTACAAAAAAGCCGTTGAGCTTTATTCCTCGTACGGAGAGATCGCTATGGAGGAGATAATCTCCCGTGGCAAAAAAGGATTTCTCGGTGTGTTTGGCTCGGTTCCTGCTGAGATAAGGATCTCTGTCGACGACGGCAAGGAAGAAAAAAAGCCTCAGATAAAAAAGGAGAAAAAGCCTCAGCCTCAACCTCAATCTCAGCCTCAGCAAAGCACCGCTAAGGCGCACCTTGTTGAAAGACCTCAACAGCAGAAGAAAAAGACCGAAAAGCCTCAGCCTAAGCCTCAGGCAGAAAAGCCCGTTCAGGCTCAGGAAGCTACCAAGCCTCAGCCCAAGGCACAACCCAAGCCGAAGCAGAGCGAGCCTATAAAGGACGAGGATATCAAGGTAACGGCAGCTGAAAAGCAGATCGTTATCGGATTTTTGAAATCGTTCGTTTCGGGTCTCGGACTTAACTGCGAGGTAAAGGGAGATCTTACAGAGGATAGCCAGGGATATGTATCGAGAATAGTTACGGTAGAGGGTGAAAACGCATCAGCTCTTATCGGACATCACGGCGAAACGCTTGATTCTATTCAGTATCTTGCAAATCTTTGCCTTGCAAGAAAGAGCGAGGGCGATCACAAGGAATATGTAAAGGTGATCGTAGATATAGAAAATTACCGTGCAAAGCGCGAGCAGACCTTGCGTACCTTGGCAAGAAAGATGAGCGAAAAGGCAATTCGTCAGCAAAGAAGCGTTCATCTTGAGCCTATGAACCCCTATGAGAGAAGAATAGTTCACTCTGAGGTTCAAAAGATCCCCGGAGTTACAACTCACTCAATCGGTTACGACGAAAACCGTAAAATCGTAATTTCTTTAGAAAAGAAATAAATTACATTATAAATCAAAAGAGACTGTCTCCGTTTGATATAATCCCCTTAGAGTATACACTCGAAAAAACAAAAAAAGTTTTCGAGAATACTTTAAGGGGATTTTTTATGTATAAATACGATTATGCATTCAAGAAGAAAATAGTAGAGATACACAAGCAGACCGGAAAAGGT
>JAFTXO010000019.1 GCA_017461765.1 Clostridia bacterium | reverse complement strand
TAGGAGAAAAAACCGTTTCCATTGGTGATGTATACACAAAGTAAAGGAGTGAGGCAAATGAAACAATATACAACCCCCGAATACGAGCTTTGTATTGTAAACACCACGGATATAATGAGCGATAGTCCCGCACAAGGAGGACTGATCGGCAAAGAAAATGGTTCTAATGAGGATGTTTTCTGGGACGAGGTTTAATTTGATATAGAGATGAACAAATACATAGCTCCCGAATATGAACTTTGTATTGTGGATACCACAGATATAATGAGCAATAGTCCCGCGGTGGATTCCTCTTTAGAAGCAGGAGGAAATTTGAATGTGGACGGCGGAACAATTATCTGGCCGTAATACTTATAAGCAAAAAAGCTGCTGTTGCGTTTAGCAACAGCAGCTTTTCATTTTTTATTTTCATTGGCAGGGCCGTCGAGAACCGTTCCGTTTTCTTTGAAGCGCGATCCGTGGCAAGGGCAGTCCCATGTGTGCTCGTGCTTATTCCATTTCAGCGTACAACCAAGATGGGGACATCTTTTCTTTGAAAATGAGATCCAGCCCTTCAAAGCCTCAAAAGTGTTTATCGCAAGCTGAGGACGCAATATTCTTCTTGACGGAGAAAAGATGCTTGCATACTTGTTTTCCTTGCCCGTAATAATATCGCAAAGCAGCTTCGCCGCCACCATAGATGATGACATTCCCCATTTATTAAAGCCTGTGGCAACAAAAAGATTTCGCGTTTTTGAGGAATATTTACCGATATAGGGAACCTTATCGAGTGTCATGCAATCCTGCGTTGCCCATTTTGCTACGACTTTTGAATCGGGAAAGCACTTTTTTGCTATCTTTTCAATTCCATCCCAAGCATTCGTCTTTGTTCCCGGACGATGTCCCTCACCGCCCATAATAAGCAAATCACCGTAGTTTCTGAGTGAAAGACCATAGTCGCTGTTGCTTACATACATTCCGTTGACATTTGGGGCATTTTCCAAGGCTATCGCATAAGATCTGTGTTGATACATTTTCAGAAAATAAAAGCCGTGCTTGTTTATAAAAGGAAAGTGTGTTGCGACGATTACTCGTTTGGCATTTACCCTTCCGTTTTGGGTTATTGCGGTAGTTTCTTTCATTTCCGTGACGTGAGAATTTTCGTAAATATTAAGATCCTTTGATATTGCGGAAATAAATTTAAGCGGATTGAATTGCGCTTGATTTTCGAATTTTATAGCGCCGTAGGTTTTGAAAGGCAGATCAAGAGAATTAAAACGCTCAAAGGGAATGCTCAGCTTTTCAAGAGCGGCAGCTTCGTTTGAAATTTTTTCTTCATCCTTAAGTGAAAATACATATGAATCGCAAAATTCAAAATCACAATCTATATTTTGACACATCGAAGCGAATTCCGAAATCGCATCCTCATTTGCATCGTAATAACCACGAGCAAATTCGGAAGAAAATTCGCTTATCAGCTTATCATATATAAGTCCGTGCTGAGAGGTTATTTTCGCGGTCGTATTCGCAGTTGTCTTTTGACATATGCTTCCGCCCTCCAAAAGAACATAATCAATATTGTTTTGTTCGAGCATATAAGCGCATAAAACACCGCAAATTCCGCCCCCGATAATAAGAACATCGGTATCTATATCCCCATCAAGACTCGGGAAAGAGGGTAGTGAAGAAGTTTTTTTCCAAATAGAATTCATAAGATCAAGCCTCCGTTTTATATTAACTTACCCCAAAAAACAAAAATAATACAAAGGCATAGTTCCTTTGTATTATTTTTATCTTATTTTAAAGTATTATACAAACAAGACCGTTTGCACCCTCATTTATCACTCTTGAAAGAGTATCCGAAAGACGCTCGCGCGATTCGGGAGAGATATGCTCAAGCTTTGCGTGTAAGCCCTCGTTTACAAGCTCGTAAAGAGACTTTCCAAACATATTCGATTGCCAAATCTTCTTGGGATCATCCTCAAACTCCTCAAGCATATATTTAATTACCTCTTGCGATTGCTCGGCAGTTCCTACGATAGGATTTATCTCCGTCTCAATAGATGCTCTTATAAGATGTATTGACGGAGCAGAAGCACGAAGCTTAACACCGTATGCGCCCGCACGCTTGACGATCTCAGGCTCTTCCAAGGTCATATCCTCAACGTCAGGCAAAACGATACCGTAGCCGGTTTCATTGACCTCGTCAATGGCAGACGCAAATTTATCAAATTCCCGCTTTGCCTCACTCAGCTTTTTCATAGTAACGAAAAGCGCTTCGTCATCCTCGATCTGAATACCGCATATTTCGCTTATGATACGGTAATAGAGATAAGGCTTAAGCTCAATATTTATATCAACGTTTCCGTTGCTCATATTGCAACAAATATCGGGCTTTTTATCAACGTATTCGTTCTTTGCAATACAAAGCGCGCATTTTTCGCATTCATCAGTCTTTTTTATACCGGCAACAGAAGCTTTAACGCTTTCAAGAATACTTGCCTTCAGCCAGTGATCTCTGTCAAGAGAGGAGATATATTTTGGAAGCTTAAATCTGATCTCGTTTATACCGAACTGACCCAAAAGCAGCTTCATTATGCCTTCAAAATCCTCACTTGTAAGGTCGAGCGCATTTATAAGCGCAACGGGAGCAGAATATTTTTCCTCAATGGCAACTGCCATGTTTTGAGCCCTTTCAGTATGTGGTTCAGCGGAATTTAAAACGATTATGAAAGGCTTTCCCGAAAGCTTTAGCTCGGTTATCGATTTTTCCTCGGGTAAAACATAAGCTTCACGCTCAAGCTCACCGACAGTACCGTCGGAGGTTACCACAATACCAACGGTCGAATGATCGTTTATTACCTTTTTAGTGCCGATTTCAGCCGCCTTTTCAAACTCCATAGGCTCGTCACTCCAAGGAGTCGCAACCATACGTTTTTCCTCACCCTCGAAGTTTCCGATAGCACCCTCAACCATGTATCCCACGCAGTCGATAAGCTTGACCTTCATTTTTGCATCTCCAATAGAGATGTCGACCGCCTCGTCCGGAACAAATTTCGGTTCTGTCGTCATAATGGTTTTTCCTGAAGCACTTTGCGGAGTCTCGTCCTTAGCGCGATTTCTGTCGTGCTCATTTTCGATCTTCGGGATAACGACATCCTCCATGAATTTTTTGATAAAGGTTGATTTTCCGCTTCTTACAGGCCCAACAACACCTATGTAGATCTCACCGTTCGTTCTTTTTGCAATATCCTCGTATATATTCATATCAGCACGCCCTTTCAGCATTATTCATACTAATATATATTCAAAAAAATCTGCGATATTACAAAAAAGAAAAAATCGGGCAAGAAGCCCGATTTGTCAATAATACATATAAGCATTTAAGTATTCGTTAAGTGCGTCAGGGTTTAGCACGAAAAAGATCACCATAGCGATAAGAATGATACCCGAAAGGACGATACCGATAATACCGCAGATAAGACCTGCTTTTGTCATACCGTTTTCGGGCAAACGCTTTTTGTGAATGTGACGCATAACGATCGCCATAACACCTAAAGCTATACCGACAAGAGTTGAAAAGCACATCCAAATGCTCGCAATTCCGAATATCATTGAAAGAGTAGACTGGGTAGAACGGTTTCCGTAAGGATAATATCCGCCGCCGCCTCCGTAAGGGTTGTAATTTTGTTGATATCCGTTATTCCCAAAAAGATTGTCTATATCTATTCTGTTATTATCAGACATAATACACCTCGCAAAATAAGTATTTTTATAATTGTATCATTTTTTCGGCAATAAATCAATAGCAGTTAGGTGAATTTATCATGAATAAATAAAAAATATTTGTAAGTAAGACCATAAAGCCATGAATTTCTCTAAATACTTGACATTTACATAATAATATGATACAATAATATAAATTTACAAATAATTTTTGGAGGTATTTTTTCTTTATGGACGACAGTATAGGGTATATAATTGTAATGATTATTTTACTCGCCTTGTCAGCATTTTTTTCCGCAACGGAAACATCTTACTCAACCTTTAACAGAATAAAGGTTAAAAACTTAGCTCAAAACGGTAATAAGCGCGCAGAAACAGTAATGAAGCTTGATGAAAAATACGATAAGCTTTTAAATACCGTTTTGATAGGAAACAACATTGTAAATATCGCGCTTTCATCAATCGCAACACTTTTCTTTGTAAAGCTTTTGAGTGAAGCAAGCATTTCTAACGCTCAATCGCTCGGTGCAACGCTTTCTACAGTGGCAGCAACAGTTGCAGTCCTTATCTTCGGTGAGATCTCGCCTAAGGTTATAGCAAAAAATAACGCAGATAAAGTAGCCCTTGCATTTGCACCTATAGTAAAGGTACTTCTTATAGTGCTCGTACCGTTAAGCTTTATATTCGGCGGCTGGAGCAAGCTTATGATAAAGCTTTTTAAATCGAAGGATAACGACACATATACGGAAGAGGAGCTCATCACAATAGTTGATGAAGCAGAGGAGGACGGAGCAATCGAGGCAGAGGAGGGCGAGCTTATCCGCTCGGCTATTGAATTTGCAGATGTATCCGCAGGAGATATCCTTACTCCTCGTGTAGACGTTTGTGCGATCTCAAAGGATGAAAGCATTGAAAATATAGCTAAAATATTTATCGAAAACGCATACTCGCGCCTTCCTGTATATGGCGACGATATGGATGATATAATCGGCGTGCTTCACGAAAAGGACTTTTTCGTAGCATATCATAATAATAATAAAACAATAACTAAACATATTAAAAAGCCCGTACACGTATCCGAACACATAAAATTGGCAGACCTTTTGCAGACCTTGAAGTCCAAGAAATCTCATATGGCAATAGTAGTAGACGAGTTTGGCGGAACTATGGGTATTGTCACAATGGAGGATATAATCGAAGAGCTTATCGGAGATGTATTCGACGAGCATGACGAGATAGTCAAGGACGAATATAAAGAGCTTCCCGACGGAAGAATAGCCGTAAAATGCTCAGCAGATCTTGATAATTTCTTCGAAAGATTTGATATAGTAATGACTGATGAGGAGGATATGCCTCAAACGGTAAACGGCTTCATAATGAAGGAGCTTGAAGCGTTCCCGCAGATCGGTGACAGCTTTAAATTCAGAAATCTTGAAATCGAGATAAGCAAAACAGGCTCTAAGCGTGTAGAGGAAATACTCGTTAAGGTAATTACCGAGGACGAAGAAAAAGAGGATTAAAGATCGGGCTGTTTTATACAGCCCGTTTTTTTTGTAAGGAGATAAATGAACGTATTTGATTTTGACGGAACGATATATAACGGCGATAGCTCAAAGGACTTTTTCTTTTATTGCTTAAAGCATTATAAAAAAACAAGAAAAAGAATATTACCGACAATATGGTATGGTCTTGGCTACGGATTAAGAATAATAAAGAAGATAAAATTCAAGCAAAAGTTTTTTGAATTTTTCAAAGATATCGATGATATCGATAAAGCTGTCGAGGAGTTTTGGGCAGAGAAAGAAAAGAATATAAAGAGCTGGTATCTTGAATTAAAAGAACCGACAGATGTTATAATTTCTGCATCTCCCGAATTCTTGCTTGAGCCGATATGTAAAAAGCTCGGAGCTGAGTGTCTTATGGCATCACGCGTGGATAAGCATACAGGTCTTTTCGACGGAGCAAACTGTCACGGACAGGAGAAGGTAAGTCGCTTTTTTGAAAAATATCCCGAAGGCGAGATAGATGAATTTTATTCGGATCTTTATTGCGATACTCCGCTTGCGCGCCTTTCAAAGCGGGCTTACATAGTAAAAGGCGAAAAATTAAAGGATTGGAAAAAATTCAAATAAACCATATATAAAAAGGTCATTGTAATCACAATGACCTTTTTTGCATCCAAATTCTTGTTTGGCTATTATGTACAAAATCCGACCGCAAATTTTGTACATTTTTAACAAAGTTAAAAATACCCTATTGACAAATATTATCACATATGCTAAACTAAAAATAGGAAGATATGGTATATATTCCAAAATTCGAATTTATAATCAATCAGGGAGGTACAAATATGAAAAAACTAATTTTACTTTTGTTTATTTTAGTAACATTTTTAGTTTTGACTTCTTGTGATAATAATGAGCCGACAGATGAAAGCTCGAGTGACGCGACATCCACGGAAGAAACGACGACTGTCGATGAAACAAACACAGAAGATTCGAGTGAAACATCTATTGAAGAAACAACTACCATTGAAGAAACAACAAGTCAAGAAAAACAAGAAACGTTTATAAAATATCCATATCCAAATATAATATTAAAGGATGAAGCAGGTGGATATGATCAAATATTAGGTGGAAAATATTTAGGAAACGAATTTGAACAAACTAAATACAATTCTACGTATAAGATAATTACAACCTATGACGAGCTTGTTGAAAAGGTTGAATTTGGAGAATTAATAGAAGAATCGCTTTTTGAAGAAAACTATGTTTTGGTGGCCTTTACTAAATTTGCGATAATTGGTGTGAATAGATATTCTAATTTTGGAATTCGTAATAATTATATAGAATTTATTGGAGGCGATTCTTATGACATGGATGAAAAAGATTACGAAGTTCCAACCGTAAGATATATTGTTATACCTAAATTTGATTTGAACGAAAATGTTAAATTAACAGGTGAATTGAAAGTCCTGATATGGGTGAACGATTCGGAATAAATTCTAAAAATAAAGAAGGCGGATTTTCCGCCTTTTTTATATGGTTCTTTTGCTTTCTAATTTGTCAAGCACCTTGTAGAGTGGAATGACCAAAAATGACATAACGATATTTCCGCACATATGTATAGCGTCCCACGGTAAGCCAACTATGATCCAGGAGAGCATCTTATTAAAGTCCGCTCCAAAAAACGCAATAGCCTGAAATGGAGCATATAGCGTCCCATATGTAATACCGTGTAGAGCAGAGAAAACGGTACATAATATACCCTTCGTTCTGATAGACGCGTTTTTGGGAATTATCATAAAAAGTGCCCATGCGATCGTCCAAATATAAGTGTACGGTACCCACCACAATGCAAATCCCGAATATGCCCCCTGAATGAATACAAAAACATATATCGGGATAATAGCACGAAAGCGATAAACGAGCGTAAGCACCGCAATAAACATAGTGATGGCGTGAAAGTTTGGCAAAAACTCCATTATCTGCTTGGAGATAAACATAAGAGAGCCGAACATCGCAAATATCGCCAGATCAACAATCTTTGATTTTTTCATCAGTCCTCGATCAAGGTCACTTTCTTCATTCTCATATCAATAATAGGTCTGTCTGAGAAATCAGTCTTAACGCCTGCTATCTCATCAACGGTTTCCATACCCGATGTAACCTTGCCGAAGGCAGCGTAATTGCCATCAAGGAATTTGCCGTCAGCATGCATAATGAAGAATTGCGAGGAAGCTGAGTTGGGATGCTGGCTTCTTGCCATAGAAATGACACCACGTACGTGTGAAATGTCGTTTTGTATGCCATTTGCCGCGAATTCACCCTTGATACGCTCGTCGCTTCCGCCCATGCCTGTTCCTGTTGGGTCACCGCCCTGTATCATGAAGCCCGATATAACTCTGTGGAATATAAGACCGTCATAAAAGCCCTCGGAAACGAGCTTTTTAAAATTCTTAACAGTGATAGGAGCCTTATCCTCATAAAGCTCGATCTCTATGATTCCGCCGTTTTCCATTTCTATTCTAACCATTTTAAAACACCTCTTTTTATTAGGCTCAGTGGAGCCTTTTATTTATTTCATATACATTTTAGCAGAATATCTTTCAAAAGTCAAATATAATATGTTTAATAAAATTATTTTTTGCTAAATATATTTTAAAGGAGGTGATTTTTATGGAAAAATACAAAAAAACGGTATATATAGGACTTAGTATACTAATATATCTCGTTTTTGCATATTTCGTTTTAAAATATGCGCTCGGAATAATCTTGCCCTTTCTTTTTTCGCTCGGTGTTGTAGTGCTGTCAAGACCAACTGTAAATAAAATTTGCTCCAAAATAAAATTGCCAAAATCAATAATAAGCGTCAGCGTAACTGTCATAATTCTGACTTTGTTTTTCGGATTGCTCTCACTCTGCCTGAGCGTGATATTTTCGCAGATAGGAAATCTCACATCAAAAATAATCGAATACCTGTCATCGAATGATAATTATATAATAAAGGCGCTCGACTTTTTAGAAGGCTTAAAGGATAAATTTCCGTTTTTAAGCTCCGAAAACAGCTCTTCAAGCAGCGTTTATTCAATAGCAACGGAAATGGCAATAAGCTCGCTTAAAAACCTCAGTGATAAGCTTACAAACGCCGTAAGCGTATTTATCGTCGCTTTGCCCGAAATAATAATTACCGTAATAGTTATAATTCTTGCGCTTTTTTATTTTTCAAAGGATTATGAGAAAATAACCGTTTATATAAAGCGTAAGCTTCCAACAAAAATATCAGAAAAGCTCCCGATAATAAAAAAGGATATCATCTATGTTCTGACAAGCTACTTAAGATCATATCTTATCTTGTTTTTGCTCACCTTCACAGAGCTTTTTGTAGGACTTCTTATTTTGAAAATAGAGAACGCCTTTTTGATTTCCGTTATAATCGCTATAGTCGATATCCTTCCAATACTCGGAACGGGCATCGTGCTTATTCCTTGGAGCGCGATACTTTTTATCACGGGAAATACCACGCTTGGCTTTGGTATATTGGTGCTGTACGCGATTATATATTTTGTAAGACAAATAGCAGAGCCGAAGATCGTGAGCGCTCATATGAACGTCCACCCGATAGTCGCAATAATTTCAATGTACGCAGGACTTAAGATCGCAGGCTTTGGCGGAATGATATTTGCTCCGTTGCTCGTTTTTCTAACAAAAACGGTATATAGTAGCTTTAAAAATGAAAAAAATATTGAAAATCAAGCCGAGATGTGATATTATATCTTTATAAATTGTTTATAAATATTTATTAGGAGATATATAATATATGTTTGGCGATAAAAAGGTCGTGTTTTCGGGCGTTCAGCCGTCAGGAAACCTCACAATAGGAAACTATCTCGGAGCTATCCGTAACTTCGGCGCATTTTCGGAGCAGTATCATTGCTATTACTGTGTTGTTGATATGCACGCAATAACGGTAAGACAAAATCCTGCGGAGCTAAGACGCAGAACATACGAAACACTCGCTCTTTATATTGCGTGCGGTCTTGATCCTCAAAAGAATACGCTTTTCGTTCAGAGCCACGTGCCTCAGCACGCCGAGCTTGGCTGGATACTCGATTGCTATACGATGTTCGGTGAGCTTTCGAGAATGACGCAGTTCAAGGATAAGAGCGCAAAAAATGCTGATAACATAAACGCCGGGCTTTTCACATATCCCTCGCTTATGGCGGCAGATATATTGCTTTATCAAACGGAGCTTGTGCCTGTCGGCGTTGACCAGAAGCAGCATCTTGAGCTTGCAAGAGATATAGCCAACCGCTTCAATCAGATTTATGGCGAAACCTTTGTAGTTCCCGACGGATACATATCAAAGGACGGAGCTAAGATAATGTCGCTTCAGGATCCGATAAAAAAGATGAGCAAATCAGATCCCAACGAAAACGCAGTCGTAAGAATACTCGATTCAAAGGACGATATCATAAGAAAGTTCAAAAGAGCGGTTACCGACTCGGATAATAAGATCGTAAGAGCAGAGGGTAAGGAGGGTATAACGAACCTTCTTAATATATATACCTGCTTTACAAACAAAACTCCCGAGGAGGCTGAAAGAGAATTTGCGGGAATGGGCTATGGCGATTTCAAGCTTGCGGTAGGAGAAACCTGCGCTGATGCATTAGCTTCGGTAAGAGAGGAATTTGCAAAGCTTATGGCCGATAAAGCATATCTTGAAAGCGTAATGGCACAGGGCGCTCAGGATGCCTATAAAAATGCTCGCCGTACGATGTCAAAGGTAAGACGCAAGGTAGGCTTTACAGAGCTTAAATTTTGAATAAAACGGAGCTTTTGCTCCGTTTTTTCAAATAAGCCTTGATTTATCTTATCTGTAATGCTAAAATATTATAAAACACCGAAAGGAGAGGATTTATGAATATCGGCGGATTTCAGAAAATGACGATGCTCGATTATCCCGAAAAGGTAGCGTGTACAGTTTTCACATACGGTTGTAATTTGCGTTGCCCGTTTTGCCATAACGCATCGTTGGTTATTGACGAGGCAGAGCTTTTTCCCGAGGAAGAGATCCTTTCTTATATAGAAAAGCGTAAAAGGATACTTGACGGCGTTTGTATAAGCGGTGGAGAGCCTCTTTTGCAAAAGGACATATTCGACTTTATGAAAAAGATAAAGGACATAGGACTGTTAGTAAAGCTCGACACAAACGGCGCATATCCGGATAAGCTTAAGGAAGCTATCGAGCTTGGACTTGTAGATTACGTCGCTATGGACATAAAGAACTCAAAAGAGAAGTACGCGAAAACTACCGGCATTCAAAATCTCGATATAGCTCCGTTTGAAAAAAGTGTAAAGCTTTTGCTTGAGGGCAGGGTAGATTATGAGTTTCGCACCACGGTTGTGAAGCAACATCATAGCATTGAGGATATAAAAGCAATAGGCGAATGGATCAAGGGCGCGAAAAAATATTTTTTGCAAAATTTTTCAGATTCGGGAAATTTGATAGAAAATGGTCTTTGCGGACATGAAAAAAATACGCTCGAAGCCTTTAAACAAGCGGTTTTCGACAAAATCGAGCATATTTCGATAAGAGGAATTTAACACAATATCTTGTGCGGCAAAATAAAAAAAGGCACAATATATTGTGTTTTTTCTATTGACAAACGGTTATTAATATGATAGAATGTATCTACACCTCGACAAAAGAAGCTTTGTCAAGAAAAAATATTAAAAAATTTAAAAAGGAGAGTAAAAAATGTATCAAGTAATTAAACGTGACGGCAAGATCGTTGATTTTAATATTAAAAAGATCAGCGACGCTATTTTGCAAGCATTTGACGCTTGCCAGAAGCAATTTAATCAAGATGTTATCGATTTTCTCGCTCTTAAGGTAACTGCGGAATTCGAGCCTAAAATAGAAGACGGAAAGATCTCCGTTGAAAATATTCAGGACAGCGTAGAGTCTGTTCTTATCAAAGCAGGATATGACGATGTAGCAAAGGCATATATCATCTACCGCCGTCAAAGAGAAAAGATCCGTAACCTCAATGCAACGATGGTCGACTACAAGGAGATCGTTGATAACTACCTTAAAATAAATGACTGGCGCGTAAAGGAAAACTCCACAGTAACATATTCGGTAGGCGGACTTATCCTTTCAAACTCAGGCGCTATCACAGCAAACTATTGGCTCTCCGAGGTTTACGATGACGAGATCGGTAACGCTCACCGTAACGCAGATATCCATATCCATGACCTTTCAATGCTCACGGGCTACTGTGCAGGCTGGTCACTCAAGCAGCTTATCCAAGAGGGACTCGGCGGTGTAACAGGTAAGATCACATCATCTCCCGCAAGCCACCTTTCAACTCTTTGCAATCAGATGGTAAACTTCCTTGGTATCATGCAAAACGAATGGGCAGGCGCTCAGGCGTTCTCATCGTTTGACACATATCTTGCTCCCTTTGTAAAAATAGATAATCTTTCATATAAAGAAGTAAAGCAGTGCATTCAATCCTTCGTTTACGGTGTAAATACACCTTCACGTTGGGGAACACAAGCTCCCTTCTCGAACATCACTCTTGACTGGGTAGTACCTAACGACCTTGCAGAGCTCAACTGTATAATCGGCGGAAAAGAGGTCGACTTCAAGTACAAGGATTGCGAAAAGGAAATGGCTATGGTAAACAAAGCCTTCATCGAAATAATGATCGAGGGCGATGCTAACGGCAGAGGCTTCCAGTATCCTATCCCCACATACTCCATCACAAGAGACTTTGACTGGAGCGAGACCGAGAACAATAAGCTCTTGTTTGAAATGACTGCTAAATACGGTACACCTTACTTCTCAAACTATATAAACAGCGACATGGAGCCAAGCGACGTTCGTTCGATGTGCTGCCGTTTGCGTCTTGATCTTCGTGAGCTCCGCAAAAAATCCGGCGGATATTTCGGAAGCGGTGAAAGCACAGGTTCTGTCGGCGTTGTTACTATTAATATGCCCAGAATTGCATATCTTGCAAAGGACGAAAAGGATTTCTACGAGCGTCTTGACAGACGTATGGACATTTCTGCACGTTCACTTAAGGTTAAGAGAACGGTTATCACAAGACTCCTTGATAACGGACTTTATCCTTATACAAAGAGATACCTTGGCACATTCAATAACCACTTCTCAACAATCGGTCTTGTAGGTATGAACGAGGCTTGCCTTAACGCTAACTGGATCAAAGAGGATCTTACAAACAAAACGGCACAGAAATTTACACAGGATGTTCTCAATCATATGAGAGAGAAGCTCTCCGATTATCAGGAAAAATACGGGGACCTCTATAACCTTGAGGCAACTCCTGCCGAATCGACATCATACCGTCTTGCAAAGCACGACGTTAAGAGATATCCCGGCATCATAACCGCATCCGATAAGACAGGCGGAACACCTTATTATACAAACTCATCACACCTTCCCGTAGGCTATACGGACGATATCTTTACAGCTCTCGATATTCAGGACGAGCTTCAGACACTTTATACATCGGGTACAGTATTCCACGCATTCCTTGGCGAGAAGCTTCCTGATTGGAAGGCAGCTGCAAACCTCGTTAAGAAGATCGCTGAAAATTACCGTTTGCCCTACTATACAATGTCTCCAACATACTCTGTATGTAAGAACCACGGATATATAGCGGGCGAAGCTTATACTTGCCCCGATTGCGGCGAAAAGACAGAGGTTTATAGCCGTATCACAGGCTACTACCGTCCCGTACAAAACTGGAACGACGGTAAATCTCAGGAGTATAAGGACCGTTTGGTATATAATATCGAAACCTCAAAGCTCAAAAGAGAGGGTAGACCCGAGGAGGTAAAGGAAGATAATTGTACCTGCTGTTCAAACGAGGATGTGACATACCTCTTCACAACAGCTACTTGCCCCAACTGTAAAATAGCTTGCGCTTTGCTTGATAAGGAGGGCGTAAAATACGATAAGCTTCTCGCTAACGAAAATGCCGAGCTTGCAAAGGAATTCGGTATTAAGCAAGCTCCCACGCTTGTTGTAGTTAAAAACGGAAGCGTTCAAAAATACGCAGGAGTATCCGATATTAAGAAATATCTCGGAAAATAATCATATGTACGATATAATTGTAATCGGAGCAGGTCCTGCGGGACTTACCGCGGCACTTTATGCGTGCAGAGCAAATAAAAGTGTTTTAGTGCTTGAAAAATCGGCTTTCGGCGGACAGATAACCTTTTCGCCGAAGGTTGAAAATATCCCCGGATTTTCATCTCTTACAGGCAACGAATTTGCCGAGAAATTGGTGGAGCAGGTTCTCCTTCAGGGAGCTGACGTTGAGCCCTGTGAGGTGCTTGGAATTAAGGACGGCGATATAAAAACAGTCTCTACCGATAGCGGAGAATATGAGGCTAAAGCCGTGGTAATCGCCACAGGCGCGAAGCATCGCTTACCGGGAATAGAAAATGAAGAAAAATATATAGGAAACGGCATATCCTTTTGTGCAGTGTGTGACGGTGCTTTTTACGAGGGAAAGACTGTTGCAGTTTTGGGAGGCGGAAATTCCGCGCTTCAGGAAGCAATATTGCTCTCCGATCTTTGTAAAAAGGTCTATATAATTCAAAATCTTGAAGTGCTCACAGGTGAAAAAAAGCTTCAGGAGCAGGTACTGAAAAAGGATAATATAGAAATCATTACAAGCGCGTCGATAAGCGCTCTTAAGGGTGATGGTGAGCTTAGCGCAGTTGAGATAAAAACACCTGATGGCGAAAATGAGCTTGTAATAGACGGACTTTTCGTTGCGATAGGCTTGATCCCTCAAAACGAGCCGTTTGCAGAGCTTATCAAGCTTGATAAATTCGGATACGCAGATTCAGATGAAGCTTGCCTTACACAAACAAACGGAATTTATGTAGCAGGCGACTGCCGTAAAAAGAGAATAAGACAGGTAGCTACAGCGTGCGCCGACGGTGCAATAGCCGCCCTTGCCGCCTGTGACTATATCGATTCTCTTAAATAATAAAGCCTGAAAAGAGAGAATAGTATTTTCTCAAAAGCTTATTACTTGTTAACAAAAAGGTCATTGTAATCACAATGACCTTTTTGTATTTGAATTCTCAATTGGTTGTTATGTACAAAAACCAATTTTGATTTTTGTGCATTTTTAACAAAGTTAAAAATACCCTATTGACAAATATTATCACATATGCTAAACTAAAAATAGGAAGATATGGTATATATTCCTAAATTCAAATTCATAATAAATCAAGGAGCGCAAAATTATGAAAAAGCTACTTATATTGCTACTGATACTAACGACGTTTTTAGCTTTGACCTCTTGCGACGAATCTAATTCTGATGATATTTCTTTTGATACATCAGATAAAACATCTATTGAAGAAACAACGATAGTAGAAGAAACAAGTACTCGAGTTATTGACGAAACTATGACAACCAACGAAACAAGCACGGATGTTGTAGAAGAAAGCTTTGAGAAAGAGCAAGATAAGGTATATGTGGGATATCATAAACATTATCTTGTTGATTGCTGTGATGGAGTTGTTTATGGAAAAGCAAATTCCAAAATAATAAATAACAGCGGCGAGCTTGTAGCTTTTGCGCAAGAATACATAGACAGTGAAGAGGAAAAAAGCAAGATTATTAATAATATCAGCTCTCAAACATTTGAAGATTATTTTGTAATTGCGATTTTTGATACAATTTTCCCAGGCGGAAGACCGACAGATGATTTGGTATTACGTGCATATAAGGGTTTTACCGTTACTGAAGACGCGATTAGTCTTTATGTAAGCAGTTATTATGATGCTTTTGAATTACACGATCCTGTTGAGCGTTTAAGAGCAGATATGATTCTTATTCCGCGTGAGTTTTATAGTGAAAATCTCGCGGATAAAACATTTAAAATATATATGGAAGAAAACGATCACAATCAATGTAATGATCCGCCTACAATAATGTATTGGGAAATATCAAAGGACAGAAGTGAGTTTTTTATTAAAAAAGGTGATGAATTTGTTAGTTGAAAAGAAGGCGGATTTTCCGCCTTCTAATAAAAACAAGGAGGTACAAATATGAAAAAGCTACTGATAATGCTGCTTATTCTAACGACATTTCTGTTTATAACCTCTTGTGACAAGGATGCTCCGACGGATGAAAGCTCGAGTGAGACATCTAAGGTGGAAGAGACAACTATCATCGAAGAAACAACCACTGTTGATGAAACAACAACAGTCGAAGCAACATCAACAGCTGAAGAAACAAGCACTGACGTTGTTGAAGAAACATCAACGGATGTTCCTGAAATTTCATATTACGAAACGGTAGTTTCCGAAGTTGTTCATTGGGGGTATGAATGGAAAGCGATCTATACAGATTATCAAGAATTTGTTAATGAAATAGCAGAGAAACACCTCGAATTAAAAGATAATTTTAATGAACAAATTTTCGAAAGCAATTATTTGGTAGTTCAAAGCATAACGGTTACTACAAGCGGATATTCTGTGATTGGATATTATGATTTTTCATATAACGAAGAAGATAAAACCATGAGTGTTTATATAGAAATGGATGGCCCGGATTTTGGAGACAAAATATCACCGGGTGGAGAGACGTTTTGTGATGTACTTATAATTCCAAAAGAATTATTCCCGACTAATATGGAAGATTTTCCAAATGAGGTTCAGATAAAATTCAAAAAAGCAGAATAAAATAAAGAAGGCGGAAATTTTTCCGCCTTTTTATGTTATTTTGAAATTCCGTTTTTATTGAGCCATTTTAATTGATCATATGTCTTATCTGCAATTAAGCCCTCTTGGTAAACGGCACAGTTGTATGCAAAAACTCCGCCCTTTTCCTTTATTGCATTTACATAGTCAAGAACATTTTGATTGCTGTGCTGTGGCGTTGGCTCGCCCTCTTTTTCATGGACCCAAAATTCATCCATCCAACAGAGCGCAAACCACTGCGTATCACCCTCGCCGCTGAATCGGCTCGTAGGAAGAAAAGATATATCGTTTTCTTCTCCTGCTTGATAGTCGGCAATATCCTTTCCCCAAACACTGCCCCAAGGGCAAGTGCCGCGAAAGTTAAATGCAACAATCGAGTCTTCATTTCCGCTACGCAAGGCTTTTGCGTATCTTTCATAGTCGTAGCGAACGCCTGTACCGTTACAAATTCCGGGCTCATAACAGCAATCTATCCACCAACCGCTGAGTCTTTTACCGTATTTTTTAGATATAGCCTCGGTTATCTTGTAGCAGTATTCCGCGTGCTTTTTAGGATCCTCTTTAAATCCCGTAGCCTCTTGCCATAAAGGATCCTGAGATCCGTCGCCGTTAAAGTAGATAAGTAGCTTTATGCCATGCTTGTCAAGCGCATCGGAAAGCTCTCCTATGAGATCACGCTCGCAGGTGTGATCGGGAACTATTTCATCAAGCTCGTCAAGCGGGAAGGGGAGCATCATTTTAGCCCAAGATGTCGTAAAAAATAGAAATTTTGCTCCTGAATTTACGACCTGCTCAACAAATTTATCAAGCTGAAAATCTCTTACAGCATCCTGATAAGATTTCTTTTCACCGCATTCGGGCAGGGAATGTGTCGTCCAATGGACGAAAAGACCAAATCCCGCCTCAGAAAACCAATCCGTTCTCATCATAAATATCCTCACACATTAAATCTGAATAAAACTATATCTCCGTCAGCTATAACGTATTCCTTACCCTCTGAGCGAACAAGCCCCTTTTCCTTTGCTACGTTCATAGATCCGCATTCCATAAGATCGTCAAAAGAAACGATCTCTGCACGAATGAAGCCCTTTTCAAAATCAGAGTGAATCTTGCCTGCCGCCTGCGGAGCCTTCGTGCCCTTTACAATAGTCCAAGCACGAACCTCTTTAGGTCCTGCGGTAAGATAGCTTATAAGACCGAGCAAGGAATAGCTTGCCTTGATGAGTCTGTCAAGACCCGATTCCTCAATACCGAGATCGGCAAGGAACATTTCCTTTTCCTCGTCGTCAAGCTCGGCAATCTCAGCTTCGATCTCAGCGCAAACGGGAATAACCTCGCTCTTTTCGGTTTTTGCAAACTCAACTACGCTTTGGTAGTATTTATTCTTTGTAAGGTCGGAGGAAATATCACTCTCGCTTATGTTTGCCGCATATATAACTGGCTTTGTCGTAAGGAGCGCTACCTCGCTCATATAAATCGCCTCGTCCTCGGTATAATCAAGAGAACGCGCGGTCTTTCCTTCCTCAAGAGCCTTCATAACTCTTTCGTATACCTCAAGCTTGGGAGCAAGAGTCTTGTCCCCCTTCATAGCCTTTTTAACGGAATCGATTCTTCTTTCAAGGATCTCAATATCCGAAAAAATAAGCTCAAGATTTATAGTTTCAACGTCACGGATTGGATTTACGTTTCCGTCAACGTGAATAATATCGTTATTTTCAAAGCAGCGAACGACGTGAACGATAGCGTCAACCTCTCTTATGTGAGATAAAAACTTGTTTCCAAGTCCCTCACCCTTGGAAGCGCCTCTTACAAGACCTGCAATATCAACGAATTCGATAACTGCCGGAGTATAAAGCTCCGGATTATACATTTTAGCAAGCGCATCAAGACGGGAATCGGGAACTGCAACGACACCTACATTTGGCTCAATAGTGCAGAAGGGATAGTTAGCGCTTTGTGCGCCCGCATTAGTCAAAGCGTTAAAAAGAGTACTTTTGCCGACATTGGGCAAGCCTACGATACCAAGTTTCATTATAGCACCTCAATGATGATAAATTATGCGCATCAGCGCACCGTGATAATGATACCATATTTTAACCCTTTAATCAAGTAAAAAAATAAAATTTAATATAATTTAATATATAAAGATATATTATTTTTATTCAAATCACACCGTATGTTCACGAATCCTTCACAAAAGCATATTAAAATAGAAATGATATTATCGCGAATTTTATAAAAATTAAAAAAATATGAATTAATTATTTACAATATAGAAAAAATGTGTTAAAATAAATCATAAACAAAAATAAAGGAGAGAAAATAATGCTCGGGACAAAAATGCTCGTTATAGACGATGATCAAAATATTTGCGAACTTATAAAAGTATATTTTCAAAACGAGGGATACGAAGTAGTTATAGCAAACGACGGTGCAGAGGGTCTTAGTACCTTCAAATCATACGATCCCGATATAGTTCTTCTTGACCTTATGCTCCCTAAAAAGGACGGAACGGAGGTTTGCCGTGAGATCAGGGCAAATTCCTCAAAGCCGATGATAATGATAACAGCAAAGGGAGATGTTTTTGATAAAGTGCTGGGCCTCGAGCTTGGTGCTGACGATTTCGTTGTAAAGCCCTTTGATATGAAGGAGCTTCTTGCAAGAGTTAAAGCAGTTCTCCGCAGATACAGTGCTATGGAAAGCCACGTTGACAAGGATACCTTGCGCTTTGATAACCTTGAGATAAGCCTTTCAAATCATGAGCTCAAGATCAAGGGCGAAAGTGTGAGCGTTCCTCACAAGGAGCTTTTACTTCTTCATTTTCTTGCTCAGAACTTCAACAGAGTATATACAAGAGATCAGCTTCTTAATAAGGTCTGGAGCTTTGACTATCTCGGAGACTCCCGTACAGTTGATGTACATATTAAGCGCCTTCGTGAAAAATTACAGGGTGTATCTGATAAATGGGAGCTTAAAACAGTATGGGGCGTGGGATACAAATTTGAGGTATTCCAACAGCAGGACTGATACCGAAATCAAGGAGGAATTTGCAAAAATTCCTCTTTTTTATTGACTTGACATTCAATAATAGTTATAATTATTATATAAAGTCTGTTGGGATATCAAAAAGGATGAATAATAATGAAAATGCGTGAAAGAAAGAAGTTTCATAGCTTTTATACAAAA
Source organism: Clostridia bacterium (assembly GCA_017461765.1). GTDB lineage: Bacteria > Bacillota > Clostridia > Oscillospirales > CAG-272 > RGIG2000. The sequence continues at coordinate 56,104 of JAFTXO010000019.1, read as the reverse complement.
TATACCGCAATATTTATGGCGATGATTATTTTTACGGTAATTATTCTTGCCATAATCATAAGTACAATAATAAATAATTTCTCAATAAATGCGCGCAAAAAGGAGCTTGCAAACGTTACAGTAGCCTTTGAAACGCTGCTTGGATATAAGGGACTTGAAAATAATAGCCTTGATAGCGTTTTGCGTGAAAATGTTGAAGAGATAAACGATATGCTCTCGATCATTTTTATAAGTAACCCCGACTCCAATATATTGGTTCTCGATAAGGACGGAAATATACTTATGGCGGCACATTACGATGTCATAAAAAAAACGCCGATCCTTCAGTATTCCGAGGATCTTATAATCGATAACGATATAAATGTTGAGGAGGTAGATACAAGCTCCACTCCAATAATCACAATGAATAAAATGCCCTCATCTGTGATGGAGGAAATATTAAAAGAACGGGATATTTCAATGCAGCGTGACTGCGAGGGGTTTTTCTCAAATGAGGTCTTTCTTTTTTCGTCTGTAATTCAAAGCAGAGAAGTAAATAATGATATAGAGGATAAGGACGAAACTCAAACAACCGTAGACGATGAAGTTATTGAGGAAACCTCAAAAACCCCAGAGCAAAAGCTTGAGGAAGAGGTGAAGGATCAAGCAATAGTCGGCGCAATCATCGCTTATTATCCTGCAGAGCGAGAGGGTGATATGATGCAGGAGATTACAGTTCCGATAATTTTAACTATAATTTGGGTATGTCTTGCCGCAGTAATAGTGGTTTATATGATAAGCTATTCGATACTTAAGCCTGTTCGCGAGATAGGAAAAGCAACCAAAGAGTTCTCACACGGAAAATTCGATACAAGACTTAGCGTAAGAGGAAACGATGAGCTTTCCGAGCTTGCTGAATCCTTCAACAATATGGCAATAGCGTTAAATGCCAAGGATGAGATGCAAAAGAACTTTTTAAGCAGCGTATCTCATGACCTTCGTACGCCAATGACAACGATAGCAGGCTTCATTGACGGAATTTTGGACGGAGCTATCCCTGAGGATAAGCATCAGTATTACCTTGAAATAATCAAAAAAGAGGTTCAAAGACTAAGCAGACTTGTTATTTCCTTGCTTGATATATCAAGAATACAGTCAGGCGAGAACAAATTCGATATAAAGCCGTTTAACATTTGCGAAACGGTTCGTCAGACCATTATTTCCTTGGAAAATCAGTTTATTGAAAAGGAGCTTGATGTCGATTGCGAATTCGAGAACTTCGATATGATAGCTCTTGGCGATAAGGATGCCATAAACAGAGTAGTTTATAACCTTTGCCACAATGCGATAAAATTCTCGTATAAGGGCGGAAAATATTTTGTAAGCGTTAAAAGCGAAGGAAAGGATATCAAATTCTCGGTGTTCAACGAGGGTATCGGTATAGCTGAGGATGAGATGCCGTTCGTATTTGACAGATTTTATAAGACCGATAAGAGCAGAGGTCTTGATAAGAGCGGAGCAGGACTCGGACTCTTTATTTCGAAGACTATAATTGAGGCTCACGGCGGAAAAATAAAAGTAGAAAGCGATTACGGTAAAAACTGCGTATTCTCGTTTACCGTAAGGAAGGGTGAATGATGGAATATGTGGCAACCTGCCTTTTCGGACTTGAAAGCTTGCTTGGAGCAGAAATCGATGCTCTTGGCTATAAAAGAACCGAAACAATGGACGGCAGAATAAGCTTTATAGCGGATACTGACGCTATGTGTAAATTGAATATCAATCTTCGTTTTGCTGAAAGAGTTTATATAAAGGTAGGCGAATTTGAAGCGCTCACCTTTGATGATCTCTTTGAGGGCACTAAAGCTCTTTGCTGGGAGGATTGGATAGGCGTAAATGATGAGTTTCCCGTAAGAGGACACTCGATAAAAAGCGCGCTGTTTTCAGTTCCTGACTGCCAAAAGATAATCAAAAAAGCAGTAGTATCGCGCCTTTCCAAAAAATATGGCGTAACGTGGTTCAAGGAGGAGGGAGTAAAGTATCAGATCGACTTTTTCCTATTTAAAAACAGAGTAACACTTATGATCGATACCTCAGGCGTGCCGCTTCATAAAAGAGGCTACCGACCGAAAACCGCGGAAGCACCGATAAGAGAAACACTCGCCTGTGCGCTTGCAAAGCTGTCAAGACCGAGAGAGGACGTGCTTTTCTGGGATCCGCTTTGCGGCTCCGGCACGATAGCAATAGAAGCTGCAATGATGATGATAAATAAAGCTCCGGGTCTTGAAAGAGCGTTTATTTCTCAGTCATTTCCGCAAATATCCTCGGCTAAATGGAAAATGGAAAGAGAAGAGGCACGCTCCAAGATAATAACCGCCTCAGCCTTTGAAGCGTATGCTTCGGATATAAATCCTCAGGCTGTGAAATTAGCCACCGAATGTGCAAAACACGCAGGGGTGTATCAAAATATGAAGATATTCGAGCAGGACGCGCTCAAAATAAAAACCGAGGGCAGACGCGGCACGATCGTTTGCAATCCACCTTACGGAGAAAGACTTCTTACAATAAAGGAAACAGAAGCCTTATACCGTAAAATGGGCGAGCATTTTAAAACTCTTGATAAATGGCAGATCTATATTATAACGAGTCACGAGGAATTTTCACGTCTTTACGGTAGAAAAGCAGATAAGATAAGAAAGCTTTATAACGGAATGATCCCCTGCTATTTTTATCAATTTTTCAAAAATAACGGTTAAAAAACGAAATCTCCGCAAATACTTATTTAAAAAGTATTGCGGAGGTTTTTTATGCAAAAAATGTCCTTCGATTTTCTTGAAAATATTCAAAAGATCGATACTCTGCTCAACGTAGAGGAAAATTTTGATATAATAAAAAAGGAAATGGAGATAAATTCCCGCAAGGTCATTATGTATTATGTGGACGGCTTTGTAACAGCATCCCTTATGCAAAAGCTTATAATACATCTTATGTCGGTAAAGGACTTCGGAGACGATAGCGAAATGGCGTCCGAGCGGTTTGTTGTCGAAAATGTACCGGGTGTTGAGGCAGAAGCAACACATGATCTTGATTTCCTTATAAAAATGGTTCTCTCGGGCTGTAGCGCGATCTTGGCAGAGGGACTTGGCAACGGAGCAATAATTGTAGATAATCGCTCTTATCCCGCAAGAGTGACAGCAGAGCCCGAAAACGATAAGGTAATGCGCGGCTCTCGTGACGGATTCGTGGAGACCCTTATCTTTAATACGGCAATGATCCGCCGAAGGATACGAGATACAAATCTCGTTGTCAAATATGCAAGCGTAGGCGAAAGATCAAAAACCGATATATCCATCGTCTATATCAAGGATAAGGCAGACCCCGATTATGTTAAAAATATAACGGAGAAGATAAATGCAATAAAGACTGATTCCTTGGTAATGGGTCATCAAAGCCTTATCGAATGTCTTATAAAAAGAAAATGGTATAACCCGTTTCCAAAGGTCAGATGCACCGAAAGACCCGATGCCGCCTGCGCCTCGATACTTGAGGGGAGTGTCATTATAATATGTGATAACTCACCCGAAGCGTTGATTTTGCCTACCTCGATCTTCGATTTTTTGCAGGATACCGATGATTACTATTTCCCGCCGATAACAGGCTCGTATCTGAGGTTGGTTCGTCAGCTTGTATTTTGGAGCGCTACGATTTTGACACCGATATGGTATTTTCTTGTCAGCAATCCGAATATAGTCCCCGAATGGCTCGCTTTCGTAATACCACAGGAATACGGAAACGTCCCAATATTAGTACAGCTTATAGTCGTCGAGCTTGTTATAGACGGTCTTAAGCTGGCTTCGCTGAATACTCCGAGCGTTATGTCAAACTCGTTTGGAGTCATAGGAGGACTTCTGCTTGGAGATTTTGCGGTACAGGTAGGATGGCTTAGCGCAGATGTTATATTCTATATGGCGATAGTTTCGATAGCAAGCTTCACGCAGTCGAATTACGAGCTTGGATATGCTCTTAAATTCATAAGAATAATAACGCTGATCTTGATAGCGCTTATAAACGCGTGGGGACTTTTGGTTGGAGCAGCTTTGGCAGTATTTTTGATAGTTACGAATGAAACGGTAAACGGAAAACGCTCGTACCTGTATCCGCTGATTCCCTTCAATGCAAAAGCATTATCTCGTCTTGTTTTCAGAAGAAAAAAGCCTTAAAAAGGGCTGTTGCGCAAGCAACAGCCTAAGCTTTTTATTTTATAATAGTTTAATTTGTGCGTCGTTTCCACCGCGGAAGGGTATTCCCAAATGCTCGTAAGCAAGACGGGTAACACATCTTCCTCTCGGAGTGCGGCTAAGAAAGCCTATTTGCATAAGATACGGCTCATAAACGTCCTCGATAGTTATGCTTTCCTCACCGATAGTGGCAGAAAGCGTTTCAAGACCGACAGGACCGCCGTCGTAAAACTTGATTATAGTTTCAAGCATTCTTCTGTCGGTGTTGTCAAGACCGAGATGATCGATCTCAAGCGCTTCAAGCGATTTTTGAGCCATTTCAAGAGTAATTTTTCCGTCACCCTTTACCTGAGCATAATCACGAACACGCTTCAAAAGCCTGTTTGCTATACGCGGCGTGCCTCTTGATCTTGATGCTATCTCGAAAGCGCCGTCGTCCGTTATCTCAACTTCAAGTAAGCTTGCACTTCTTTTAACGATAGTGGCAAGCTCCTCGTGTGTGTAAAGCTCAAGCTTTAACAAAACTCCGAAGCGGTCGCGCAGAGGAGTAGTAAGCTGACCTGCGCGTGTCGTAGCGCCAACGAGCGTAAATTTCGGAAGCGGAACACGAATACTTCTTGCCGCAGGACCCTTTCCTATAATTATATCAAGAACATAATCCTCCATAGCGGGATAAAGTATTTCCTCGATAGAGCGTGAAAGACGGTGTATCTCGTCAATAAAAAGAACATCACCGGGCGCAAGATTTGTAAGAATAGCCGCAAGATCTCCTTGCTTTTCAATAGCAGGACCTGAGGTAACTCTGAAATTAACGCCCATTTCCGTTGCGATAATTCCCGAAAGAGTGGTCTTACCAAGACCGGGAGGACCGTAGAGAAGAACGTGATCAAGAGAGTCACCGCGCCCCTTTGCCGCTTCTATATAGACCTTCAAAAGATCCTTTACCTTTTCCTGACCGATATAATCGTCAAACGATTTCGGACGCAAGCTTATCTCTGTATCGTTATCCTCGCTCGAGGCCTCTGTTGACATTATTCTGTTTTCAAAGTCAAATTCTGTTTCTTCTATCATGATGACCTCACATTATATAAGCTTTGCAAGCGCAAGCGGGATAATTTTTTCCACATCAAGCGATGGATCGATGCCCGTAAGCGCCTTTTGCGCCTCTGAACGTGAATATCCGAGAACGACAAGCGCATCAAGCGCTTCGGAAAGATTTCCGCGTCCGCCCTTGGAAGCCGAAGCTGACGGACTTGATGCGGGAGCAACTCCCGACGCTCCGTAATATTGCTTTGCCACCTTATCACGAAGCTCCAAAACAACTCTTGCCGCAGTTTTTGCACCAACTCCCGAGGCGCGAGAGATAGCCTTAACATCCTCAGCGCAAATAGCCTCATAAAGCTTACTTGCTGAGAAGAGTGACAAAATAGCCATAGCTGCCTTAGGGCCGACACCCGAAACGGTTATAAGAAGCTTGAAAGCTCCAAGCTCCTCACTTGTCTTAAATCCAAAGAGCTCAACTCCGTCCTCGCGCACCTGTAAATAAGTAAACAGCTTCATTCTCTCGCCAACGTGAGCGCACACGTCGGCATAAGTATTATCACTTACGGCAAGTCGGTATCCAACTCCGCAGCAATCTATAACACAGTAACCTGCTTCACAATAGTCAAGCGTACCGTCCACATGATATATCATAGATCATTTTCATCCTTTTCGGTTTCATCATTTTCTTTTTTCTCTATTCGTTTCTTGAAAGAGCTCCAAAGCTCCTTTCCCTTGCTTTGCAGCTTACTGAAAAGAGAAGGCCTTTCCGGGGCAAGAGTTATGGCTGTCTTTTCTTTGTAAAGCCTGTATTTTTTCTCAAAAATACACATAACGATAAGCAGGGTAACACCCAAGCCCATAAGACACATACCGTAAATAAACGGCTTTGAGCGGTATTTCATAACCACAGTATGCTCACCCTCGGTAATATCAAAGGAGAGAAAGGTGTCTCCGACAGTATACGTGTCAACTCTTTCACCGTCAACATATACCTCCCAATACTTATCGTACGGGATAGTCGTAAATACCATTTCATCTGCCTGAGCGGTTATTGTTCCTTCAAAATAAGTATCGGAATATTCCGTTATCTTAAGCTCGCCTTCCTTAAGCTCATTTAATGCTTCTGTAACATTTTCCTCATTGATCTGATTGAAGAGAGGATAGTCAGAATAAATGCGAAGCTCGTCCATATCAAATTCAAGCTTTACATAAAATATCTCTCCGCTTTTGAAGTTTCCGACATTGTGCATTCTGTAATCGTCGCTTCCAAAGTAAGAGCCGCTAAGGATCTTTTCATTCTCGGAATTATAAACGGTATAAGATATCTTTGTGCTGTTCTGCGAGGAGGGAAGATACATATATACGCTTCCGTCCTGATAAGCCTGAACTCTGTAAGTTGCGGAAGCCTTTTCGTTATCGTCTGTTCTTGTGATGTAGTAAGGCTTCCTTGATCCGCTGCCTCGCTTTGTCTTACAGTTTTCCGTTGTGTCAACATAGTAATAACAGCTTTCAAAAAGCGATTTTTTACTCTTCGCCAAGCTATCGAAATCATCAAGCTCCTCAATACCGTCGTATCTCATAGAAGCAACGAGATATTCAAGAAATTCAAAAGAGGACGGAGTCGAGCCCAAAGCCTCAACATCGAAATTTTTTAAGCTTTTATTTGTACAGTAAGCTATGGAAAGAGCACTTTCATTAAGGTAGATCGTCTTGCCCTCAGCGCCCTCGATCTCCTTGTACGAGTAGCTTACGGGCTTTGTATCCGTGATAACATATTTTACGCCAAAGAGAGAATCCGATACCTCGTTTCCGGAATAATATTTTATCCAGTGGGATTTTGAGGAGAAGCCCGAATACTTCATAAACGTCATAAGCTTCTTGTTCATCGTCGAGGTCGAATCGGAAATACCTCTTATGTTGAGCGCAAAGTTGTCGTTTGGCTTTCTCATAGTTGTTTTTTCAAAACGGAAGAAGCTGTCGTCCATATCGTAGATCATATTTACCGTATCGTCATACTGCTCGATATAATCATAGTAAGCATTGCGCTTAGCCCAACCGACATCAGTTGTTTCACCCTTCCAGCACAGATAAGCACCGAATGTTGCCTCACCGCAAACTATGACCATAAGGATGCATGGCAGAGCGCGCTTTAAAATATTTTTATGCTTCAATATAAGAATTATCGTATAAACGATGATAAAAATTACCGAGGGAAGAACCAACTGTATCGGCATCGTCGGATTTGAATTTCCGCCCTTGTAGGTTTCAAGCAAAACGGTCTGCTGAACCGTGAACAGAGCGAAAAGCAAAAGCGCAGATGTAAAAAACATCGTTCTGCCGGATGTCTCGGAAACCGATTCATATCCCTTGTATGCCATAGTAAGCAAAACGAAGGAGAACATAAAGCTGTATCTGTAATTGAGCCATACAGGCATCTGAAAACCGTGCCACACGAGGTCAAGAGTGTTTATTGTCATGCTGAAAGCGAAAATAAGCACCAAAACCGTATACACCGCTTTTTCTCTAAAGCTGATCTTTCTTGAAAGGAAGTAGAGCGGCAATAATACGAGTACAAGCGTACCGCAATAAATATTCGGAAGACCCGCAGGACGCACCGTATCGTAAGAGCCTATGAACATCTTTGCAAAGAGCTCCATGAAATTGTAACGGAACGTAAATGCGTAATCCACATTTGAGGTGTTGCTCTTTCCAAACGAGAGGGAGTAATAAGCCGTAAATATGATCATAGCGACCATAAGGAGCGCAACCACCGAGCAAATAGCTATTCTTATAAAGCTTCTTAAATAGTGAAGATTTTCATTGAGCTTATTTGTATCGCGTGATCTGTTTGCAAAAAGGTAACAGAAGAAGTAAAGGAAAACATAGATACAAACCATATATCCTATGTAATAGTTACTCCATACCGTAAGAGCCAGTGTTATTATAAAGAGCTTAAATCTGCCCTCTGAAATAAGCTTTTCAATACCGAGAGAAACAAGAGGAAGCCACAAAAGCGCATCCATCCACATAGTATTCGACTGATAGGTCATAGCATATGCACAAAGAGCATACATTACCGAGAACATATAAAAAGCGGGAAGATCTCTTTTCTTTGTCTTGTCAAGATAAATAAAGAAGGTAAGACCGCTCATGCCGCATTTTATTATCATCATCGTTGTAACTGCACCGACTATTGCATTTTCGGGGAAAAGCGCAACGATAATACCAAACGGCGAAGCCACGTAATATGTGAAAAATCCTAAAAATTCTCCGCCGACAGCGCGCTCAAAGGTGTATATGAGCGATGATTCGCCGTGAAGTATATCACGAAGCTCGGCGAAGTAATAAATATACTGAGCATTCATATCAAGCGTCAGTATCGAGCGATCGCCAAACGGAAAAATGCTCATAAAAGCATAAACCGCTATAAGAAGCACAACAGGCAAAAGAAAAGCGGGATAAAGATGCTTTTTCTCTAATATTTTATTTCCGGTCTTTTTAAAAAACGAAGATGTAAATTTACCTAAGCTGAATTTCTTTTTTGTTTCGTTAGTATCCATTTAAGCCTCGCAAGGAAAAATTTTTTTGATCATTTTTTCTACTTTTACTCTTTCAATAACGAGCGTACGCGCACAGCCTACGCACGAAAGCTTAATATCCGAGCCTATTCTCAGTACCTTGAAGCGCTTTTCACCGCACGGGTGAGGCTTTTTCATTTCAAGAATATCTCCGACGCTGATAACAGGAATTGCAGCCATAACAACCTCCGAAAAGCAAATTTAGATCATACATAATTATTTTAGCATATATTCCCGCAAAAATCAATAATATTATTATTTTATATTTTTATATTAAATTATTTGACATACGGGGAGTTTTGTGATACAATATAATGCGTGAAAAAATATCAAAAAAGCAAGAGGAGAAAAATATGGTCGTTTTAGGCATAGATCCGGGCGTTGCGATAGTCGGCTGGGGCGCTGTTGAATATGTAAAAGGAAACTTTCACGTTCTCGGATATGGCTCAATAAGGACTGAGGCGGGATTGCCTATCGAAGAAAGAATAACCCAGATATTTGACTCCATGAACATCTTGCTTGATAAATATAAGCCCGATATTATGTCAATAGAGGAGCTTTTTTGGAATACTAACCAAAAAACAGGAATAAGCGTTGCTGAGGCAAGAGGCTGTATACTTTTATCGGCTCATAAGAAAAAAATACCGATTTACGAATATACACCGCTTCAGGTAAAGCAGGCTGTTGTCGGCTACGGCAGAGCAGAGAAAAAACAGGTCATAGCTATGGTAACTTCTATTTTGAAGCTTGCAAAGCCGCCAAAACCCGATGATACCGCCGATGCCTTGGCATTGGCAATATGCCACGCACACGCAGGAGCGAGCGCGCTCGGAAAATATTATAGAATGTGAGGAACTTATGTATATAGCAGATAATTGGAAGGATTACGAGCTTCTTGATACCTCTGACGGAGAAAGACTCGAGCGCTGGGGGAAATATATTCTTATCCGTCCCGATCCGCAGGTAATATGGAAGGGAAAGCGCACGCATAAGCTTTGGAGCAGGGCTGACGGAATATATCGCCGCTCAAGCTCAGGCGGAGGCAAATGGATAAAGAACGATGTTCCTGAAAAATGGACGATAAATTATAAGGATCTCACCTTCGCTCTTAAGCCTATGGGCTTTAAGCATACAGGATTGTTTCCCGAGCAGGCGGCTAACTGGGATTGGTTCTCCGAGCTTATAAAGGAACGCAAAAAGGAAGGCAAGGAAACAAAGGTTCTCAATCTTTTTGCATATACGGGCGGTGCAACTGCTGCTGCAGCAAAAGCAGGAGCAAGCGTTGTACACGTTGACGCATCAAAGGGAATGGTCGCTTGCGCTAAGGAAAATCTTGCGCTCAGCGGACTTGCCGATGCACCCGTAAGATATATAGTTGACGATTGCCGTAAATTCGTCGAGAGAGAAATACGCCGCGGAAATAAATATGACGGAATAATAATGGACCCACCCTCTTACGGAAGAGGACCAAACGGCGAGGTGTGGAAGCTTGAGGACGCAGTTTGCGACTTCGTTTCACTGTGCGAAAGGGTACTCTCCGATGATCCGCTCTTTATGCTTATAAATTCGTACACGACAGGTCTCAGCCCTCTTACTATGGGGTATGTTTTAGATGTTGAGATCGTGAAAAAGCACGGCGGAGTATCAAGTACGTCCGAGCTTGCGTTGCCCGTTACTGAAACGGGAAGCTATCTTCCTTGCGGAGCGAGCGCAAGATGGGTGAAAGGAAAGAATAAATGAGCGCACTTATAAAATTTGAAAACGTATCATTTTCTTATCCCGGAGATGAGCAAGAAAAAAATCTTTTTGCCGTAAATAATATTTCCTTGGATATAGAGGAAGGCGAGTTCGTTGCAATACTCGGTCATAACGGAAGCGGCAAGAGTACGAGTGCAAAGCTCATGAATATGATCCTCACTCCCGGTTCGGGAAAGATCTATATTGACGGAAAAGAGATTACCGCAGAGGGCATTACCGATAATGACGTTTTTGAGATAAGAAAAAAGATAGGAATGGTGTTCCAAAATCCCGATAACCAGATCGTTGCAACGGTAGTTGAGGAGGATGTGGCTTTCGGACCTGAAAATCTCGGCGTAGAGCCAAAGGAGATAAGACGCAGAGTCGATGAAGCGCTCAAGATCGTCGGAATGACCGATTACGCGCGCCACGCTCCGCACAAGCTCTCGGGCGGACAAAAGCAAAGGGTAGCAATAGCGGGAGTTATCGCCATGAAGCCCAAGTGTATAATTTTTGATGAATCAACGGCGATGCTCGATCCGATAGGACGCAAGGAAGTTATGAAGACTATAAAGCGTCTTAATAAAGAAGAAAAAATAACAATAATCCTTATAACACATTATATGAATGAGGCGGCAGAGGCAGATAAGGTCTTCGTTATGAAAAACGGTGAGATATATTTGCAGGGCGCGCCGAACGATGTGTTCACAGAGGTGGAAAAGCTTTGGCAGGCAGGTCTTGAAGTGCCTCAGGGAACTGAGCTTATATACAGGCTGAATGAGGAGCTTGGAACAAAAATACCGCTCCAAGTGTGCGATTTTGACACTTGCGCGCAGCTTATAAAAGATAATTTGATCGATTTGGAGTAGAAATGTCGATAATTGAACTTAAAAATGTGTGCTATGTTTACGGAAAGAAAACTCCGTATCAGATAAATGCGCTCGAAAATATAGATCTGCGCATTGAGGAAAACTGCATAACGGGCATAATAGGACACACAGGGTCGGGTAAATCGACTCTTATTCAAATGCTTAACGGTCTTATGAAGCCCGATAGCGGAGAGGTAATCGTAGACGGCGAAAATATTTGGAACAAGCCAAAGGAAATATCGAAAATAAGATACAAGGTCGGTATGGTTATGCAGTACCCCGAGTATCAGCTTTTTGCCGATACCGTTGGTGAGGATATTGCATACGGCCCTAAAAATATGGGTCTTTCAAATGATGAAATCAACCACAGGATCGAGGAAAGTGCGAGATTTTGCGGTATAGATGCGCAAACCTTGCAAAAATCCCCGTTCGATCTTTCGGGCGGACAAAAAAGACGTGTCGCTCTTGCCGGAGTTATGGCGATGAGACCGAAGATACTTGTTCTTGACGAGCCTGCGGCAGGACTTGATCCGCGCGGCAGACGCGAGATACTCGGCGGAATTTGCGAATACCGCAAGCAAAGCGGAACTACCGTCATAATAGTCAGCCACAGTATGGAGGATATGGCTATGTACTGTGACCGCTTGGCGGTTATGTCACACGGCAAGCTTGCGATGGAGGGTAGTTGCTCTGAGGTCTTTGCACAGACAGAGATACTTAAATCGGCAGGTCTTGATGTTCCCGAAATATCAAACATCATATCCGCACTACGCTTGAAGGGCGTAAAGATTTCAAGAAATATATATACCGTAGACGGCGCATTTTCGGCTATATGCGATTATGTAAGGAGGTCGAAAAATGGATAATATAGCACTCGGTCAATATTATGAGGGCAACTCCGTTATTCACCGCCTTGACCCTCGGTCAAAGCTCCTTTTTGTGATCGTGTTCATAGTTTCGATATTTGTTGCAAAGGATATATACGCGTTTGCGTTTCTTGCTGCCGCAGTAGTTCTTTTTGTTGCTGTCAGCAGAGTACCGATCCGTATAATTTTAAAAGGACTTAAGCCCCTTACGATAATTATAATTTTTACAGCAGTCTTAAATATGTTTTGGACGACATCAGATGCCGACCCTATATTTTCCGTTACTATAATTCCGAATTTCTGGACGATGACGCTTCATTGGAAGGGACTTATAAACGCAGGCATTCTGGCACTTAGAATAATCCTTCTTCTTATAGGAACAACGCTCTTTTTCTCGTACACCACAACACCGATAGAGCTGACTGACGGGCTTGAAAAGGGACTCGCTCCTCTTAAAAAGATAAAAGTTCCCGTTCACGAATTCGCAATGATGATGACTATCGCGCTTCGCTTCATACCAACGCTCGTTGACGAAACGACTAAGATAATGAACGCACAAAAAGCAAGAGGCGCGGAATTTTCATCAGGCGGACTTATAAAAAGAGCAAAAGCGCTTATACCTATAATAATACCGCTTTTCGTATCCTCATTCAGAAGAGCAGAGGAGCTTGCCACCGCTATGGAATGCAGATGCTATCACGGCGGAAACGGCAGAACGAGAATGAAGGTCTTAAAAATGAAAGCAAGAGATTATATATTTCTTCTTTTAAGCATCGCAATGCTCGCAGGAGTTATCCTTATAAATATCTACGCAAACGGATATAAGCTTTGAAGGAGGCTTTTATGAAGATTCTTCTTACCATAGCATATGTCGGAACAAATTATCAGGGCTACCAGCTTCAAAAGGATAAGCCGACAGTCTCGCTTATGCTCAATAAAGCAGTAAGAGATGCCTTCGGTATAGAATGTAACGTTACGGGCTGTAGCCGTACCGATAGCGGAGTCCACGCGCTTGGCTATTGCGCAACGGTTGAGCCGAAGGATCCAAACGAAAAAATAACCGTTCCGATAGAAAAGATCCCACTTGTTTTAAATCTCTCGCTCCCCGATGATATAAGCGTGCTCGATGCAAAAGAAGTGCCGAGCACCTTTCACGCAAGATACGATGTTGCGAAAAAAGAATACGTCTATAAGATTCACGCAAGCACACTGAGAGATCCTTTCCTTAATAAAAGAGCTCTCGAATACGGTAAAGAGATAAGTGACGAAAGCTTTGAAAAAATGCAAAAAGCCGCATCCTTTTATATCGGAACACATGAATTTGATTCATTTATGTCATCCGGCTCAAAAATAGAAAACACCGAAAGAACGGTGTATGAGAGTTATCTTAAAAGAAACGGCGAAAATATCGAATTTCATATTTTGGCAAACGGATTTCTTTACAATATGGTTAGAATAATGGTAGGCACGCTTTTGGATGTCGAAAAGGGAAAAATACATGAAAATACCATTCCCGACATAATTTTGGCAAAGGACAGAAAAAGATCGGGAAGCACCGCAAAAGCGGACGGATTATATTTACAAAAAATATTTTATTTGAATTCTTGACAATTGACTAAATTTATAGTATAATACATTAAACAAAACATCATAAAGCATAGGCAACAAACGGCGTCTTAAGGCTCATGCCTTAAAAATTGATAGGAGATAATAGATGGTTGTAGGATTGATAATTGACATAATTTTAATGCTCATATGTCTTATCGTCGTAATCAAAAATGCAGTAAACGGATTTATAAAATCGTTTATGGGTTTTGCCCGTGCAATACTTGCGGTGTTCATAGCATATGTGTTTAATGCACCGCTCGCAAGATTGTTGAAGGCTTGGTTCTTTGATAGTCTTTCGGAAAAATGGATACTCGATGCTTTTGGTGCTACATACAATGAGGGCACAGGACTTTATGAGCTATACAATGTGTTTGACGGTATTCCCGATTGGTTTGTAAAATTCATAACCAAATTCGGTGTTGATGAAAATACAGTTAACACATATCTTCTTGGTCAGGAAGGGGCATCGCATGAAACGATGCAGCAGATAACAAACGGTCTTAGCGTTCAGCTTTCAAATCTGATCTCAACGGTCGTAGCTGTGTTGGTACTCTTCATCGTTATTCAGATATTGCTTATTTTTGTAGGCAAGCTTCTTGAAAAGGTTGGAGATCTTCCTGTATTTAGAGTACTCAATATTTTACTTGGCGCATGCGTTGGTGCAGTTATCGCGGCAGTAATGATATGGCTTCTTTCCGAGGGTATTATCTGGGTTATCAACTTCGCAAGGAGTTATAATGAAGGTGTCTTTGGACCGATTGTTGACCAGTCGATATTCTTGCGGTTCTTCCGTGACAATAATGTATGGGAAGTTGCACGAGGATGGTTCAGTTAAGAGAAAGACAGAAACGGGCGGAAATTCGCCCGTTTCTTTTATCTTTAAAGTGATTTTCGCTTTTATTTTGGGCATACTATTGACAACCCAAAGAAATAAAGTTATAATTTAATACATAAGAATATAATTAAAGAAAGGGGACAATCCGTGGCAAGTTTGATAATAGATTCGTTCTATATTCTTACTCTGATCGTATTTCCCATAAGATACGCAAGAAAAGGCTTTGTAAAGTCGGTGCTTGATTTTATAAAGACTATTCTGGCTGTTTTTTTGGCTGTAGTGTTCCGTGTCCCCGTCGCAAAATGGATCGATTCATTATTTATGAATAATGCCGTAGTCGGTTGGGTGAGAACGTCGCTTTTTGAATCGCACTCCGGCGGCGATCCGTTTATAGATTTCGCTTCGATATACGAAGATTTTCCCGCTTTTTATAATGTAATATTAAAATGCTTCGGCGTTGATATGGACTCGCTTTCCGTTCTTGGCTCAATAGATCAGGCAACACCCGAGATTGTAGAAGCGCTTTCGTCGAATATAGGCTCTGCGCTTTCATATATGTTATCAAATATAATTGCAGTGCTCGCGATATTTGCTGTTCTTATAATAATTTTTACTGTGGTAATACACGCTATAAATCTGCTCACGAAATTTGCCGTGATAAAATGGATAAACAGACTGCTTGGACTGTGCTTCGGTGTCGCGGTTGCAGGATGCGTTATAGTCGGCTTAAGTATAGCAATATCTTTTTTGATAAAAAATATCGGGCCTTACAATTCCGATTTTAATATTGAGATAATAGACAGATCTGTCTTTATGTCGCTGTTGCGGCAGTATGATATTCTGATCTAATGTGTGCGTAAATCGAAAAATCAATAATGCTTTGAATGATAATCGATACCATATTTTTTCTGCATTACACTTATAACATAAGGCTTAAGGATTGCTATATACGGATCTTTCGGCTTTTGCTGATAGGATTATATGGCCAATTTCTAACAAAGCAATGTAAAATAAATTTGAAAAATATTTTTAATTCTATAATTAGGTTATCGGAACGCGATTTGTGGTAAAATTAAATAGTAGTTATGTCTTTTTGAAAAACTTTTAAAAGGAGAAGTCCGATGAAGTTGAAACTTAAAATTTACATTCTTGCGTTTATCACTCTTGTTCTTTGTATAAGCCTTACAGGGTGCTTGAGTAGCACAGAAAGCATTGAATCTTCAAGCGAGGAGTCCTCACAACAGCCGCAGAGTGAAACAGAAGAATCGGTAGCTGAATCAAGCAACACGGAAAGCGAAACAGAGGACTCGACAACTGAGACAAGCAGCTCGGAGAGCGAAACAGAGAATTTGGAAAACCAGTCAAGCAGCTCGGAGTCCGATTTGGAAAATCCTGATTCTGAAGAGCCGGACTGTTACTTTGCCGTTTTAAACCCGAATAATAATGTAATCTCATCTCCTTATACAGGCGACGCATCTGTACCCGAAGAACTGGCAGGGCTTTACTATTCCTCGGATTTTCCGGGTGGTAATCCTAAAAATGATGGCACAGGCAACATTTGGCTCGTTTTGAAGCCTGTTAAGAAATACCGTGTATATGATATTAAAATAGAGGGACAATATTCCTCTGTCGAATGCGTTGGTGGGGATTTGTATTGCATTTACGGTGTTGAGTCCGATTTGACGGTCACTACAAGCACAAAATCTATGTCGATTGCACAAAGAGAAATCTTTAGTGACTATGGATACGGAATTTCCGATGACGGAAAAATTACGGTGACCTGGGAGGAAAATCCCGAAGATCCAATAAGATATGTTGAGGTAAGCTATAACGATGGCACAGGCTCTCGCGTTGAATACATAGACGCGTCCTTGGGCAAGGCAGAGCTTTTCAGTATGACAGAAGATAAAATCTATTCGGTTTCACTAAGAGCAGTAGGCTATAATAACGTGGGACAGATGGTAGTGATTAAGGCTTGTTATATGGAAGAGCCCAGGAGTGTAGCGTTCCCAAGAGTTGAAATAACAACGGAAAATTACATATGGCCACAGTGTGATTTTGTCCAATCACCTGATGGATGCTGGGGCGCAGGTATCACCAACGCCTTTTATGAGCAGTGCATAGTGACCTTGTACAATGAAAATAACGAGGTTGTTTACAGCTCATCCGCCGAAAACGGTCAAGATGAGGAGTTCCTAGGCGCAAAATTAAAGATTCGCGGAAATACAAGCGCCACTTATTCCTCAAATCAAAGATATCCATACAAATTAAAGCTTGACAAAAAATACGACCTCTTAGAGCCTTTAATAGGTCGTCCTGACGACAGTGAAGCCTATGCGGACAAGGATTGGGTGCTTCTCAACTACGGTGCGGACGGTTACCGTATTTGCGGAGATGCAATCGCCGATGCTGTTGAAACCGAATGGTCGCCGGATTACTGTTATGTCAGCTTGTATTTGAACGGAGAATACCGTGGGCTGTATGTTTTATCCGAGGCGGTTGAAGAAGGAAGCGGCGAAAGTGATGAGAAATGGCGCGTTAATGTAGATAGCGACGGATATGTATTTGAGTGTGATGCTTATTGGTGGAATGAGGATCTGTATTTCAGTACTCCAATGACTGAAAATACGCCGATGTATTTTACATTCAAATATCCCGACTCTGATCAAATCACTCAGGATTCTTTTGAGTATGCCTATTTAAGGAATTATATGATCGAATTTGAGCAGGCGTTGCAGAAAGACGATGATTCATACCTTGATTATATTGACTTGGATTCCTTTGTAAAATGGCTTCTTGTGTCCGATTACCTATGTATAAATGACGGAGGGGGCTGTAATATCTTTCTTTACAAAAAGGACTCAACCTCTGATACAAAGATAACTATGGGGCCCAACTGGGATTTCGATTCCTATATGGGAAATGTCGAAGCTCTTGCAACAATAAGAATCTATTGGAATGGCGCTCCGTTTTATTATCCATACCTGATAAAAAAGGAATCCTTCCAGCAACGCTACAAGGAGCTTTTTGCAGAAACCTACGGACTGTTGAATGATTCGGTAAATGAAGCGTTTTCTCAAATAGACGAGGAAGCGTACATGACGCTTTTGAAGTATGAAAATGCTCGTTTTGGCACATCCGTTAAATCACTTTCAACAAGAAAACAAGAGTTTTTAGCATGGCTTGACGAGCATCTTGAATGGATGGAAACTCAGTTTAAATAAAATATTTATGGAGACATGGGACAGTTCTGTATCTCTGATAAAATAAATCCCCGCACCTTGTGGGAAGGTTCACTTTGTGAACTGTTTCTGCCGACAAAAGAAAAGCAACCTCGATAGGTTTTTCGATTTAGGTTGCTTTTTGTGAAGATAGCGGGAATAGAAAAAGCAATTAGTTAGAAGGTGATAATTATGCAAATGTGTGCAAGATGCAAAAAAAGACCTGCAACGGTCTATATTATGAAGATAGAAAACAACGAGCAAAAGCAAGAGGGCATCTGCTTGGTATGCGCCAAGGAGCTCGGCATAAAGCCCGTTGATGATATAATGAGAAAAATGGGCATATCCGATGAGGAGCTCGAAAATATGGAAAAGATGGTCGGCGAAATAATGTCGGAGGGCAACGGAATAGTTCCAGCTGATGATGAGGACGACGACTCTCCTACGATAGATTTCGGTAAGCTTATGCGCAATACAGGCTTTGGTCCTGCATCCGATGAAGATAAGAAAAAGAAAAACAACTCGGATAAAAAGGATAAAAGAAAAAATCTCAATACCTATTGCCATAACCTCACCGCCGACGCGCTTAACGGCAAGCTCGATAAGATAATCGGAAGACAGCGGGAGCTTGAAAGAGTTATTCAGATACTCAGCCGCCGCCAAAAAAATAACCCGTGCCTTATAGGCGAGCCGGGTGTAGGAAAGACAGCAATAGCGGAGGCGCTCGCACAGAGAATAGTCGACGGAAATGTTCCTTATAAGCTCAAAAACTGCGAGGTGTTCCTTGTAGATCTTACCGCGCTCGTTGCGGGAACTCAATTCAGAGGTCAGTTTGAAGCCAGAATAAACGGACTTTTGAACGAGGTAAAGGCGGCAGGCAACATAATACTTGTAATAGACGAGATCCATAATATAGTCGGAGCAGGCAATTCCGAAGGAAGCATGAACGCCGCAAATATACTGAAGCCCGCTCTTTCAAGAGGCGAGATACAGGTAATCGGAGCGACAACGATGACCGAATACCGTAAATATATCGAAAAGGATACCGCGCTTGAAAGAAGATTTCAGCCTGTTAAGGTCGATGAGCCGTCAATAGACGAATGCGTGGAGATGCTTATGGGAATAAAGCATTATTATGAGGTATACCACGGAGTAAAGATCCCTGAGGATATAGCAAGAAGCGCAGTCGTTATGAGTGAAAGATATATAACCGACAGATTTTTACCCGATAAGGCAATAGATATAATCGATGAAGCGTGCTCGCATATAGTTTTGCACTCTCCGCATATAACCGAAAGACATAAGGTTATAGAGGAGCTTGCTAAGATAGATGCGAAGGAGGAGAGCATAAACGCAAAGTTTTCCGAGGAGGGAAAGGAGCATACGGAAAGCGAATATAAAGCGCTTGCCGAGCTCAAATCTCAAAGATCACAGCTCCTTATAGATAAAGAAAGACTTGATAAGGAATGTGAAAATACCGTGATGACGAAGGCAGATCTTGCCGAGGTAATAGAAATATGGACGGGTATTCCAGCAAGCAACATCTCCGAGGACGAGTTTGAAAAGCTTGCAGGACTTGACGAAAGAATAAAAGCAAGAATTATAGGTCAGGACGAGGCTGTAAACGCAGTTTCAAGAGCAATAAGACGAAACAGAGCAGGTGTCGGCGCAAAGCGCAGACCGGTATCATTCGTATTTGCAGGCCCGACAGGAGTAGGAAAGACCGAGCTTGTAAAAACGCTCGCATCGGATCTTTTTAATTCACCCGAATCGCTTATAAGACTTGATATGTCGGAGTTTATGGAAAAGCATTCTGTATCAAAGATAATAGGCGCGCCTCCCGGATACGTAGGCTATGACGAGGCAGGACAGCTTACGGAAAAAATAAGACGCAAGCCCTACTCGGTTATTTTGTTTGATGAGATAGAAAAGGCGCATCCCGATGTGTTAAATGTATTGCTTCAAATACTTGACGAGGGCAGAGTAAGTGATGCTCAGGGCAGAGTTATAAATTTTGAAAATACCGTTATCATAATGACAACGAACGCAGGCGCTAATATGTCATCCTCAACCGCAGGCTTTTCAAATGCTCAAAAGAGCCTTGAGGATCAGAATACACAAAGAGCGCTCTCTCAGTTTATGCGTCCAGAATTTATAAACAGAATAGACGAGATAATCACATTCAGAGCTCTTAACGAGCAGGATTTCGAGAAAATCTCTCATATAATGCTCGCAGATCTTGAAAAAGCGCTTTCCGAAAAGGGAATGACCTTCAAATATACCGATGCACTTTGCAAGTATGTTGCGGAAAAATCCTTTAGCAGAAAATTCGGCGCAAGAAATATGCGCAGATTTATTCAGACCGAGATCGAGGATCGCTTGGCAAACGCAATAATCTTCGAAAATAAAGCGCCAATAACCGCGGCAAGCATGGATGTGGAAAACGGAGAGATAAAGCTCACATATTTTTAATAATAAAATTAAGCCCGAGGCTGTCGCTCACGCGACAGCTTTTTGCTTTTTGTATGGTGTATTCTAAAATAAGTGATGCTTGTTGTGAAATTTATGAACAAAATAACTTGAAATTTTGCGTTACGTATGATATTATATATATAAGTATAGTGAAATTCACTAAAAAAGGAGAACATTATGAAAAGATTTTTATCGTTTATTTGTGCAATAATGGTGCTCGTGTCGTGTATGGCGTACACTGTTTTTGCCGAAGAGCCTTCGGAAGAACCGCCGACCGAGTCGACAGAGGAGCTTACGAACATCGCTACAAACGGTATGGGCTACTGCTCAAGCGAGAAAAACAGCTCATGGACACCCCCAAGCAGTATAATCAACGGACTTACAAACTCTGATGACTGGCACGGCTGGGAACCGAAATATCCCTCAGTAGAGCCCGGTCAGGATACGTCTATGGGATTTAGCGGAGAATACTGCGGAATTAAATTTCTTAATAAAGAATACTATGAGATCTACGAGATCAAAATGAATGCCGGACTTCACAATCTTTTTGGCGGACAGAACACAAAATATACCGTAGAGGCGCTTGTTGAAGGCGTTTGGCAGGAGATTGCCGTATTTTACGATTCCGATTTCACCCCTCAAAGCTATGCAAGCTATGAGGAAGCAATGACAAATGATAAATCAAACTATCACATTCCGTCGGATTTCACATATACTCTCGAAACACCCGTTACAACAAACAATGTAAGAATTAATATAAGCGAATTCGGTAAGAACTATCCGGGCGGAGATATCTTGCTCTTCCCGTATATCTATGAAGTACAGCTTATCGGTAAATTGGGCGTAACACCCGATATCGACCTTCCCGAAGGCGCTGTATTCTCACAGAACATAGGCTACCATTCATTTCCCGAGGCTACATCAAGCGCTAAATTTGCATATCCCTTCCTCGCAATAGACGGCGATGATAAAAAGCCTACTGCTTGGTCGCCCTCCGATCTTAGTGCGGGTCAAGCTCTTACATTGCAATTTGAGCAGGAATACAATATAAATAAATTCGTTGCAAATTTCGGTGAGATAGCGCTTGGCAAAACCCCCGAAAATTATCAGTTCATAATCGAAGCAAAAATAGACGGCGCATGGACAAAGGTTGCCGAGGGTAATTCCTTTGACAGTGAAAACAATACCTGCGTTACTGAATATTCTATAGAGACGGTTACTACCGACGCTGTAAGATTGGTATTTCCGAACGCGCTTACAAGTGCGCCCTCGGTATATGAATTTGAAGCGCATCTTGACGGCGAAAGAACATATTATCTTAACACAAGATTTTCCGAGCTTCAGAAAACGTCGGCATCAAAAGGAAATCTCTCCATTCTTGGAACGCCATATGCAAGCGCAAGCCACATTCCTTATTCCGATGTGCTCTTTATGAATGACGGTAAAACATATACCGAGGCATCCGTTTGGTTTCCAAGTACCATGGATCTTCCTGTTCATTGCGGAATAGTTCTTGATAAGACATATGAGATAGACAAGATAGTTGTATATTGCAAGGAAGCGGCAGTTATCGGAGATGATGTAACATCATTTGATATCAAGGCTCTTGTAAACGGCGAATATGTAACGATAGCGCAGGGCGAATCTTATAACGAGCGTACGGGCTACACAACGATCTATGATCTTGAAACACCCGTTACAACGAGCGATATAAGATTGGAATTTACAAGATGCGGCGGAACAATACCGAACGTGCTTGAGCTTGAGATATATTCATCAGAATCCTTCCCCGCAGCCTTCGTAGGCTATAATCTTGGACTCAGCGCTCCCGAGATTTCGGATTATCCCGAAATAACTCCCGATCCTCCCGTTGAGAATGATCCTCCCTTTGAGGATGAATCAAGCAGTGAAGAAACAAGCGAAGAGACGAGCGACGAGACAAGCGAAGAAACGAGTACAGTAACAGAAGAGACATCAACTCCCGACACTTCTTCAGGCAACAACACAAACGACGGCTCTGACAAGGATGACGGTAACAAAACAGGACTTATTGTCGGCATATGTATCTGCGTAGCGGTTGTTATAGCAGTAGTAGCAGTTGCCGTAATAGTAATAAAAAAGAAAAAAGACAGCAACAAATAAAGAGGTAATTTAAAAACATGGCGAACGAAAAGAAAATGGTCGAGCAAATAACATCAATGGAAGAGGATTTTGCAAAATGGTATACTGATGTTGTAAAAAAAGCCGATCTTATTGATTATTCCAGCGTAAAAGGATGTATGATAATTCGTCCTTACGGATACGCAATCTGGGAAAACATTCAAAAGCTTCTTGATGCAAGATTTAAGAAAACAGGCGTAGAAAATGTATATATGCCGATGTTCATTCCCGAATCACTCCTTAATAAAGAGAAAGACCACGTACAAGGCTTTGCACCCGAGGTTGCATGGGTAACACACGGCGGTAGTGAACGGCTTACGGAGCGTCTTTGCGTACGACCTACGTCGGAAACACTTTTCTGTGAGCATTATGCAAATATAATAAAATCATACAGAGACCTTCCCAAGCTCTATAACCAATGGTGCAGCGTTGTAAGATGGGAAAAGACGACTCGTCCCTTCCTTCGTAGCCGCGAATTTTTGTGGCAGGAAGGACATACAATGCACGCAACCGCGGAGGATGCGGAAAATGAAACGATTCAAATGCTCGAAGTTTATGCTGAATTTTTCGAGGAGGATCTTGGAATTCCCGTGCTTAAGGGAAGAAAGACCGATAAGGAAAAGTTCGCAGGAGCAAAGGATACCTATACAGTAGAAGCGCTTATGCACGACGGTAAAGCTCTTCAAGGCGGAACTTCTCATAATTTTGGCGACGGCTTTGCAAAAGCATTTGATATCAAGTATCTCGATAAGGATAATACACTTAAATATTGCCACCAGACATCTTGGGGCGTATCGACGAGAATTATCGGTGCTATCATAATGACACACGGCGACGATAGCGGACTTGTGTTACCGCCTGCGATAGCACCTGTACAGCTCGTGGTTATTCCTTGTGCTCAGCATAAGCCAGGAGTTATAGAAAAGGCTACTGAGATATTCGAAAGAGTAAATAAATTTGCAAGAGCAAAAATCGATATAAGCGACAACTCACCCGGATGGAAATATGCAGAATACGAAATGAAGGGCGTTCCGCTCCGTCTTGAGATTGGACCTCGCGATATCGAAGCAAATCAATGCGTATTGGTACGCCGTGATACAAGAGAGAAAAAGATCGTTTCTCTTGACTCTCTTGAAACAGAGATACCCGCACTTCTTGCAGATATAACAAAGGGACTTTATAATAAAGCCGCTGAAAACAGAAAGAACAGAACCTATACCGAAACAGAGCTTGATAGCTTTATCGAAACCGCAAAGACCAAATCGGGCTATATAAGAGCACATTGGTGCGGATGCGAGGAATGTGAGCTTAAGCTTAAGGAGCTCGCTGATGTAACATCACGCTGTATGCCGTTTGACGAACAGGGCGAAGCAGGAAAATGTATAGTATGCGGCAAGCCTACAGATAAGCTCGTATATTGGGGAAAAGCATATTGATGTTCCATAAAAATACACTAAATTAGTATTTTATAATTATAAAATATCAAATGTAATAAAAAATTAATCAAAATATCTTGATTTTTTGTATACATTTATGATATAATGCTAAAGGCGAAATGATTATAAATTCAAGGAGGTAATAATTTTGAAAAGATTTTTCGCACTTTTACTTGTAGTGTTGATGCTTCTTCCTGCTATCGTTTCTTGTACAAAAGATGAAGGCGGAGACGATGAAAGCAGTTCTAAAAAAGAAGAAACAACCACAGTAGATGAAGAAACATCTACAAAGGAAGAAACATCTACAAATGATCAAACATCTACGGATGATGTGACATCCACAGACGAACCGACATCTACAGACACAACAACGGACACTTCAACAAGCACATCTACAACTACCAACCCGAACGACTCTGAAAAGATCGATCCCAAGGAAGTAATCAAAGATACTTGGTCGGGTAGCACTCTTAATGTATTGTGCACAAGATACGGCGAAACAGCAGGTGCGCCTTGGGGACAGTTTGAGCTTAATCCTGCAGCATACGGAGAGGCATTCAATACAGCCTACGAAGCACGTCAGGCAAAAATTGAGGAGCTCTACGGAGTAACAGTTAACTGGGTAGAGGCACAAGATGCTCAGAACATTACAACAGACCTTACAGAAGCAGCAAATGCTGAAAATGTAACATACGAAATCGCTATTCCCCGTGCTCAAGAAGTACAAGCGCTTGTAAACTTGGTATATGATATGAGCACCAGCGAATATATTGACTTTGATCGTCCTTACTATAGCCAGGTAGTATACGAATGCATGACAGTTGCAAACGTAACACTCTTTGCAGGCGGTGACTACGGCTTCTCAGATGAGCAATTGGCTCATATGATCTTCTTTAACAAGGATCTTCTTGAATCCTTGGGCGGCGCTGACAGTGCAGCACTTTACGCTCTCGTTGAAGAAGGCGGCTGGACATACGACATTATGACAAGCTTGGCTCGTGCTATCTCCGGTGATGAAAACGGTAACCACCAACAGGATGACGATGACAAATACGGCTTCGCAACTAAGACACTTACAAAATTCTATCAATACTTTGGTGTAGCTGAGGCTTCTGTTATCGACGGTATGTACGATATCACACTTAACGATGCTAAGGCTACTATGATCGTTTCCAAGATCATCGAATGTAACACAGGTAGCGAATGGTGCAGAGTAAACTGGGGCGGAGATTGGGGCTCAAACATGTGTACAGCGTTCCTTGATAGCCGTGTACTCTTCTATAATGATGCTGCACAGGCTCTTGATAACTGGAGCGATATCAACTTCGAGCTTGGCGTATTGCCATTCCCGAAGCTCAATATTGACCAAGAAAACTACTGCGCACCTGTAAATAACGCACAGCCTACATTTATTTGTATTCCTAGGGTAACAGCTGACAGAGATATGTCAGAATACTTCCTCGACGTTCTTATGTGGACAGGTGAGGAATATGTTATGTCAACATATTATGATAATATCGAGCTTAAGCTCTCATCTGACTATGAAGCTGATATGAGAATTCTCAAAGAGCAAGTATTTGCTAACATCTTCTATGATGTAGGAGAAATCACATCCGGTTGGGCAGGTCTTCTCAGTGCTGTAAGAAACGATGCTCATGCTGATAACAAGGATAACTTCAACGCACTCTTCCAAGAGGCAGAAGGAACAGCAAGAACAATCGTTGAAAGCTGGAACATGAACTGGGCAGCTTACGACGATAGCAACGATTAAAAACAAAACAACGGTGGTTTCCACCGTTGTTTTTTCGTTAATAAAAAACTGCCGATATCGGCAGTTTTTTAAGCTTTTATTTTATAAATTTCTTTACAAAAGGAATGAGCATACCGCCGATGGCATTACCAATTATAACGACTACAATAAACCATAGGTAATCAATCGTAAATGCTCTTGCAGCTCCAAAATAGAACATATCAGCGATCGAGTGCTCAAATCCGCAGATTATAAATACGGGAACGCAGAATAAAATACCGATAAATGTCTTGTTTTCTCTGTAAGTATGTACCGCTGTAAACATAAGAATACCGCACATAATTCCATAGAAAAGAACTACAAACGGGTTAAGAGCAACTTTGGACGCGCACATCGTCTTTGCAAATTCGTGAATTGCGGGAGACGAGAAGCTTGTGATAACTCCGAAAAGCGTAGAGCCGACAAAGTTACCGATAAGTCCTGTCACAATAGCTATTACAGCGTTTTTTGAGTGGTCGTTTACAAGATAGCCGACCTTTCCGGTAAAGAGGTAAAGTCCAAGCATACATATAGACAAAAGCGCAACGCAGAACATTACCGAACCGATGATTTTGTGAGTGAATTCACTATTTCCCGAACTGTTAAGCGTGGAAGCACAGGCAATAAATACAGTGCCGCCGATCGAAATAAAAAGTCCGGAGAGAAATGAACTCAAAAAAGTGTTTTTGATCATCTTTTTCTCCTTAAAGTTACATTATTAAGCCTATTGTATCATAAAAACAAAAAAACTTCAATATTTTTATGAAATTATTGCAAACATAATTATATTTATGTTAAAATAAGATTGTATTATGAAAAAGGAGAACTTATATGGCAATCATTGAAAACAAAAAAGATCAAACCTATACTTTGTATACAAAAAATACGATGTATCAAATGAAGGTTAATGAAATAGGTATGCTCATACATACATATTACGGAAATAAAATGGAATATATGGATATGTCCTTGGTAAATCGTACTTGGGGCACAGCATTTTCACCCAATGTGCAGGATGTTGAAAAATATATTTCATATAGCCACGAAAAGCAGGAGCTTTCTTGTGCAGGAGTAGGAGATTTTCGCCTTACTCAGATGTCTGTAAGAAATACCGACGGCAGCCTTGGCTGTGAGCCCAGATTTGTAAGCGCCGAAATTACAAGCGGTAAATATTCTTTAAGCGGCTTACCTGCATTTTACGGCGAGGAAGCGCAAAGCTTGAAGGTAACCTTGAAGGACAAGGTTCACGATGTCTATTTTCACTTGATGTACGGCGTTTTTGAAGAAAAGGATCTTATAACCCGTGCAGTTATCGTAGAAAATAAAACAGATGCAAAAATCAGTCTTGAAAAAGCATTGACAGTAACTCTTGATTTCCCTGACGGAGAATACGATATGGTATACTTCCACGGCAGACACGCAAGGGAGAGAATGCTTGAAAGAAAAAGAATTGAGCATTCCAAAGCCGTCGTATCAAGCATACGAGGCGCATCAAGCCATATGCAGAACCCTTTTGCAATGATATGCGATAAAAATGCGACCGAGGATTACGGAAGCGTATGGGGGCTTGCATTCGTTTATAGCGGAAACTTTGAAATATGCGCAGAAAAGGATCATCAGGAAAAAACTCGTCTTACGATGGGTATAAATCACGAAAACTTCAAGTTTGAAATATTGCCAAACGATGTGTTTATTTGTCCTGAGGTTGCTATGGTGTATAGCGGCGAGGGCTTTGGCAAAATGTCAAACAGCTTCCATAAGGCAATAAGAGAAAATCTCTGCCGCGGTGAATTCAAAAATGCTGTTCGTCCCGTCCTTATAAACAACTGGGAGGGTACATATTTCGATTTCAATGCAGACAAGCTCGTTTCTATGGCTCATGATGCCGCAAAAATGGGCGTGGAGCTCTTTGTTATGGATGATGGCTGGTTCGGAAAGCGAGATAACGACAGATGCGCCCTCGGTGACTGGATCGTAAATGAAAAGAAGCTTCAGGGAACACTTAAAAACCTTTCCGAAAGAATAAATAAAGAAGGACTTAAATTCGGTATCTGGTTTGAGCCTGAATGTATCTCTGCGGACAGTGATCTTTATCGAGCTCATCCCGATTACGCATTCGCGATGCCTGGCAGAACCCCTCAGGTTTCAAGAAACCAATATGTTCTCGACTTTACTCGTAAGGAAGTAAGAGATAATATTTATAATCAGCTCGTAAAGATACTTGAAAGCACTAAGATCGACTATGTAAAGTGGGACTTCAACAGACATATAACCGACCTTTACAGTATATCCCTTCCCACTGAAAGACAGGGCGAGGTATTTCATAGATATATTCTCGGCTTGTATGAGCTTCTTGAAAGAATAACATCTAAATTCCCGCATATTCTTTTTGAAAGCTGCTCAGGTGGCGGTGGACGCTTCGATTGCGGAATGCTTTATTATATGCCTCAGGTATGGACGAGCGATAATACCGACGCAATAGATAGACTTAAAATACAGTACGGCACGTCATTTGCATATCCAGTACGCACTATGGGAGCGCACGTTTCCGTATGCCCGAACCACGGAAATGCTCGTACAACTCCCCTAAAAACAAGAGGAAATGTTGCTTATTTCGGAACATACGGTCTTGAGCTTGATGTAACTAAAATGACCGATGACGAAAAAGCGGAGATCGCGCGTCAGATAAAGGAATTCAAGAAATATTACGATCTTATCCAATACGGCGATTACTACCGCCTTTTGACTCCTTTCCATCCCGAAGAGAGCCTTTACTGCGCATGGCAGGTAACTAAAGATGATAAGAGCGAGGCTCTTGTTTGCGCAGTAAGATATGAAAGCGATGCATCGACTGCTCCTCAATACGTAAAATTGAAGGGACTTAAAGAAAACGCTTGGTATACTGTAAATGATTCAGAAGAAAAATATCTCGGCGCGGCACTTATGAATATCGGTCTTTTCCTTGAATATGATTTCATCTCATATCCTTCAAGACTTTATCATATAGTTGAGGTAAAATGACTTTAAAGCATATCTGATATAGAAAAGAGGTTGTCGCATTAACGGCAACCTCTTTTTGGGATCATTATATAATTACGTATTTTTCATAAACTCCTCTTCGAGCTTTTTGTTAAACTCCTTAGCTGTATCATATCCTGTCATCTTAAGACGGAAGTTCATAGCGGCAATTTCAAGAATAACCGCAAGGTTTCTTCCGGGACGAACAGGAACGGTAATAGAGGGAACATTTATTCCAAGTATCTCGATGCTTTCGTTGTCAAGACCCATTCTGTCGTACATCTTACCCTGTACCCAAGGCTCAAGCTTAATAACGAGTTCGATTTTTTCGGTTTCCTTAACAGCACCCATACCGAAAATTCTTCTGACATCAACGATTCCTATTCCGCGAAGCTCCATATAATATCTTATAATAGCCGGAGCTTGTCCGACAAGCGTTTTTTCGGATACCTTGCTTATTTCAACAGCATCATCCGCAATAAGACGGTGACCGCGCTTTATAAGCTCGATAGCGGTCTCACTTTTTCCAATTCCGCTATCACCCAGAATAAGAACACCGATACCGTATACCTCGACCAAAACCCCGTGACGTGTGATCTTGGGAGCAAGATATACATTAAGAGCAGATATTATCATGGAAATGAAGGAAGAGGTCGACATAGGTGTACGCAGGATCGGAATGTCGAATTGCTTAGCGAGATCGACCAGTTCGGGAAACGGCTCAATGTTTCTTGCAATAACAATACACACAGGTCTCATTTCCAAAAAGTTTCCTAATCTTACAATTCGCTCATCGGGGGTGAGCTTGCTTAAATAAATAGCCTCGACTCTTCCGAGTACTTGAATTCTCTGAGGGTCGAAATAATCGAAAAATCCTGTAAGCGAAAGACCGGGACGGTTGATCTCGGCACGGGATATATTTACCTTATCAAGATTTTCGGAAGCATATACTACCTCAAGATTAAAATCTTTTATAATCTTTGTAAGTGCAACAGAGTTTTTTTGAGAGCTTGAATTCATAAATAAAACCTCCAATCATTTTAATTCTACCATAACAGAAAGGAAAATGCAATAAAGATATAAAAAATGAATATAGAAAAAGATGAAATAAGACGCTTACCTCTTGTGATGGCGAATATGTCAAGCGAGATAATATATTTGAATTTAAAGGCAAAGCGCGTGTTTCCAAAGTTAGATGTTAAAAAGAGTATATACGAAAAGATAGATGAGGATATTTTCAGAAAAAACACTATGTACAGAGAAAAGCTCGATATAGTTGATTCTAAGGACGATGTCTATTTCAAAGCAATAATGAAGGTTTTTTCAAAAAGGTATGCAAAGATAGCTGAATTTTTGTTTTTGAATAATGAATATTTTAAAAACGAAGAGAATATTTCTAAAATAAAAAGAATGTTTTCTCTATCCGATGAAAATATGTCAAAAGCTAAAAGAGGCGTTGATTTATGTAAGCTTTTATCCGATATTTATAAAAAGCTATGCTTAAAAAAGCAGTTTTGTTATAAAAGCGTTAATATCGAAGAAAAGCAGATTGCCTGTCCTATAAATATCAATTTTGTGGAAATGATATCGATAAATATTTTCTTCATATTTAGTGAAATGGATTTCAGATCTCCAATATATATTACCACAGAAGCCTTGATCGGCAAAACCAAAATTTCCTTTTCCACTCAAAGTATGCTTGCATCAGGCCCTAATGATATTATTGATGCACCAACATTAAATTTGCGAATGGAATTTTTGAAATATATATGCGAAAAAGAGAATGTAAAGCTTTCGGTAACGCATCTTTTAGGTAGAACGGTTATAGATTTTGTAATTTCTCATTCCAAGCAAGTAGACACAACCTTGCATTCGAATGTATTTGATAATATTCAAATCGGAAGAGTTGAGCGTTATATAAAAGCAATTTCGTTGGAATAAGAAAACAAGCTGTCGATTTGGCGACAGCTTGTTTTTCGAAAATGGACTCGTGAAACGAGTGCAGAAGGTGTGAACTCGTACACGTCGGTAGGGGTCCTCAAGCCGAGGAACGAGGCTTGGGGTTCTCGTGGCGTACTTTGTACGGCAGAGTAGCAGTCGCGCCTAAAAAACAAGTAAAATAAAAACAGATAGTTTGCTTTCTTGAATGCAAACTATCTACCTTATTTTTATTTTTTAACTGATAAACTTAATCTCACCCTCGTGTAGAAATAAGTAATTTAAAGTGAGCTTCACCGAATAAGTCATCGGCGACTCGCCGTCGCTTGTTTTTGGTCTGTGCTCGTTGCAACAGTACCTTTATTCTTTTCCCAAAAGGAGCAGAGCGAGCATCCATATTAAAGAATCGTTTGACGAATCCTTGTCACTTGCTATAAGAAGAATGATACCTAAGATCAGAAGCTCCTCGGAATTTATATTTGATATAAGATTTTTTAAGTAGGAAATATCAAATCCCCTTTTTTCTTCGCTTTTTGGCGATACGTCCGTAGGAGTGTCGATAACTTCTTGATCTTCGTATGTATCGATCTGCTCCTCCTCGAAATCCTCATAATCGTTTTCCACCTCGCTTAAATATTCATCTTCTTTAATAGACGTATCTTCCATAGAAGCAGAAAACGTGGGAGAGTGTGCGTTTTTTACACTGAATTGAGTGGCAGGAGTATGAATTTTCATTTCAGGCTCGTCGATATTAAATCTGTTTCCGCTGTAATTTTGCGGAACTTTTATTTTTGAATAACGTGAGAACATAGTACCCCCCTCTATTTTGTCAGCTTCATTATTTCACTCATCTGCTGAAGCTTCAGAATATTGTCAATCATATTTCGTCTCTTTTCACTCATAAAGGGCTTAAGAGCGCAGAGTAAATCGTGATTTTTAGATGAAAACGGAGAGGAAGCTTCGGTTTTTGCCGTGGGAGTGTCTGCTTTTTGCTCTTTTTCAAGACTTGAATTTATCTCTGCTATAACGTCGGAAAGCGCCGCGTTTTCCCCCTCACCCTTGTGATCGTTGACTATTTTAGATATTCTGCCCATAAGCTCCTCGTTTCCCATAACGGAGGAGAGTATATTCTCAAAATTGTCCATGCTCATTTCTTAATGCCGCCCTTTCCGCCTTTTAAAAGCTCATTTATTTTATCAAGATCCTCATCGCTTAGCGCCGAGAGTGTGGCTCTTATTTTGGTCATATCGTTCGGCTTTTGAATGTCCTTCATGCTTTCAGCGCCTGATTTGGATGCTGCAAATTGTAAAGCCTTCCACAAATTATCATCGTTTAATTTAAGAAGCATATTTATGCTTTTTCTGTCTACCTTCATAAAGACCCCCCTATGTTCATAAAAAGCAAACGGCGCTTTGACCGACTTGCGTTAATATCATATTATGATATCTTTTTTCACTTGACACAGAGAAAACAAAATGATATACTGATTTTATGTAAAAAGGAGGATTGAAAAAGATGAAAATTCTTGTTTTTTCCGACTCTCATTCGCGCTCCAGAAAAATAGCCGAGGTGCTCGAAAGACATAAGGGAGTGTGTGATGCGATAGTTTTTTGCGGTGATGGTATACGCGATATGGAATATATCAAGAGCAAATATCCGAGCATTGCATTTTTCATGGTTCGCGGTAATTGCGATTTTTTTGAGGGGGAGTATCCCGAGGAGCTTTTTGTAACCCTTGACGGTATAAAAATAATGATAGCTCACGGTCACCGTTACGGCGTAAAGTTTTCCTTGAAGAACATAGCGCTCGCCGCATATGAAAACGGAGCGCAGGCTGTGTTTTTCGGACACACCCACACTCCTTGCGATACAATTGAGGATATAAAGGATTCAAGATTACACCTCTTTAATCCGGGCAGTATAGGAATGTCATCCACCTACGGAGTTGTGAATACAAGCGGAAATATTCTCGTTACGAATATTGCTGAAATTTAATCAAAAAGTGCGATAAAAAAGACACAAAGGTATTGCATTTATAATATTATTATGATAAAATTAAACTATATGAAATATTATTTTCACGGAGGAAAGCTCAAATGAACAAAAAAGTAAAAGTTGGTATTATCGGTTGCGGCGGTATCGCAAATGGAAAGCATATGCCCTCACTCAAAAAGGTTAAAGAGGTTGAAATGGTTGCTTTCTGCGACATCGTAGAGGAAAGAGCTGCGGAGGCTGCAAAAAAATTCGGTACAGAGGACGCAAAGGTTTATACCGATTATAAGGAATTGCTCAAGGATAAAAGCATTGATGTAATTCACGTATGTACACCTAACAGAAGCCATAGCTTCATAACGGTTGACGCTTTGGAGGCGGGCAAGCACGTAATGTGCGAAAAGCCTATGGCTATAAACGCTGAAGAAGCTAAAAAGATGGTAGACGCTGCAAATCGCACAGGCAAAATGCTTACAATAGGCTACCAGAACAGACAAAGAAAAGACTCCAAATATCTTAAGGCTGAGGCTGAGGCAGGCGTATTCGGAGATATCTACTATGCAAAGGCAACAGCGCTTCGTCGCCGTGCAGTTCCCACATGGGGCGTATTTATAAACGAATATGAACAGGGCGGCGGACCTCTTATCGATATCGGAACTCATGCTCTTGACCTCACACTTTGGACAATGGATAACTATAAGCCCAAATATTGCGTAGGTACTACATATCACGCACTCAATAACCAAAAGGATACAGCAAACGCTTGGGGCGACTGGAAGCCTGAGGAGTTCACGGTTGAAGACTGTGCATTCGGCTTCGTTGTAATGGAAAACGGCGCAACTATCGTTCTTGAGTCCTCTTGGGCAATCAATATGACCGATACAAAGGAAGCTTGTACAACGATCTGCGGAACAAAAGCAGGCGCTAAAATGATCGATCAGGGTATTCTTGAGATCAATGGCGTAAAGCACGGTAATATGTATGAAACACGTCCCAACCTCGACGGTAAGGGCGTAGCATTCTACGATGCAGGCTCATACGATGCAGGTGCTGAGGAAGCAAAGCAGTGGATCAATGCAGTTATAAACGGCACAAAGCCCACAGTTCTTCCCGAGCAGGCATACTGTGTAACTCAAATACTTGAGGGTATTTACGAGTCTGCAAAGACAGGCAAGCCCTTCTACTTTGAAAATAATTAATTTTGCTTAAGGAGAAAAACAATGAAACTTAGTGTTCTTGCAAACCTTTACGGAAGCAAACCTCTTGATGAAGCACTCAAAATAATCTCGTCACTCGGCGTTCGTTCTGTTGAGATCGGTGCGGGCGGATATCCCGGAAAGGATCACTGTAATCCTGCCGAGCTCCTTAAGGACGAAAAGAAGCTTGAAGAGTTTAAGGCAACATTTAAAAAATACGATGTTGAAATATGCGCTCTCGCTTGCCACGGTAACCCTATCCATCCTGATAAGGCTATCGCAAAGCAGTTTGACGATGATATGAGAAATGCGATCCTTCTTGCCGAAAAGCTCGGCATCGATACAATAATCGGATTTTCGGGCTGTCCCGGCTCTGATCCCGATGCAAAGCTTCCAAGCTGGGTGACTTGCCCTTGGCCCGACGATTTTCTCACAACTCTTGAATATCAGTGGAATGATGTAATGATCCCTTATTGGAAAGAGATGACCGCATTCGCTAAATCGCACAAGGTAACAAAGATAGCACTTGAAATGCATCCGGGCTTTTGCGTATATAATCCCGAAACACTTTTGAAGCTTCGTGAGGCTGTTGGCGACGTTATCGGCGCAAACTTCGACCCCTCACACCTTATTTGGCAGGGCGTAAATCCTGTTGCAGCAATTCGTGCTCTTGCAGGCGCAATATACCACGTACACGCAAAGGATACAAAGATCGACGAAATAAACACAGCTGTAAACGGTGTTCTTGATACAAAGCACTATGGCGACGAGCGTCACCGTTCTTGGATCTTCCGTACAGTAGGCTACGGTCACGGAGAGGATTATTGGAGAGACTTTGTAAGCGCACTTCGTCTCGCAGGCTACGATAAGGTTCTTTCGATAGAGCACGAGGATAGCCTTATGAGTATCGACGAAGGACTTAAAAAGGCTGTAGAGGTTCTCGAAAAGGTAATTATAAAAGAAGAAAAACCCGGCGGAATGCGTTGGGCATAATAATCTAACAAAGTAAAAAGAGATTTTTGCGGTTAATGCAAAAATCTCTTTTTCTTTATAAATACTTATCGAGCCGAGGATTCTTCAGAGGAGGAGCTGCCATCCTGTGTGTTATTTTTTGAAGGGAACTTAAAATGATCCTTAGGATCAACGTGCTTGTCAGCAACCTTCAGCTCATAATGCAAGTGAGGCTCTTGAGCAATCTCGTTCATAGCGCTCTCACCGATAACGCCGATAACATCACCGCTCTTTACCTCGCAACCGATAACGATGCCTTCTTTAACCACAGGGTCGAGGTTTTTATAGATACTTACAGCATTTCCTGAGTGCTCAATTGAGATACAAGTGCCCATAAACGGGTCGTCCCAGACATTTGTAACAATACCGTCCGCAACCGCCAATACCTCAGTGCCTAATTCACCCTCGATATCAACGCCAAGATGTGTACGGTAGTCACCCATCGTAATAGAAAAGACGGGGACTGTGTCGCTGTAATCGATGCTGATATTACCGCTGACGGGTAATGAAAACTCGGGCAGCTTGTCTGTATCGGATATAGTTGGCGAATCATCTGTGGAGCTTTGATCCTCAGTAGAGCTTTGCTCGGTATCCGTAGTGCCGGGAGTGTCGTTTGAACGCTTAGAAGCTATGCTTGCGATTATAAGAATTGCAACAACCGCGAGCATAAGCGCAAGCGTTATATAAAACCCTTTTGTATTTTTCTTGTTTTCTTCTTCCATAAACTTTTCATCCTTTCAAATTTTTACAACGATAGTATTTGCGCAGAAAAAATCAATTATTCATAAAAACAAAAAACAATTTTAAGCCGTTCAAAAAGATTTATTGACAAGAAAATATTATTATGGTATCATATAATATAAGAAGAAGTAGTTTTGGAGGATATATATGATAAAAATCGAAAGAGTTTCTGTGATGAATTTGGAAAATGCTATGAGAGGTGCTCGTAATCCGCTGAATTCGTGGGCGAAGAGTGATAGCTATTATGACGAAAACGGAAACTATGTTTTGGGAGAAAACGATCTTTCGCTCGCAGTGCGTCTTGCAAAAGCGGGCAGTGATCACAGAAAATTTTTAAGACAGATCATAGTAAGCATGGATATAACCGCACCGCTTTACTGGTGGAAGGAATATGATACGTATAAGGTTGCAACAGTCGCAAACTCGACATCGACTATGCACAAAATCCATTCAAAGAAATTTGAAAGAAGCGATTTCAGCTGCGATAAAATGTCAGAGGAGGCGCTTAAGGTTCTTGATAACATAATAGAATATCTTGAAAATGTAAGAATAAAATTCATAGAAACGAAGGAAAAATCATATTGGAACGATATGATACAGCTCTTGCCCTCAAGCTATAATCAAATGAGGACCTGCACGATGAATTACGAAACACTTATCAATATTTATTATGCCAGACGCAATCATAAGCTTTCTGAATGGCACGATATGTGTGATCTTATAATGACCTTGCCATATGCAAAGGAAATCATTGCAGTGAAGGAAGAAAATGATCAATAAACTTATAAAAGACTACGATAAGCCTGAAGACCCTGCAGTACGTATTCGCGTTGGAAGATTTGCGGGATTTGTAGGAATAGTTGCAAACATTGTTTTGTTTGCTGTAAAGATAATATTCGGAATTATATTCGGAAGCGTGTCTATAATCGCCGATTCACTAAATAACTTTTCCGACGCAGGCTCTAATATATTAACTGTTGTAGGATATACCATGACAGGAAAGCCTGCTGATAAGGAGCATCCCTACGGACACGCAAGAATGGAATATCTTTGCTCGCTCTTTATATCTCTGATAGTAATGGTACTCGGCGTTGAAACGCTGAAATCATCAATAGAAAAGCTCATAGATCCGCAGGGCTCAACTGAGTATTCCACCGTTGCTATAATAGTTATAGCATCAACGGTAGCCGTTAAAATATTTATGGCTATACTTAATGCAAGGCTCGGCAAGCATATAAACTCTTCAACACTTAAGGCTACTGCAATTGACAGTATAAGCGATGTTATAGCAACGTCAGCCGTCGTTGTTGGAATGATACTTACTCCGTATCTCGGAATTTATACAGACGGTATACTTGGCTGTATAATCTCAGTGTATATTCTTGCACTCGGCATAAAAATGGTATTCGAATCCTCAAACACCTTGCTCGGAAAAGCACCCGATGCAGAATTTTTATATAATCTCACACAAAAGATAAAAAGCTATGACGGAGTTTTGGGTATACACGATCTTGTGATTCATTCCTACGGAGCAAATAAGTATTTCGCAAGCGTACACGTCGAGATAGACTCCGAGGATGATGTTATGCTGAGTCACGATATGGTAGATACGATCGAGGCTGATATATTAAAAGAAATGAATGTAAACCTTGTTATTCATATGGACCCTGTATGTATGACAGATCCCGAAACAAACCGACTAAGAGAACAATGCTCGAGGATAATATCGGATATTGCCGCAGAGTATTCAAATCCCGTTTCAATGCACGATTTTCGTGTGGTGAAGGGCTTTAGCTCTCAAACAAAGATAATTTTTGATATCAGCATATCAAACGATATGCCAATAGAAAATGAGCGCTTATGCAAAGAGATCTCGGAAGAAATAAGGAAGATCAATCCCCTATACGTGATAATTATCACAGTAGACAGAGATTATTTTTCCTCAAGATATGAAAATATTTAAAAAGGAGATATAAAAATGAAAAAAGTCTATGTTTTTCTCTCGGTAGTATTTTTTATATTTGTCTTTTCCATTACCGCATCTGCGAGAAATGTAGGGGCAAGCTTTACTCTTTCAAACGGTCAGAAAATACAGCCCATTGATAAAAAGATATATTTGCCCGCATGTTCGGATCTTACCGATATTGAGGTGAATTTTTCCTCCTCATTTACTAATATCACACTCGAAGACGGTACCGCAGTTGCAGATGGTTCAAAGATCGACCTTACTAAGTTTGAAACGACAGATGCAAACGGAAATAAATGCTACGAGATCAACTTTTTGGTAGGAAAAAGTCCCGATGTTTATACTGTTTATAAAGCAAACAATCTCTCTGCGGTATTTCTTTCAACCTCTCTTGGTAAGGAAGAAATATTGAAGAATGAAAAGACCGACGAGACAACGAAAATAGCTATCATAAATAGTGATGGCTCGTATGAATATGCTGATACACTTGCAAATAGCCAACTCAGAGTTCGCGGAAATACGACACCGTATTACGCAAAAAAGCCTTTTCAAATGAAATTCGAAAGAAAAGCCGATCTTTTCGGCATGGGCGAGGCAAGAACATGGATACTACTCGCTAACTATCTTGATCAGTCTCTTATCAGAAATGCGCTTTTATACGAGCTTGCATCGCTCGGTATGCAGGCTTGTGAGTATAGAAGCGTTGATGTTTACTTGGATGGCGAATATCAGGGAATATATTTGCTTTGTGAAAAGGTTCAGATACAGGAAAACCGCTTAAATATAACGGATATGGAAAAGCTTATGGATGATCTTAATCCTACATATTCGGGAAATAGCGTTACCGTTACCTCAGGTACTCTTATTGACGAAACGATCGTTACCGAATACAGATATGTCGAGGGAGTTGTTGTTCCTGACGATATCACTGGCGGATATTTGATCGAGCTTGATAATAACAGAAAGAACGGGCGTGAGGACGCATCGTACTTTATTACAAAAACCGATCTTGCAGAAAATTATTACGTAATAAAATCACCCGAATATTGCTCTAAGGAGCAGGTTGAGTATATAGCAAGATTATTTGCTATGATGGAGGAGGCGTTTACAGCATCTGACGGAATAAACTCCTTGGGTATACATTATACGGAATATATAGATATTGATTCCTTTGCATACGCTTATATAATGGCTGAGCTCGGAAGAAACTATGATGCAGGCTCTGCAAGCATATTCTTCTATAAGGATGCTGATGTTGACGGTCAAACAAGTAAGATATTCAAAGGCCCGCTTTGGGACTGCGATAATACTCTCGGAAACATTATGAAAAATAATGCTCACGTTCAGAATACGTATTGGGCAAGATACAGAACACCTTGGAACGCGCTTACACAGCACGATGATTTCAATGCTAAGGTAAAAGAACACTTTGAAAGAATTTATGATACTATATACGATATGCTTGATGCAGGAGGATATATAGATCAACAGGTTGAGTATATGGGCGACTCAATCGCAATGGAAAGAGTAAGATGGAATAGCTTTGATGCTGACAAATGGCCCTTATATTATGACGGATTTCATTATGATACATGGAGCTCCATAACGACCTTCCATTCGGTATCCCAATATTCCGATATTATAAACAACACGAAAAACACGACTATCGGCTATCTTGCATATTGCCTGGAAGCAAGAACGAGCTGGCTCGCGAAAAATTGGAATTGCGATGTTACTACAAGAGAAAGAGTTTTGAATGTAATATACGCCGATATAGTACCGTTTGTTCAAATCATAAAATTTCCCGCGCCTCAAGATCTGCAACAGGATTATCTTTACAGAATAATAAGACAGTCAATGCAAGTTACTCTTTCAAAAATAGAAGAGATCCTCGGTAAAGAACTGTTTTAAAAAATCAATATTGATAGAATGCCCGACTTCAATTCAAGAGGTCGGGCATCTTTACTGTGTCGCAAAATTATCATGCACAAGAGAAAGCATTTGTAACGTAGGTGCGAGCGATTTTAAAAATCAAAAATCATGAGGCTACAAAAATGTATCTATTTAGACGAAAAATCAAATAATTTGTCCTTGTTCTACAAATTTATACAAATGAACATATGTTCAAATGAATGTATATGATATAAAAATTAAGAGCATCCGCATAAATTTTTAAAAGAGGATAATAATAAAAAGAAAAACTGCGGAGAAGAAAATGAAGGTCGTAATTTTATCAAACAAGCAAAAAACACAAAACGGCATCGAAGCCTCTATGCTTCGGATAAACGGCAAGCCGATACTCTATTATGTAATCACCCATTTTTTAAAAAGCGGATATGATGATTTCATAATGACAGTTCCAAAGGGAGAGAGCAGAATAAAAGAATATTTGAACATTTTAGCCGATACGCAAAACGGATATATTCTCGATGAGAAAAATGTGTATTTTGAAAAGATCGCAAAAAAATTCAGAATACAGACTGTTGAACGCGAATGCAATGAGGATACGTCAAAAACACTTGATTTTATATCGAAATATATCGGTGAAAACGCCTTTATTTTCACCTACGGAGATATCTTACCCTGTATTGATGTTGAAAAAACGGTCGAATTTCATAAGGAAAGCGGCAATGTTGCAACAATATCCGCATATCAGCTTCCATCACTTCAAAGATGGATAAACACAGGAACGATGATATTTGAAAACGAAGCACTTGATTATATAGATAAAAAAGACAGATCCTTCGAGCAGGATACACTTAAAAGAATAGCCGAGGACGGAGAAATCGGAATATGTAAGATAAATACTCCGAAGATTCAAACCGTATAAAAAAGACAGACTGCTTTAAAGCAGTCTGTCTTTCTTTATATTTTTTTATTCGTCAAAATCAAATGAACCCGTATAGAGCTGATAATATTTGCCCTTCTGAGCCAAAAGATCCTCGTGAGAGCCGCGCTCGATTATTCTTCCGTGATCAAGCACCATAATGACATTTGAGTTCTTTATGGTAGAAAGACGATGAGCAATAACAAATACCGTTCTTCCCTGCATAAGTGCATCCATACCCGCAGAAACGATAGCCTCTGTTCTTGTATCGATAGAAGATGTCGCTTCGTCAAGGATCATAACAGGCGGATCGGCAACCGCTGCTCGAGCAATTGATATAAGCTGTCTTTGACCTTGAGAAAGACCGCTACCATCACCCGAAAGAACAGTATTATAACCGTCGGGAAGCATAGAGATAAATGAATGAGCATTTGCGCGCTTAGCGGCATTTATACACTCCTCATCGGTAGCATCGAGCTTTCCGTAACGAATGTTGTCCATAACAGTACCCGTAAAGAGATTTACGTCCTGCAAAACGATGCCCATAGAGCGTCTTAAATCGTCCTTTTTGATTTTGTTGATGTTTATTCCGTCATATCTTATTTTGCCGTCTGCAATGTCGTAAAAACGGTTGATAAGATTTGTTATAGTTGTTTTACCTGCACCCGTCGCACCAACGAAGGCGATCTTTTGTCCGGGCTCGGCATAAAGAGAAATATCGTGTAAAACTATTTTGTCCTCAACATATCCGAAATCCACTTGGTTTAGTCGGACATCGCCGCGCACCTTAGTATAGGTAACACTGCCGTCACCGTGGGGATGCTTCCAAGCCCATATACCCGTGCGTTTTTCGCTTTCGGTAAGATTTCCTTGTTTGTCCTCTGTTGCATTTACCAATGTAACATAGCCGTAATCAACCTCAGGCTCTTCATCGATGACCTCAAAAATTCTTTCAGCACCCGCAAGAGCCATAGCTATCGCATTGAATTGCTGAGAAACCTGAGATATATTCATGGTAAATGATTTTGAAAAGCCTATAAAAGGAATAAGCGTTGAAATATCAAGCGGCTTTCCCGAAAGAGAAATATTTGGAACTTCAGCAAGAACCAGTACGCCGCCGATAAAGATTATAAGCGCGTAAAGAATGTGACCGATATTGTTCATGATGGGCATAAGGATATTTGCGTATTTGTTAGCGGATGTTGCATCCTCGCAAAGCTTGTCGTTTAAAGCAGTGAATTCTTGAATGCTTTTTTCCTCGTGACAAAATACCTTGACTACCTTTTGACCGTGGATCATTTCCTCAACATAGCCCTCAACCTTACCGAGAGCCTTTTGCTGCTTTACAAAGTACTTTGCGCTTCCGCCGCCGATTACCTTGGTAACAATGATCATGGCAAAAACACCGACAATAACTATAAGTGTCATCCATACACTGAAATAGAGCATAAGCACAAGAACAGTGATTATCGTTACCGCAGACATTATAAGCTGAGGAACGGATTGAGAAACCAATTGGCGCAGAGTATCAATATCGTTTGTGTAATACGACATTATGTCGCCGTGAGAATGAGTATCAAAATATTTGATAGGAAGCTTTTGCATTTTTCCGAACATAGTATTACGGAGCTTATCCAAAAACTTCTGGGTAGTTATCGCCATCGTACGATTGTATATAAAGGATGAAATAAGTCCTACAACATAAACCGCAAGAAGCGTTAAGCAGATCACCGTTATATCGTCGAAGTAAAGCTCAAGAGCGCCTGATGGAGACATTCCAAGCTTCATATCCGCAAGAGCAAGCTGAACCTTTTCAAGTATAAGCTGCTGGAAAACACCGGGACATATCTGAGCTATCGTGCTTAAGATCATACATATCAGAACTACCGTAAGAGGCAATTTATAGGAGGAGAAGAGAAACTTCAAAACCCTGCCAAGAGTTCCTTTTTTGGCTTTTTTCATCGGACGTCCTCTAAAACCCTTGTTCATTCCATTTTCGCCCCCTTCGTTTGAGATGTGTAGACCTCATTGTATATAGCGTTTGTTGCAATGAGCTCCTCATGAGTGCCGATTCCGTTTATTTTACCGTCATCAAGCACTATTATCATATCAGCATCCTCAACAGAGGAAATACGCTGAGCAATAATGATCTTAGTAGTATTCGGGATCTCGTCGCGCATAGCCTTTCTTATAAAAGCGTCTGTTCTTGTGTCGACAGCGCTCGTCGAGTCGTCAAGAATAAGAATTT
Organism: Clostridia bacterium; assembly: GCA_017461765.1. GTDB lineage: Bacteria > Bacillota > Clostridia > Oscillospirales > CAG-272 > RGIG2000. The sequence continues at coordinate 13,335 of JAFTXO010000019.1, read as the reverse complement.
TAGGCTTTTTAAGCAAAGCTCTTGCGATACAAAGACGTTGCTTCTGACCTCCCGAAACGTTAGTTCCACCTTGCTCGATATAAGTGTCGTATCCGTTGGGGAATGAGTTTATGAATTCATCTGCACAAGCAAGCTTGCAAACGTGCTCGATCTCCTCATCTGTTGCAAATTCGTTACCCCAACGTAAATTTTCCTTTATCGTTCCCGAGAAAAGAACGTTTTTCTGAAGCACCACAGCAACCTCGTTTCTTAGCGTATCGAGATCATAGCTTCTGACATCAATACCGCCAACCGAAACAGAGCCGTCAGTAACATCATAAAGACGGGGAATAAGCTGGATAAGAGAAGATTTTGAGCTTCCCGTACCGCCGATAATACCGACGGTTTGCCCCGAGCTTATATGAAGATTTATATTTTCAAGCGCATATTTTTCGGCACGCTTTGCATACTTAAAGTTTACATTCGAGAAATCGATATCTCCGTTTTTAACCGCGGTAATAGCATTTTCGGGATTTGTTATAGTTGATTTTTCGTCTATTACCTCGCAAATACGGCGCGCACTTTCTCCTGACATCGTCAACATAACAAAGATCATCGAGAGCATCATAAGAGAAGAAAGAATTTGCATACCGTATGTAAGCAATGCACTGAATTTACCTACATCAAAGGCAGCTTCATTTGAGGATATTATAAGTCTTGAACCAAAGAAGCAAACAAAGAGCATAAGCGCATACATACAAAGCTGCATAACGGGATTATTATATGCAAGTATCTTTTCAGCCCTTATAAAATCGTTTCTTACGTCCTCGGATGCATTTCTGAATTTTTCGCTTTCATAATCCTCACGAACGAATGACTTAACAACTCTCATACCCTTGATATTTTCCTGAACGGAGGAGTTAAGACGGTCGTACTTTTTGAACACCTTTTTAAATATAGGCATAGCCTTTTTCATTATCATAAGAAGAGCAAAGAGCAGTATCGGAACTACGATAACGAAAATAACCGCCATAGAGCCTGCAAGTGAAAAAGCCATTATTATCGAGAAGATAAACATAAGAGGCGAACGTATAGCCGTTCTTATTATCATCATAAATGATTGCTGAACGTTTGTAACGTCGGTAGTCATTCTTGTCACAAGGCTTGATGAAGAAAATTTGTCTATATTCTCAAACGAGAAATTTTGTGAATTTTCATAAAGCTCTTTCCTTAGATTTTTTGCAAATCCGCACGATGCAATAGAGCAGTGAGTACCCGCAAGAGCGCCGAAGGTGAGCGATAATAGCGCGAGCGCAACAAGAATTCCGCCGTAGATGGACAGCGTTGGTATCTCTATCTCTCCGTCCTGAATGAATTTAAGGAGCTTCGAGGCCACAAATGGGATAAGACACTCCATAATTACTTCAAGTGAAACGAAGATAGGAGACAGAATTGAATTTTTCTTATATACGCCAATACATTTGGCGAGTCTTTTAATAGTTTTCAATCTTATTTTCCTTTCTTTTTTAGTATTATATAATATTCTATCATTTAATAAAAACAAAGTCAATTATTCAAAGAAATAAAAAGAAATAAAATTAAGTAAATTTTCTGTTAAAACGACACAAAAAATATTAGTTAGGTAAACTAATAGCCGAAAAAAAGAAAACTGCAAGAAACAGTTTTCTTTTTTTATAGTATATCAGCATATGCTAAAGCAAATAATTCTTTTATACGCTCCTCGTTTTTTTGAAGCCTCAAATATCCGAAAACAGCCTCGAAGCCAGTTGCGTTTTTGTATTCCTGCGCAGATGCGCTTTTCGGTATATTAAGATGAGAGGAATTTCGTGCGCGTCTGAAAATATCGGCTTCCTTTTCCTCAAGAAGCGACTGTATTTTTAAATAAGCGGCGCTCTGATTTACAGCGGTAATAAATTTTCTTGCCTCATCATTTAATTTGCCGCTTTTTTCATATCCCTTTAAAACAAGATGCTCGCGCACAAGAGTCTCAATGACGGCATCACCAAGATAAGCTAATGCGCAAACGCTGATCTGAGAAAAGTCCAAAAAAACCGAGCCTCCTTTGTGCGTTTTTAACAATTTTAACACGCTTTTGCTCGAAAATCAAGATTTTACTTGAAATATTTGCAAAACTGTGCTAAAATATAGTTACATATATATTCGGAGGAACATATTATGTTTTACGATGTGGTAATCATAGGCGCGGGTATATCCGGGACTATGTGTGCATATAAATTATCAAAATATAAATTGAAAATAGCTGTCGTAGAGGCAGGTATAGACGTTGCGGCAGGCTCAACAAGAGCAAATTCCGCAATTATTCACGCAGGATATGATGCCAAAGAGGGCACGCTTAAGGCAAAGCTCAACGTCAAAGGCTGCGAAATGATGCAGGAGCTCACCGAAACACTCGGTGTTCATTATAAAAATTGTGGCTCACTCGTCGTCGGATTTGACGATTACGATCGCGAGCAGATAGAGATACTGAAAAAACGCGGAGAGATAAACGGTGTAAAAGGACTTCGTATTTTGGATAAGCGCGAGCTTCACAAAATGGAACCGAATGTATCACCGTCGGCTGTCTGCGCGCTTTTTGCGCCCTCGGCAGGTATCGTATGTCCGTACGATCTCGCTTTTGCACTTAGCGAAAACTCGGTTACAAACGGCGCAAAATTTTATTTCAACTTCAAGGTATCCTCAATAGAAAAAACAGACAACGGGTACGCCGTTTCCGACGGAAACGAAACCGTTACGGGCAAATATGTTATAAGCGCCGCAGGATTATACTGTGACGAGATCGCAAAAATGGTAGGCGATCCTCTTCCTTTTGATATAATTCCGAGAAGAGGAGAGTATATGCTTCTTGACAAAGCAGAGGGAAAGACTACACAAAGAACGCTTTTCGTTACACCTAATGAAAAAGGAAAGGGAATTTTGGTAACTCCCACTGCCGACGGTAATATAATAGTAGGTCCTAACGCCAATGTCGTTGATGAAAAGAGCGATACAAGTGTTACGATTGAAGGACTTGAAGAAATATCTGAGGGTGCAAGACGTCTTGTACCAAACATTAACCTTGACGCGATGATCACGTCCTTTGCAGGAGTACGTTCCACTCCTTCCACCAGGGATTTTTATATACAGGAGTCGGAAAAATGCAAGAACTTCATTCACGTAGCGGGAATTGAATCTCCCGGTCTTGCATCATCTCCCGCAATAGGAGATTATGTTGTCGACATCCTTAAAAAGAGCGGACTGAAGCTTGAGGAAAAGACTGACTACATTCCGACACGCTCAAAGGAAGGCAATTTCAAGCTTTTCTACGATATGACGGATAAGGAACGTAAGATCGCGATCGAAAAAAATCCTCTTTACGCAAAGGTAGTATGCAGATGTGAAAACATCACCGAGGGTGATGTCGTTAATGCTATCCATCGCCCGATTCCCGCATATACATCCGATATGGTAAAACGCCGTACAAGATCGGGCATGGGCAGATGCCAAGGCGGATTTTGCAACACTAAGGTTGCTGAAATAATAGCAAGAGAGCTTGGTATTCCTGTAGATCAGGTTCAAAAATTCGGAAAGAATTCAAATATACTTTGCGGAAAAACAAAGTGAGGCTTTTATGCATAAAAGTGTTGTGATTATAGGCGGCGGACCGGCGGGTCTTGCGGCGGCAATCGGCGCATACGAAGCAGGGGTCGAGGCTAACGATATAATTATAATAGAACGTGAAAAGGAGCTTGGCGGAGTTCTGAATCAATGTGTACACACAGGCTTCGGACTTACCTATTTCGGAGAAGAGCTGAGCGGCGGAGAGTACGCATCGCGTTTTATTGAGAAAATAGAAGAATACGGTATACCGTACGTTACGGATGCAACGGTTTTGTCAGTGAGCAAAAGTAAGGTGATAAAATTTGTTTCACCTCAGCTCGGTTATACAAAAGTAAAGGCAGAGGCTGTTGTTTTGGCAATGGGCTGCCGCGAGCGTTCACGCGGAACGTTAAATATCGCGGGTACGCGTCCGTCGGGAATATTTTCTGCAGGAAGCGCACAAAGATTTGTAAATATAGACGGATATCTTCCGGGAAAGAGAGTAGTCATCTTGGGCTCGGGTGATATCGGACTCATAATGGCACGACGTCTCACTCTTGAGGGAGCTAAGGTGCTTCGCGTATGTGAGGTGAAATCTCACGTAAGCGGCAGTGCAAGAAACGTCGAGCAATGCTTAAACGATTTTGATATACCTCTGTACCTTAACAGTACAGTTACGAAAATCGTTGGTGAAGAGAGAGTAACAGGCGTTGTTGTTTCGAAGGTTGATGAAAACTTCAAGCCTATAAAGGGAACAGGCGAGCTTGTAAGATGCGATACACTTGTGCTGTCAATAGGACTTATCCCCGAAAACGAGCTTACGACCGAAGCGGGAATAAAGCTCGATAAAAAAACAAACGGAGCAGTCGTTGACCAGTATTTTCAAACCTCGCTACCCGGCGTTTTTGCTTGCGGAAATGTGCTTCATGTTCACGATATAGTTGATTACGTTACATCCGAGTCAATAAATGTAGGCAAAGCGTGTGCGGGATATGTAAAAGGTCTTTTAAGACCGAACAAAACGAAAATACCGTTTGAAATATCGGAGGGCGTTAAATACGTAGTTCCTCAAACCTTCAATTTTGATCCGAAAAAGATTGATATCATACTTAAACGCTTCGTCGTTTATTTCAGAGTTTCAAAAGATTACGAAAAGGCAAGGATCACGATAACAAGTAACGGCGAGGAGCTTTTGTCGTTAATAAAAAATAATATTCACTCATCGCAGATGCACTCTGTCATACTGACCAAAAAAATGGCGCAGGTAATACAAAAAAACAAAAACGCCAAGATTTCGGTGACGGAGGAGGCGTAGTATGGAAAAGCAATTTATATGTATTATATGTCCGCGCAGCTGTCCTATTACGGTTGATACGGAAACAATGGTTGTAAAAGGTAACCGCTGTATACGTGGCAAGCAGTATGTAAGCTCAGAGCTTATTGAGCCTCGCAGAACACTTACCACAACAGTAAGAATAGAGAGCGAAAAGGTTATGCTTTTGCCGGTAAAGACAGACAGACCTATAAAAAAAGAAAATCTTCTTTCTGCGATGAAAAAAATATCAAAGATCTCGGTAAAAGCGCCTATAAAAATAGGCGAGATCATAGAATCTGACTTTACCGAGGAAGGAACAAATCTAATAAGTACAAAGACAGTGCTAAAATAAAAAACAAAAACGACTTGTTTTTACAAGTCGTTTTTTTGGTGCCGGTGATCGGGGTCGAACCGATACGGTATCACTACCACAGGATTTTGAGTCCAGCACGTCTACCAATTCCATCACACCGGCATATGTTGCTCGATTATTTTATCACATATTTTTTGAAATTGCAATACTTTTTGAAAAATTTATTGAATAAGTTTTTTGAAAATTTGTTCTTTACTTTTTATTTTATATATGTTATTATAAATGTGTATAGAAATGACAAGGAGCTCTTAGATGAACGAAATTCAGATAAAAAGATTTTTAAAAGCAAAAAGAGCGCTTTTTGATAAACATTATTCGTTTTTGAACGATAAACAGAGAGAGGCTGTGTATACCGTGAACGGCCCCGTTCTTATATTGGCGGGCGCGGGAAGCGGAAAGACAACGGTTCTCGTAAACAGAATAGCGCATATTATAAAATACGGTAACGCATATTATTCGAATACAGTTCCCGAATTTATAACCGAAGATGAAATATCGGATATTGAAAACGCAGTTGATCAGACCCCCGCAGTTATAGAACAGTATCTTTCACTTTTTGCGGAAAATGCGTGCCCTACGTGGAATATACTTGCAATAACCTTTACCAACAAGGCGGCAAACGAGATAAAGGCGCGCCTTGAAAAGATACTCAAGGAAGATGCCTCTGATATTTGGGCAGGCACATTCCACTCCATATGTATGAGAATATTACGCCGCCACGGCGAGCTTGTGGGCTACCGTCCCGCATTCAGCGTTTGTGATACGGACGATGCAAAAAAGGTTATAACTCTTTGCATGAAGGATCTTAATATAACAGATAAGATACTTACCGCAAAGGAAATAATGAACGTCATAAGCAAGGCAAAGGACAAGCTTCAGACACCTGACGATTTTGAAGAGGAAGCAAACGGAGATTTCAAGTATAAGCAGATAGCTAAGGTTTACCGCCTGTATCAAAAAAGACTTATGGAGTCAAATGTTCTTGATTTTGACGATATCATAATGAAGACCGTAGAGCTTTTCAGAGCCAATCCCGATGTCTTGGTATCATATCAGAATAAATTCAAATATGTTTGTATAGACGAGTATCAGGATACGAACTACGCTCAGTTCGTTCTTGTTTCGCTTATTTCCGAATTCTATAAAAATATAATGGTAGTTGGTGACGACGATCAGAGTATATATAAATTCAGAGGCGCAACTATCGAAAATATCCTGAACTTCGATTCAAAATACGATAAAGCCTCTGTAATAAAGCTCGAACAGAATTACCGCTCCACCTCAAACATATTGAATGCGGCAAACGACCTTATATCTAAAAATCCCCATAAATATAATAAGACACTTTGGAGCGATAACGATAAGGGCTGTAAGATAACCGTAAAGGAAACTCAAACTCAAAACGACGAGTCAAGATATATAATCGAAAGAATAATGAAGCTCAAGGCAGAGAATAGCTTTGATTACAAGAATTTTGCCGTTCTTTACAGAATGAAGGCGCAATCGCAAAGCCTTGAGACTGTTTTTGCAAAAAGCGGTATTCCATACAGAATGTTCGGCGCTCTCCGCTTCTATGACCGAGAGGAGATCAAGGATATAATCGCTTATCTTTCGGTAATAAACAATAATAGCGACAATATACACCTTCGCCGTATAATAGGAAAACCGAAAAGAAAAATAGGTGATACCTCATTTAACGCCGCAGCCGCAATAGCAGAGGAAACAGGAGTAAGCATTATCGATGTAATGCTCAGAGCCGATACATATAATGCTATTCCAAAAAGCGCCGCGAACAGTATGGTATCGTTTGCAATGATGATAAAAAGCTTTTCGCAGGACGCAAAGGATATTTTGCCCTCGGAGCTTACTAAAAAGGTCATCAAGGAAACGGGGTACGAAAATATGCTCATCCTTCAGGGCGAAACCGAAAAGGAACGTCTTGAGAACCTTGACGCGCTCATAACTGCCGTTAAGGAATATGAGGACGAAAATGAGGAAGCCTCGCTTACAGGCTTCTTGGAGCAGGTAGCGCTCGTTTCCGATATCGATAAATACGACGAGAACGCAGATGCCGTAACTCTTATGACGGTTCATAGCGCAAAGGGACTTGAATTTCCCGTAGTGTTTTTACCGGGCATGGAGGACGGAGTTTTTCCGTCCCAGCAATCGATGTTCATTCAAAGTGAGATCGAAGAGGAGCGCCGCTTGGCGTACGTTGCTATAACGAGAGCAAAAAAGATACTTATCGTTATCCATGCAAGAGAACGAATGATGCACGGAATGACACAGCGTAATCCTCTGTCAAGATTTATAAAGGAAATAGACGAGGAATACCTCGATATTCAAAGAGAAATGCAGGAATATGCAAGACCTGCCGCGCGTAGCTTTGAAGCGCCCAAAAGCACGTATTCCTTTACAGACGCATTTAAAAAGCCTGAGCGTAAGCCTATTGAGCCCTATAATATCGGTGACAGGGTAAATCATGCTTCCTTTGGTGACGGTACGGTTATAGGAGTTACGAAAATGAGCTCCGATTATATGTACGAGATAATGTTTGATACAGTAGGCACAAAGAGGCTTATGGCAACGTATACACAAAGACTTATGAAAAAGATATAAGGAGAATTTTATGAATATTCCGAGACCTGAGCATCCAAATCCGCAATTTGAGAGAGAAAACTGGGTTAACCTGAACGGAGAATGGGAGTTTGAACTTGACCGCGGTGTAAGCGGACTTGATAGAAAATTTTATGAAAGAGATCATCTTGATTCAAAAATTATAGTACCGTTTTGCCCTGAGAGCAAGCTGTCGGGTATCGGCAATACAGACTTTTTAAATTGTGTTTGGTATCTAAAAAGAGTAAAAATCAAGAGGTGCAACAAAAGAGCAATCTTGCATTTTGGCGCAGTTGACTACGAAAGCTACATTTATATAAATCACAAAGAGGTTTACCATAATATCGGCGGCTATGTTGGCTTTGAAATCGATATTACCGACTATGTGGAAATGGGCAAGGAAAATATAATCACCGTTTGCGCAAAGGATACTCACCCAAGCGGAAAGGCATCGGGCAAGCAGTCAAAAAACTACTATTCTATGGGCTGTGACTATACACGTACAACAGGCATTTGGCAAACCGTATGGCTTGAATATGTAGAAAAGAATTACATAAAATCGATTAAATATTACACTTCAATTGAGGACAAGAGCGTTCAACTTGAAATTGAAGCCGTTGGCAGTGCTGAGTTTAAGGCAGCAGCCACATATAAGGGCAAAAATGTGGGAGAGGTATGTGCTAAGCTGAAATCGGGCATCAGCCGTCTTACGTTAAACCTTAGTGAGCTTCATCTGTGGGAAGCAGGCAAGGGCAGACTTTATGACCTTGAATTAACCTACGGAGATGATAAGGTTAAGAGCTATTTCGGTATTCGCTCCACCTCCTTTGATAACAAAAATTACTTGCTCAACGGCAAGCCGCTCTATCTACGCACAGTCCTTGACCAAGGCTTCTATAAGGAAGGCATCTATACCGCCAAGGACGAGGAGGAGCTGGCAAGAGATATTTATTTGTCACTTGATGCGGGCTTTAACGGCGCAAGACTTCACCAAAAGGTGTTCGAACCGAGATTTTTATATCATTGTGATAAGCTCGGCTATCTCATATTCGGTGAAACAGGAAACTGGGGTCTTGATCTTTCCAATATGGAGCAGCTTGTACCCTTTATGCTCGAATGGCAAAGAGAAATCGCAAGAGATTTCAATCATCCCTCGATTATCGGTTGGTGTCCCTTGAATGAAACCTGGGATAATAACAACAGACATCAAAACGACGATTTTGTTCGCGCTATGTATTACTCCACTAAAACCATGGATACTACTCGTCCCTGTGTCGGTACAAGCGGTAACTATCAGGTCGTTTCGGATATTTACGACCTTCACGACTATATTCAGAATAAAGAAGATTTTGAGAAAATTTACTTAGCACCCACCCAAGACGAAATGCTCAAGAATTATGACGAGCATCCTTATCATAACTGGGTTGCAAGATATCAAAAATCTACAGATTACAAGGATATGGCACTGTACTTAAGCGAATACGGCGGCATCCAATGGGATCTCGACGGCGTGGGCGGTTGGGGTTACGGCAACGGCCCTAAGACGGAAGAGGAGTTCTTTGAAAGATATGAGTATCTTACCAAGGCGCTTATTAATTGTCCGTATGTTTGCGGCTTCTGCTACACTCAGCTTTACGATGTAGAGCAAGAGGTAAACGGTCTTTATACATATGAAAGAAAGCCAAAATTCGATATGAAGAAAATAAAAGCTATCACACAGGCTAAAAAGGAGAAATAATGAGTACTGTTAAAATTTATTACTCCAAGGAAATCGGTAAGATAAAAATAATGCACGCCGTTAATAACGGTCCCGTTGTTGCAGGCAAGGAGCAGACAAGAGGAAACCAGGACAGCTATAAGCAGGCAAGAATACCCTATGCCCGCGTACACGATGCGTCCTTTTATTCAGGCTACGGTGGTGAGCATACAGTAGACGTTCACGCCATATTCCCGAATTTTGATGCAGACGTAAGCGACCCCGATAGCTATGATTTTGCGTGTACTGACCTGTACCTTTCTCAAATATTCAGATATGGCACAAAGCCCTTTTACCGCTTGGGCTCAAGAATAGAGCACGAGATTAAAAAGTACGGCACAATTATGCCGAAGGATTTTCAAAAGTGGGCACAGATCTGTGAGCATATTATCTTGCACTATACACAGGGTTGGGCAAACGGCTTTAAGTACGATATAGAATATTGGGAAATCTGGAACGAGCCGGATATTGACCCTGACGGAGCAACCAATAAAAAGTGTTGGAGCGGTACAGAGGCTGATTATATTAGGTTTTATATAACTGCCGCAAAGCATTTGAAATCTTGCTTTCCACACTTGAAAATTGGCGGTCCTGCCTCGGTGGGTGATGAAGGCTTTATGGAACGCTTTTTGCAGGCTATAAGCAAGGAAGGAAATGTACCTCTTGACTTTTTCTCCTGGCATTGGTATTGGACAGAGCCAACGGATGTTTCCATAAAAGGCTCAAGAATTAAAAGAATGCTTGAAAAATACGGCTACGGAAATGTGGAAAGCATTTTGAATGAATGGAACTATGTTCGTTGCTGGACAAAGGAATTTGTTTATTCAATTAAGCAAATTATCGGTATGAAGGGAGCTGCCTTTATTGCCGCTTGTATGAGTGCAGGACAGAACAATCCCGATATTGATATGCTTATGTATTATGATGCAAGACCGGGCACGTTTAATGGCATCTGGGATTTTTACACAATGGAGCCTCTAAAGGGCTATTACGCTTTTTGTATTTATGCAAATCTTTATCAGCTTGGCACACAGGTCTTTAACGAATCTGACGATGAGAACGTTTATGTTGTAGCCGCCAAAAATGGCGAAAAAACAGGTTTAATGATAACTTATTATGCCGAAAATGATAATGAAAACAGTAAAATTGTAAAAGTGAATGTAGACGGCTGGGATATGTCAGACGCCAAAATATATTTGGTTGATGAAAATAATACATATACACCATATAACAAAACAGTCTTTCAAAACAACGAATTAGAAATAAGATTAGAGCGTAACAGCATAATCTATATTGAAGCATGATGAAAAAAGCATTTCCGCCGAAACGGAAATGCTTTTTCTTCTTACGAGCTCTGAAATTCTATGAGATTCAGAGAATAGTTAGAAAAATAATTAACTTATTTTGTCTTGATTGAATTCTCGTAAGACTCAACCATTTTCTTCATCGTGACACCCGTACGACCTCTACTCCTTGCACTGAGCTTTTTGAGCCATTTTTCAGTGCTTTTGCCCGTAAATATCTTGATTTCAAGCTTCGCCGTATCATCATCGGTTAATGTGACGAAGATTTTATCAATATACTGAGCCACAAATTCGTTTGATATAACGCCCGTGCTTGCATCCCTAACTGCCGCATCGAGCCTTGCTTTTACCTCTGCGATATGCTTGCGGTATTCCTCTTTGGTGAATAACTGTTCCTCCAGCTCCGCGAGGGTTCTTTTTGCTTCTTCCACCTCTCGGTCGCAGGTAGCGGTCATAGATTTGAAATTTGCCGTTGTAATAGCACCCGTCGTAACAAGCTCCAAGAGCTTGTTTTTCTTTTGGTCGGCAAGTTCTATGATACGCTGCTGTTCTTCCATCTGCTTGGTGGTTTCATCGTCCGCCTCCATTGATCTGAACATTTCCTCATAGCTTTTCAGCAGAGCTTCAATCTCAACTCGCGTTTCGCTGAACACCTCGAACAATACGGGTTTGATCTCGTCCTCGTATATCGGGAAGGACGGGCAGGCATCCGCGCCGTTATTGATCTTATTGGAGCATACCCATTTGGAGTTCACCTTGCCGTCCTTACTCTTGGACTCTCTGCGATAATATGCCGTGCCACAATGAGCGCAGTATAATTTGCCCGTGAGCAGATTTGCGTGGTTGCAGATGCCTTGGCGGTTCTTCACGTCCTCGCTTCTACGAGCCAACACCTCGTTTGCCTTATCCCATATTTCTTCGGATACGATAGCAGGCACAATCTCGCCCGTTTCGTCCTTGAACATTACCCATTCTTCGGGCGGTAGGAATTTCTGTTTCTTCGTGAACATATCCACGATGCGCACCTTGTTACCGACATAATATCCTTTATACTTGGGGTTGGATATGATGCCCGACATCGTGGTGTGAGCGATCTTGTTGCCGTTGTAATTGCGGTAGCCTTGGTCATAAAAAATCTTTTCAAGCTGTTTCATACTGTATTCGCCCGTAGCGTACAGACGGAACAGATCACGCACCATCGGCGCTTGGCTCTCGTCAATGACAAGGCGTTTATCTTCTTTCTTGTATCCGAAGATACGGCTATTACCAAGCACTACGCTTGATTTGATTGCCTGCTGATGCCCGAATTTAACACGCGAGGACAGCTTGCGAAGCTCGTCTTGTGCGATAGAGGACATAATGGTGAGTCGAAGCTCCGCATCCTCGTCAAGTGTGTTGATGTTGTCGTTTTGGAAGAATACACCGACTCCGCATCCAAGGAGTTCTCTTGTGTGTTGCAGAGAGTCAAGGGTATTACGAGCAAATCGGGAGATTTCCTTCGTAATAATGAGGTCGAACAATCCCTCCTTTGCATCTGCAATCATCTCATTGAAATGTTTTCTTTTCTTCGTGGAGATGCCAGAAAGTCCTTCATCAACGTAGCCGGGAACGTAAGTCCAAGCGGCATTCTTTTTAATTAAATCTTCGTAATACGCTATTTGGTTATCGAGCGAATTGATCTGTTCGTCGGTTTCCGAAGAAACACGTGCATAATAAGTTACTCGCAGAGGAATATCATATATTGATTTCGTGCGTAGCATTGTTCTGATACTTAATATATCCATACTGTTATCCTTTCTATAAAGTTCGTTTTATCATCATCTATTGACTTCATTATACCACAACCGACCTCAAATTGCAATAGAAAAGTCGAAATTCGCCAAAAGATTTTTTCGGCGGTGCTATGTATCGGAAGTACCTTGCGGTAACTTCCGAGGTGAGTACGCTCACCTTGCATCCCTTTCGGGAGATCGTTTAGATTTTCTAATGGCAATAAGCTCGGTCATTTTCTTATATTCCTTTTCGGAAATTGTGCCGTGTTCAAAGAGATAACGGTTAAAATAATTCAACCATATATCTTCTGCCATACGCTTTTCGCGTTCTTCATTGGTTAAAACTTTCCCCATTCAATTACCTCGTTCTTTCTTAATTTTCATAGATTATTTTCCTCCCTTCAGAAGAAAAATATACCGATAATGGAAATGGGCGCATCGCATTGACACGCCCGCCGTTCTTATAATGTGTGTTCCCACTCACGATCTTTCTTACGCTCCTTTCGTGGTCTGTGTTGTGGAATGGTGGTACAATCCTGTGGCTGACGGTAGCTTTCGATGTTTGAAAGGTTTCCGACAATATTGAGGATGTCCGTTGTGAT
>JAFTXO010000018.1 GCA_017461765.1 Clostridia bacterium | reverse complement strand
GCTTGCAGAATCTGCCCTTTTTATCATCGTCATTTTCAATAACGGGTACTGTATCCGGGCTTTCTTCCTTCTTTGCTTCCGCCTTCTTTTCTGCCTTTTTCTCTGCCTTGCTCGGCTTTTCCTCAGCTATGGGAGTGGGGGTGGGGATATCTGCGCCCGTTATAACGATCTTTGATGCTTTATTATCCCTTGAAATAAGAGCAAGAAGTATCCATACGAATATAAGAGCAAGCACCGCTACATATATAGCGATAAAAGTGCCTGAGGATGCCACATCCCAAATATACTGCCATATATTTGCGGAAAGAAATGTATTATTCGGCATTGTCCATCACTCCTTGCGTATCGGTTTGCTCCTCAGCCTTCGGGGCTTGAGCCTTAGGCGCGCTTGACTGAGCTGTCTGTGTCGGTCTTGCGCCGATAACCGTATTTTTGATCATACTGCGGCAACGCGTAACATTTTCGTCACCGAAGATAGTTTCAAAGGTTTGTGCAAGATCGATATCGACCATGCTCGCGTTACCCTTCAAAATTGCAAGTATAGAGGGCAAAAGCTTAGCGGAAACGGCGCCGTCAATAGCCTCAGAGAGCTTACCTCCTGCACTCTGACAAACTGCCATATAGCATTCTATCTGCAAGCAAAGCTTGTTTCCTATATGATAAGGAGCGCGCTCGTTTACGAAGCTTTCAAGTGTGTCAATATTCTTCCAAAGCTCCTCGACTACCTCAGACGCCTTCTTGCTACGGTAAACAAGAGCCTCCATCTGATGGCAGGTGATCGCCTTTACAGGTGTCTTCTGAGCCTTTTCCTGACAAAGCTTAGCATCAAGATCTATTACCATAGCCACGTTTGAAACGAATGCGGGAATAGTATCGAGTGAATCGCTTTGGTACGGGCTTATTATAAACCAAATATTCGAGGGGAGCGTGATCGTTTTTCCGTTTTCCTCAATCGAAAAATCGGCATCGGGATTTGTAAGATACTGAACGTAAGGAACTATCACCTTGCCCGCATCCTCAAGCTTGATATCACCAACGCCGAAGAAGGTGGGCTTATTGATCTCAGCAGCTGCGCAAAGCGCTGCCTGCATAAGAGGTGAGGAGTCTGTTCCGTTTGAATAGAGTGTTCTGTTTGAGCCGTTATAGGATGCGAAGGAATCAAGATGCGGCTCTGTGCCGAAAAATCTTGCGAGAGCGGAAACGAGCTTCTCGTATTTGCTCTTCTGATTTGTGCGAACCACCAAAAGTCTTGATGTGAGCATTGATGAAAGGATCGCTCTTGCTGTTTCCGCAGAAACGGAAAGACCGCTTTCCTCAAGGAACTTTTCAAGCTCCCTTGCAACCGTGGGAAGATCCGTATCAACAGCCATATATGTATAAGTGGATTCGTCCTTCTGCATTATCTGCTCCTCAGGCGCAGCTTCCTTTTCGTAAAGCATATCGAACTCATGAACGAAAAGATCCTCAAGCGCGTTTGCATTTATGCGCTCAACATCGCGGAAAAGCTCTTGCGCGGCTTTCATTTCCTTCATCTCCGCTTCAAGAAGCTTTCTTTTGTTCTTTGCAGCGCCTATGATTATCATAAGCATGCTAAGAGCCAAGCATATCGCGTTTATTATAACAACGGATAGAATATGCTTCTCAAACGGTATACCCATAAGAAGTCCGCCAACACCGTATATAACATCGGCAAATATCATAAGAGCGATAAGCCATATTCCCGCCATTTTAAGTTTTGATTTTTTATTCATAGGTTTACAGTATGCCTCCATTGTGTAATTTTCCGAGCGAATATTCGATACTGTGTAGATGTAATCGGATAGTCTGTATGGTGTTTTCGTAAGAATATCTCCCGAAATAACAGCTTTTTTCGAAATTCTTACGTTCGATGCTGACGATGCCGCGTATATCGCGTATCCGCCGCTTTCACAAAGCTCTGCTTCTTTTTTGATATCGTAAACACCCATATCGTTAAGATTAAGGGTTATCTGCATTCTCTGGCGCGGACCGAGCTTGACCTTAGCGCACGCCTTAAGCTCCTTTATAGGTCGCAAGATCGCACTCTTATCCTTGCTTACGTATATCTGTACCGCCTCACTGCACTCTCTGTTGCTTGTGTTCTGTACCGAAAGAGTTATCTTCTTTTGCGATACCGAAAGCGATGTGTACGCTACACTCGAATACGAAATACCGTAGCCGAAGGGATATTTCGATTTTTGCATACTTGAATCAAAATATCTGTAGCACACAAACGGTCCTATCCTTCTCTTTCCGTCCTTTTTCGTCTTTTGCATCTCACGGAAATCACCGTCGGGATCGTTATATCCCGCATAAGCAAGCTTGCCGGAGGGGTTTGTTTTTCCTATAAGTATCTCGCCAAGGGCTTTTGCAACCGCGCAACCCTCAAGAGGAGCAAAAAGTGTTGCCGCCGCTCTTCTGTCAAATTCCACAGACGGCAGATGCTCTCCGCATACGATAGCGATTATTTTCTTTTTCATAAGAGAAAGCGTATGCACCAAGGCTTGTTGGTTTGCCGGCAACGCAAGACGGTAATTGTCACTAAGTGACGCTTCTCGCGTTTTTCCGAGTCCTAAGAAAAGAAGTACCGTATCCGCGTGCTCAGCAATGCTTGACGCTTCCTTTAAAAGCTGCTCGCTTCTATCGGCATTTATATCGTAGCCTCGCGCATAGCCAACTACATTCACTGCATCAAGGGCATCTGTGAGCTTTTCCTTAAATCCTACAAAGGTCTTTTCCTCTCCGTCGGCTATTATATCACCGATTATGCAGACCCTCTCGCCCTTTCTCAAGGGGAGTGCGCTTTGACGGTTGCCCTGTCTGTTTTTGAGCATAACTATGCTCTCCTTAGCCGCCTCGTACGCGATTGCTTCGATATCGCCGTTATCGGCTATATGAGCGTGATCCTTACAAAAGAACGCAAGCTCAAGCTTTTTGTCAAGCGCCTCATCTATCATTTCCTCGCTTATCGCCGCTCCGTCCTTAAGGGTCATCTGAAGCTCCTGAACGGTAGCTCCGCCCTCCTGCATAGAACGGTGTATACGAACGTAGTTCTCATACGCTATCTCAATAGCGGAAGATGAGCCGCCAAGGAGCAGATTGCCCTTTGAAAGCTCGGTCGAGGTCTGCTCGCCCTGATCTATCTTGCTTATCTTGGTAAAGTCTGCGGGGATTGATTTTTGAAGAAGCTTATCGTTTGCCGCAGAATATTTTTTGTCCTCGCATTTTTCGCTGAACAGCACCGCATTTACGCTTCCTGCGCCAAGAGCCTTTTTAAACGGCATCGCTCCTCTTGAATAAAGAGTTGCGAAATCGGGCTCTTTGTCGAGCATCTTTGCATCCTCGTCGGTAAATACGGGAGCTTGAAGACAGATCGGAATTTCCTTCGCGCTCATTGCCTTTACCGCGCCCGCTACGAGCTTGCCCGAAAGACACGGATCCTCGGAAAGCTCACTTCCGTAAGAGCTGCTTGCGGCGCTTGCCTTGGGAAGCACGAAAAGGTTCGCTCCCTTTTTGGCTGAAAGCTGTGCAAGTCTTACGCACACCTCTCCGAAAAGAGCATCGTTCCACGAGTTAGCAAGCGACATCGGCGAGGGGAATATGCTCTCTTTTCCATAAGAGAGATTGGCATCCCAAAGCTTTGCAACGGATACTGAAGGTATTCCCAGTGAGCTGACATCCTCGGATATCAGCTCGTGGGTGTCCGTAAGTAACGCGATCTTTTGCTTTACCGTTAATTTTTGTATTATGTCATTATATTTCAGCATTTTTCGCTCCACTATCAGAATAGTCGTTATTTAATGATTTCTATGTTTTGTACGTACGCGATATCCTCGCCCTCTGAATTTGCAAAATCCTTTGAATATTCAAATACGAGTACGTCGCCTGCCTCAAGAGTGAGTGTCATTTCATCCTTTTCCTCGCCCGATACGGTCGCAAGTCTTTCGCCGTTAAGCTTTATTGCAAGCTTATCCGCTCCCTTTTCCGACGAAACGCCGTAGGTGAAGGTGATTATCATAAACTCGCCCTGAGCGTTTACTGTAAAGGTTGAGGTGCTGGAGTTTGTCTTGTTCTCCGATACAAATCTGTCTCCACCCTCATCCGGCGCAAACTGATCAAGCGCTATAAGACCGCTCGATACGTAGCTTTGAGCGTTTGTATAATCAAGGAATATCTGTTCCTTCTTACAGTGTGTGCATATGGAATCAACAAACTCGTGCTCAAGCTGATCTATATAGACCTCAGTTCGGTAATCACAGCCCTCGCAAGGACAGGTGGTTATCTCGTATCCGCTTGCAAAGCACGTAGGAGCAAGAGTTTCCGTAACGGTTTCGCACATATCTATCGAGGGAGCGCCGTTTTTGTATGTCCACTGATCCCAATCATGTACGCATATACCGTAATAGTATCTTTCGGAAGGAAGGAAGCCTGAACCGCTTACCGTAGAATACTCGTCCTTTGTACCCTTGTAGTAAAGCGTTGTAAATCCCGACACGCCGACAAACGCATCCTTATCTACTGTCTTTACCGTTTTGGGAAGAACCAAGCCTGTGAACTTAGCTCCGTAGAATGAGTTCGAGCCGAGCACGATATCTGCTCCGTCTCCCTCGGGGAGCTCAAGGTAGGTCTTATCAAAGTCGTAATCTATCGCATAGAAGAGCCACTCATCCCCGAGCTTGATAAGATAACAGCCGTTTTGGTATATCTTATCGCACTCATCGTATTTATAGGTGGGTACGTATTTTGCGTTGAGCGCTACCTTACCGAAGGAAGCGTCGCCCAAAATTATATCAAGCTTTGTTGAAAGGTCAATTACCTCGTAAAGCATACTGCAATCAGCAAATGCGTCGTCACCGATCGACGAAACTCTTTCACTGATCTCGATCGATACAAGTCTCTGACAGCCGTAGAACGCGCCCTTTCCTATCGTTTCAAGATATGCGGGCATACCCACGCTGTGAAGTCTTACACACTCAGCAAAGGCTCTGTCGCCTATTTTCTTTACAGAAGACGGAAGCGATACGGTTCTGAGCTCCGTACAGCCGACGAAGGTCTCACTGTCGATCTCCTTAATTGAAGACGATGAAAGATCTACTTTTGCAAGCGACGTGCATTTTGAGAACGCGCCCGCTTGGATCTGCTTTACCTGAGCGCCGACAACGATTTCCTTAAGGGTCGTGTTGCCGGAGAATGCGTTTTCTGCGATACGGTAAGAGGAAACCGTTACACTTCCGTTCTTGAAGGATTTAAGCTCAAGTCTTTCCCCTGTGCCGTTATATTTTACAAGCAACCATTCCGTGCCCGCGTTTCTGAATACGCCGATACCCGATATTTCAACCTCCTTCGATGCGTTGGAGGATGAGGAGGAGTGTACCTTTACTGCGTATCTTGCCGCGTATCCGTTTGATGTGTCGCCTGCCGTAAGCTCAAGCGTCGAATAGTTATATACGTCATAAAGCTTTGAGCATTTATAGAAGGCGTTTGTGCCTATTGAGCTTACCCTTGAGTAAAGCTCTATTTTTTCAAGTGATGAGCAGCTTTGGAATGCGCCCTCTCCTATCGTTTCAAGTGATGTTGAGGATGAAACCGTCTTAAGATTGCTGCAGCCAACGAATGCGTAAGAGCCTATGGCTTTTACGGTATTCGGGAATTTAACAGATTTAAGTGATGACGATGCGCCGAAGGTCTCGTTTCTTATCTCTGTTATAGTTGATTTTTCGTTTATTTCTACGCTTTCAAGCGATCTGCAATTATAGAACGCTCTCGTTCCTATCGATGTTACCGATGCGGGAAGTATAACCGTCTTTATCGAGCTATTGTCACGGAAGAGGTTATTCGGGATAGCAAAGGCGCTTATCTTTTCCGTACCGTACTCAAATGAAGACGGAACACTTATAACAGATGCTACGGGATATCCTACGAGATACCAGCCGTCTGCGTACTGAGCGAATTTATATCCGTCCGTTGTCGTAACGGTGGGCGCTTTTTCTGTTGTGCCAAGCGAGAGAATATGCTCGCAAGCCGCCTGTATAGCCTCTTGCATATAAGCATTCGGGCAATATACCTCCATAAGCTTATACGAGCCGTCAAATGCCTTCGGATGAAGATCTGAAAGAGTTTCCGGGAATTCAACGTATCTTAAGTTCTTACAATCCTTGAACGCATACGCCTCAACACTGACAACACCGTCAAGGAGATATATCTCCTCAAGGTAAGCACAGGAGTTGAACGCTCCCGATGTAAGAACGGTTGCTCCGCCTACCGTAACGGTACGCAGGCTCTCAGGAACGGTAATTCCGAGTCCGCCAAAGAGATATCCGAGCGCCGAGTATTCCTCGTTAAAGTACACGGAAAGCTCTGTAAGAGATGAGCATCCTGCAAGCGCGCCAAGACCTATTGTGCTTACGTTTTCAGAAAGGGTAAGCTTTTTAAGTCCGCTATTTGCAAACGCGTTCTTTTCAACGGTGGTCAAGGCTTCGGGAAGCGTTAAGTATTCAAGCGATGTACAGCCGAAGAATGCACCCTCGGAAATCCTTGTAAGCTTATCGGGGAGTACCACCTCTTTGAGCGACTTGCTTTCCGAGAAAAGTCCTTCGGGAATAACGGTTATATGCTCAGGGAGCGTAACCGATGTGATCGCCGTATTTGCAAATGCGTATTTTCCAAGTGTTATAACATCGGAAAGATTTACCGATGCAAGCTTTTCACAGCCTGCAAATGCGTAATTTCCGATCGATTTTATTCCTGCGGGGAGATTGAATCTAACAACTCCGACGCAGTCGTAGAATGCGTAAGGCTCGATCTCGGTGATATCGTCGGTAAGAGTAACTGTTGCCAAGGAAAGCGGGATCTTGTCCTCATCCGTCACGAGCTCCGCACCGAAAATATATCCGAAATGTCTGTTCTCCGAATCCTTCGCCTGTCCGAGGAACGGGATCGTTATTGCGGTAAGATGCTCACATCCCTCGTATGCGCCAAGACCGATCGACTCAACGGTTTCGGGAAGGTGTGCGCTTAAAAGTCCGGAATTGCGGAATGCGTAATCGCCGATCGAAACGACCGTTGCGGGAATTTCAAATTCCTCAAGTGCAAGGCATCCGTCAAACGCGTATGCTCCGACTGACAAAAGTCCGTCGGGGAATTCTACCTTTTTAAGTCCTTTAAGGTTTTTGAATGCGCCCTCGGAGATCTCTGTGCATTCCCAGATCTTTATAAACGAGAGCGACTCGGGAACTGAGCTTACAGTTCCGAAATATCCTTCCTTGCCCTCGCCGAAGAAGTAGCTCATACCGTTATCGGGAAGGTAGGGGATCGTCATTGTTTCTATCTGCTTACAGCCCTCAAGGATGCTGTCGCCTATAACGTAAACATTCTCCGAAAGGGAAAGGCTCTTTATTCCGCTGCTTGCAAAGGCGTGGTCACCTATCATAACGAGCGATATGGGACATACAACGCTATCAAGTGATGAGCAGCCCTTAAACGCCTCGCTTCCTATCTCCTCAAGGGGAGAATCGGTATCTATCATTACATCCTTAAGAGATTTGCATCCCGTAAACGCGCCCTCACCGATTTTTACTGTATCACTCGCATCAAAGCTCTCAATGCCCGAATTTGCGAAGGCGTATTTTCCGATCGACTCGACGGAGCCCTTAAGAACTACGTTTTTAAGGCTCTCGCAATCCATGAACGCTTCGTTGCCTATCGAGCTTATAACGGAATTATTTATGCTTACCGTAGTAAGATTTTCAAGTCCCGAGCAGAACTCGTTACCTATTTTGTCGATGTTATCTATCGAAAGAGTCTTAAGAGCGACCTTCGATGTATTTACGGGATATCCGAAAAGTGCCATTACGGAGCTTTCGCCCGCAACGTAGCCGTCGATGCTCGGAATAGTATAGCAGAAGCTTCCCAAATGAAGCTCCTCGATAGCATACGAGCCGTCGAAGATATCCTTATCATCGGAATATCTTATTACCTGATCGATCGATACCTTCTCAAGCCTTGAGCAATCGGCAAACACAAGCTCACCCATTTTAAGAACAGTCTGCTTTTTCTCATCGCCCGTTATCTCGACCTTTTCAAGTCTTGAGCAGCCTGCAAATGCTTCATCGTCTACTCTTTTGAGTCCCGACGAAGAAACGGTCTTTAAGGATTCGCACTCAAAAAATGCTCTTTCGCCGATATCATCAACTCCAACAAGATATACCTCCTCGAGATTTTCACATCCCTCAAAAGCCTCGTCACCGATATCAACGCCCTCGATCCTTACACGCTTTATTACGTTATCACCCTTGAACGCGCCGTCCTCGATGCCAATTACCTTACAGCCCTCGATCTCGGATGGAATAAGTACGTTTTCGTATTTTTCGGTACAGCCGACGATTACGACCTCATTTTCTTCCTTGTCGATAAACTCGTACTCTACGCCCTCCAAGGTGAATTCGTATTCATTCTCCTTGAAGTTATTTAACTGCAAGCCAACGATAAACAGCATCGCCGCCAGAACGAAAAATGCAAGCACCGCGTAGATCCACGGAAGCTCCAAGGCTCTGTGAGTTATCTTTCTTGGCTTTATTTTTCTTTCGGGGGCGCGGCCGCCGACCGCCGCCACAGCCACCTTTTCGGTAAAGTCGACCGTGACCTCGTTATTTTCGAGCTTATATGAATATTCGCCATATGTCGCGTAAAGCAATTTTATTTTGAAATTCGTGCATTTCTCCGAAACGATGATCTGTCTGTCAAACGCAAAATGAGAGCTTGGCTTGTACGAAACGCTTTCGGTACTGTCAAATCGCTCCTCGCCAATAACCTTGCCCTTTGCGTCTATCTGATAAAGAGCAAAGCCGAATCTTGCGCAAGCCTCATTCCTGTCATTCGACATACGGAGCAATACAGCCTTCTTTCCGTCCTCGTTTCTTACAAAGAGATAGTTTTTAACGGAAATGAGATTTTCGGGCTGAGAATATGAATATTTTCCTTTTGAAATTATGTCTTCTTTTCGCATATGTAGTCCTATCCTTATAAACTTGATCAGCGTTTTCCGCGAATTTTAACGCTGTATATCACTGTAAATACACCTATGCACGCCGTCACGAGTGAAAGCACTATGCTTATCGCAAGCGAGCTTGTCGATTGAATAAACGATTCCCTGAACACTCCGCCAAATGCGTAAGCGCAGCTTATTTTGAGAACGAACGTCTCAAGAAACGTAACAAGAAAAGCAATTATCGAATAAAGGAATATGCTCTTTCCCGAAACGTTCATAAGCGGGGGCTTTTTATAATTCAGATTATCCGCCTGACGGATAACTATGCTGACGTATGATGTGTTTTTCGGAAGCTCGACACGTCTTGTAAGGTTGCCCTTTATTATCTCTTCCTTTACGTTTACAACGTCGACCGCTTTATCGGAGCTGTCAAAAATAACGATATCGTAATCAAGATATCTCACTCTGCCGTTTGTCATACATCTTAGTATCTTTGTGCCGTTATCGTCGTAAAGAAGATACTGATCTATATATTTTCCCACCTCGCTCGACGCCTTGTATACTATACATCGGTTGCCGTTTAAAAGCACTCTCTTTATTCCGCGTCCCTCGGGCGCTTTGATCCGGCATTTCGGCTTCAGCATAGCCTTGGGCAAGAACACCGTCATGACCATGATGAACAAAAACACGCTCGCTATCATTAATATAATTCCGACAACCATAATTTTTCTCCTTAAGCTTTGTTTGAAATCGTATTTTTTACAAAGAAAATCTATATATTTTTTAATATGGGTATATATATTATACATCAATGCGCGCACATTTGCAATAGTAAATAAATAAAATATTGATTTGTTTAACAATTTTTTCTATAATATTTGAGAAGTTCATATTGATTTAGCAAAAAAAATATGTTACAATTGTTAAAAGAACCAACGAAGGAGGCTTTATCATGGGCAAGATCACAAGAAAATTCGATACCAAGGTACAGCATCTTAAATACAGAGTTTTGCGCGAGGTCGCAAAACGAAAATGGGACGACACCCTTTCGTCCTCTCTTCTTGACATCCCAAAGATAATAGCTCCGGGAAAAACACCTACTGTGCGCTGCTGCGTATACAAGGAGCGCGCGATCGTTTCAGACAGAATAAAGCTCGCTATGGGCGAGGACGTGTCGGAAAACGACAATGTTATTCAGGTTATCGGTATTGCCTGCGACGAATGTCCCGCAGGAGGCTATGAGGTCGGCACTGCCTGCCGCGGCTGTCTTGCTCATAGGTGCGAGGACGTGTGCGATTTTGGCGCAATTTCCTTTGATCGCAATCACGTTGCCCACATCGATAAGTCAAAGTGCAGAGAGTGCGGAAAGTGCGCACGTGTCTGCCCTTACGCCGCTATAACGAACAGAAAGCGTCCGTGCGAGAGCGCTTGCAAGATAAAGGCTATCTCGATGAACGAAAATACGCAGGAGGCTGAGATCGACAATTCGAAATGTATCGCCTGCGGAGCTTGCGTTTATCACTGCCCCTGGGGCGCTATATCGGATAAATCGTACATATGTCAGACAATAGATCTTATAAAAGGCTCAAACGGCGGCAAAAGCTACAAGCTCTATGCGGTCGTTGCTCCCGCGATATCCTCGCAGTTCACCTACGCAAAATTAGGTCAGGTTGTGTCGGGTATCAAGGCTCTTGGCTTTGATGAGGTTTGGGAGGCGGCACTCGGTGCTGATATGGTTGCCGAGAGTGAATCTGCCGAGCTTGCGGAAAGAGGATTTCTTATAAGCTCCTGCTGCCCCGCATTCGTCGATTACGTTAAAAAACATTTTCAGCAGTATATTCCCGATATATCCTCAAGCCTTTCTCCTATGGCGCGTATATCGAAATACATAAAGGATCACGATAAAAACGCAAGAGTGATCTTTATCGGACCGTGCACCTCGAAAAAGCGTGAATTTAAAAAGGCAGAGGTCGCGCCGTACGTTGACTGTGTTATAACCTTTGAGGAGCTTCAGGCGCTTTTCGATAGCAAGGATATTGAAATAACCGTGCTCGACGAGGAAAAAATGGACACAGCATCCTACTTCGGACGTATTTTTGCCCGTTGCGGAGGTCTTTCAGATGCAATCAAGCAGGGTGTTGCCGAGCAAGGAAAGGATTTCAAGGTGCGCAGCGTATCGTGCGACGGTATCGATCAATGCAGAAGCGCGCTCGCAAAGCTATCGTACGGTAAGATCGAGGCTAACTTCATAGAGGGAATGGCTTGCGTCGACGGATGTGTCGGCGGAGCGGGCTGTCTTGTTCACGGAGGACACATAAGCGCGGAAAACGTCGAGAAATCCGCTCTTGAGGGCAAATCATCGATACTTGAAGCCACAAAGCCGTATTCTAACGATTGATATAAAAACGAAAAATCCGACACAGGGTCGGATTTTTTGTTTGTTTTTATTCGCCGAGCATAATTGTCACAACAGGAACTACGCCCCAAGATGTATAGTTCAATTGTATGCCTGTGTCAACTCCTCCATCTTCATTGATAACGTAGTTATCTCCACAGCCGTAAATATCCAACCACCAATGGCTTGTTCTATCATACAAGCCCTGAATCATTGCGTAATCAGTTCCGTTCTTTGCAAGAAGAGATGATGAATAGTATGATACATCGTCATAGTCTAAAAGAATTACTTGATCATTATAATCTCCGCTCAAAGCTATAATATTCTTTTGCTCGGAATTGAATGCGGTTTCATAAAACGAGCTAAGAAGCCATGCTCTTATATTACTGCTATAATAATCGGTATTGCTGTGTGAGTCGTCGTATTCCTGAGAATCGATGATCATATCGCACAAAAGCGTTACATAACCGCTTTCCTCTTCGATCACTGTCCACGAAATAGGCTCGTATTTAAACCAATATGTCTGATAAGTATAATAGCCGTTAGAGGATTGATTTGAGCCACTCTCGTCGGTATAATACGTACGGTAGCTGTCAAAATATACACCTCTGTAGTATTCACCCTCGTATTCAAGGTCAATATACCACATAAAGTCGCTTTCATAACCGTTTGAATAATATTTGTATGATGTCCAATTGTAGCTATATGAGCTTGTAGGGAGCTCGCCTGCTTTTTGGTTAAGAGCCTCTGTTATATAGCTGTCT
>JAFTXO010000017.1 GCA_017461765.1 Clostridia bacterium | reverse complement strand
CTGACGAGCAAGAAGAACGTGCTCACGAGTTTGAGCCATAGGGCCGTCTGTACCAGCAACAACGAGGATAGCACCGTCCATTTGAGCAGCACCTGTGATCATGTTTTTAACATAGTCAGCGTGGCCTGGGCAGTCAACGTGTGCGTAGTGACGGTTTGCTGTTTCGTACTCAACGTGACGAGAGTTGATTGTGATACCTCTTTCTCTTTCTTCGGTGCAGTTATAGATTTGGCTGTAATCCAAGAATTCGATGTTGGAGTTGCCGAGAGAGAGTGTCTTTGTGATAGCTGCTGTCAAAGTGGTTTTACCGTGGTCAACGTGACCGATAGTACCAATGTTAACGTGGGGTTTGGTTCTTTCAAATTTTTGTTTTGCCATTTGAGTTTTCCTCCATATTTGTTATATATTTGTTTTTTATTAAGCGTTGTTACGTCCGCGCTCTGCGATAACCTTATCCTGAATGCTCTTAGGAACTTCAGCAAAGTGATCGGGTTCCATTGAGTAGCTTGCTCTACCCTGTGTGGATGAACGCAATACTGTTGCATATCCGAACATTTCTGCAAGAGGAACCATTGCGGTAACCTGTTGTCCGCCTGCAACGGGATCCATAGATTGAATTTGTCCACGGCGAGAGTTGAGTGTACCGATAACGTCACCCATATAATCGTCGGGAGTTACAACTACAACCTTAACGATAGGCTCTGTAAGAACGGGGTCTGCTTTTCTCATTGCTTCCTTGAAAGCCATGGATGCAGCGATCTTAAATGCCATTTCGGACGAGTCAACCTCGTGGTATGATCCATCATAAAGAGTAACCTTGAAGTCAACAACGTTATAGCCTGCAAGTACACCTGTCTGTGCTGCAGCCTGGATACCGGCATCTACACAAGGAATATATTCCTTCGGAATTGCACCGCCGACAACCTTGTTGATGAATTCGTATCCCTTACCGGGCTCGTTAGGCTCCATAATGATCTTAACGTGACCGTATTGACCCTTACCACCCGACTGACGAGCGTATTTATGGTCAACGTCTGCGCTTCTTCTGATAGTTTCCTTATAAGCAACCTGAGGCTTACCTACGTTTGCTTCTACTTTGAACTCACGAAGGAGACGGTCAACGATGATCTCAAGGTGAAGCTCACCCATTCCGGCGATGATCGTTTGTCCTGTTTCTTCATCTGTATAGGTTCTGAATGTGGGGTCTTCCTCTGCAAGCTTTGCAAGAGCGATGCCCATCTTTTCCTGACCTGCTTTTGTTTTAGGCTCAACTGCTACGCTGATAACAGGCTCGGGAAATTCCATGGATTCAAGTATGATAGGATTCTTTTCGTCACAGAAGGTATCACCTGTTGTTGTATTCTTAACGCCTACAACTGCTGCGATATCTCCGGCGTAACAAATGTCGATATCTTTTCTATCATTTGCGTGCATTTGGAGGATACGTCCAAATCTTTCGGTCTTATCCTTGCAGGAGTTATACACGCTTGTTCCTGCTTCAACAGCACCCGAGTATACGCGGAAGAAGCAAAGCTTTCCTACGAAGGGGTCTGTCATGATCTTGAATGCAAGTGCAGAGAAAGGCTCTGTGTCGCTTGCATGACGCTCATCGGCTTCACCTGTTTCGGGGTTTACGCCTTTGATAGCGGGAATATCTGTAGGTGCGGGCATATACTCGATTACTGCATCGAGAAGCTTTTGTACGCCCTTATTCTTATAAGACGTTCCGCAGGTTACGGGAACGATCTTATTTGCGATAACTGCTTTACGAAGTGCAGCCTTGAGCTCTTCCTTAGAAGGTTCTTCGCCCTCAAGGTACATCATCATAAGGTCATCGTCTGTTTCGCAGATAGATTCAACGAGGTTTGCTCTGTATTCTTCTGCTTTTGCGAGTAAGTCGGCAGGAATTTCTTCAACTCTCATATCCTTACCGAGGTCATCATAGTATACATCGGCTTTCATTTCGAAAAGGTCGACAATACCCTTAAATGTTTCTTCGGCACCGATAGGCAATTGGATCGGAACTGCGTTAGCGTGAAGTCTTTCCTTCATCATGGATACAACTCTGTAGAAGTCTGCACCCATAATATCCATTTTATTAACGTATGCCATACGGGGTACGCCGTATTCGTCAGCCTGTCTCCATACGGTTTCGGACTGAGGTTCAACGCCTCCCTTTGCACAGAATACGGTAACAGAACCGTCAAGTACTCTGAGTGAACGCTGTACTTCTACTGTGAAGTCAACGTGACCGGGAGTATCTATGATGTTGATACGTGTTGTCGGGAACTGCTTTTCTGAGCCTGCCCAGAAACAAGTTGTTGCGGCAGAGGTAATTGTGATACCTCTTTCCTGCTCTTGTTCCATCCAGTCCATTGTTGCAGATCCTTCATGAGTTTCACCTATCTTATGTGTCTTACCTGTGTAAAACAAAATACGTTCCGTAGTTGTGGTCTTTCCGGCGTCGATGTGAGCCATAATACCGATGTTACGTGTATTTTCAAGTGAATATTCTCTTGGCATCTGTGTTTTTTCCTTTCCTCAATAATGGGACAGTGATTAATATCTGTAATGTGCAAATGCTTTGTTTGCTTCTGCCATTCTGTGTGTTTCTTCTTTTTTCTTGTAAGCTCCGCCCATGCTGTTCTTAGCATCGAGTATTTCGCCTGCAAGTCTTTCAGCCATCGTCTTCTCACCGCGTTTTCTTGAGAACAATGTGATCCAACGAAGTCCAAGTGTTTGTCTTCTCTCTGCTCTTACTTCCATAGGAACTTGGTAGTTAGAACCGCCTATACGACGTGCTTTAACCTCCAATACAGGCATTACATTTTCAAGAGCCTCTGTAAAAGCTTCAAGTCCGTTTTGACCGGTCTTCTCTTCAACCATTTTGAATGCGTCGTAAACGATCTTCTGAGCTACACCCTTTTTACCATCAAGCATGATGTTATTGATGAGCTTTGTTACGAGCTTTGAATTATAAAGCGGATCCGGTAAAACGTCTCTTTTGGAAATTTGACCTCTTCTCGGCACTTTACTTCCCTCCTTCATTAATAATATGATATCATTGGTACTCGAAAGAAAATCTCCCGTTGTGTCCGCACAAGTGTCACTGATATAATAAACATTAATTTCAGTTAAACAAGTTTCGGAACTACGATAAATTTAACTTATAGTTACCTGCGCTTTGAAATTACTTCTTCTTTGCGCGTTTTGCACCGTATTTAGAACGGCTCTGGTTACGGTTTGCAACACCTTGTGCATCGAGCGTACCACGAATAATGTGATAACGTACACCAGGCAAGTCACGTACTCTTCCTCCACGAATAAGAACAACGCTGTGCTCTTGGAGATTGTGACCGATACCGGGGATGTAAGTTGTTACTTCCATACCGTTTGTAAGTTTTACTCTTGCTATCTTACGAAGAGCAGAGTTAGGCTTTTTCGGTGTAGTTGTTGTAACCTTTGTGCATACGCCTCTTTTTTGAGGTGCGCTCTGGTCAACTACTTTATTCTTCAAGGTATTGAAGCCTGTTTGAAGAACCGGTGTCTTAGACTTGTAGGTCTTGTCTGTTCTGCCTTGTCTTACGAGTTGGTTAAAGGTTGGCATCTTGTTCCTCCTTCTTTTGAAATTAAATGTTTATACATCAGTATCGCAAGCGACACGAGGTATCATTTTAGGTGCTTTCCATAAAAAAGGCGCAAATATACCTTTTTATAGGTCTACGCACGGTAACATTATAACATTTAAAAATCTCAAAGTCAAGACAAAGTGATTTTTGCAGTAATTTTCTACATTTTGCACGAAAATGCTGTTATCTCGACTTGGTTTTTGTACGATTTTTATTGATTTTTCACAAAAATTTTGAAATTGTAAAAAAATCGCGACATAGCTCTGCGCGATTTTCCTACATTATTATTTAATATTTTTTATCAAAATCATCAGCTTCCGTCTTTTCACGGTTTTTATTGATCATTCTGATGATATCGGCATAGTCATCCTCTTCGATAGGCTTTGCCTGCTTTATCTTTGTTTCATCAACGGAGTCGACATCTATTTTTATATTTTTATTTGGAAGCTTATCAAAGCCCGTTGCTATTATCGTCACCTTAACCGTATCGTCAAGTGTGGGATCGAAATTCGCGCCCCAGATGATATTAGCATCGGCCGCGGCAGATTCCTTCACCATAGTAGCAGCCTTATCAACCTCATCAAGCTCTACATTTTGAGAAACGGTAATATTGAGAAGTATGCCGTGTGCGCCGTTTATTGAGGTTTCAAGAAGAGGGCTTGCAATTGCAGCCTTAGCTGCGTCTACTGCTTTATTCGGCCCGCTTGCTTCTCCAACGCCCATATGAGCAAGTCCTGCATCCTTCATAACGGAAGTTACATCGGCAAAGTCAAGATTTATGAAGCCAACCACATTTATAAGATCGGATATTCCCTGTACACCGCGTCTTAATACATCATCTGCGATTTTGAAGGCATTCATAAGAGTAAGCTTTTCCTCGGATACCTCCTTAAGTCTTTCATTCGGGATAACCACCAATGAGTCAACATTCTTTGAAAGCTCCGTAATACCCGAATCAGCCTGCATCATTCTGCGTGTTCCTTCAAAATTGAAGGGCTTTGTTACGATGCCTACTGTAAGAATTCCAAGCTCTTTTGCTATTCTTGCAACAACAGGTGCTGCACCTGTGCCTGTTCCGCCGCCCATACCTGTTGCGACGAACACCATATCCGCACCCTCTATTGCCGCTTTTATTTCTTCAGCACTCTCCTCAGCTGCCTTAAAGCCCATTTCGGGATTAGCACCTGCACCGTTTCCTCTGGTGACCTTTTCTCCTATACATATTTGTTTATTTGCACCGGATTTAAGAAGCGCCGCTCTATCTGTGTTTACTGCTATAAAATTAACGCCCTTGATATTGGATGATATCATTCTGTTGACAGCGTTATTTCCGCCGCCGCCCACACCGACAACTCTTATATCAACACCGGAATCAAAATCATTATCAAGTTCAAATGCCATTTTTCGACCTCCGCTATTTTATCATTCATTATAATAATACACTTTTTAAATATATATTTCAAGTGTTTTTACAGTTTTTTTCGAATTTTTAATCAAAAAAGGAATTTTTGCAAGGATGCGAAAATTCCTTTTTGTGTTTTTGGAAAATTTATTTTTTTCTTGAAAACAGCTCCAAGAAAAATACTCTGAATTTCACTTCCGTTCCGTCCTTGATCCTTCTTATATTTTCTCTGTGTCTGCACAATACCGCAACGCAGCCCGCCGCAGTTACCAAGAATGCAAGCAAGCTTTGATAATGAATTCCTGTAAGCACAGGAAATGCAAGTGAAGCAGAAAGCGGTATCATAAATCCATAATTAAAGACAAATGAAAGAACAAGCCCTATAATAAGCAACAGTAAGAATTGCTTTATATTAAGTGCGAGGACGAAGCCGCCGAAGCAGGCAAGTCCCTTTCCACCCTTGAATTTAAGATAGAATGGGAACATATGTCCCAGCATAGCGCACGTGCCTGCTATAACACCCGCAAGCTTAATCTCAAAAATAAACAAGCACAGCTTTACAGCGGCAAACGCTTTCAAAATATCAATGATCATTACGATAACGCCAAACTTTCTTCCCAGGCTCATCGTCGTATTTGTAGCACCCAAATTTCCTGTGCCTTTTTCTCTTAAATCAACATTTTTAATTCTTGAAATTATGTAAGAAGGGCTCAAGCAACCGAAAAGATAGCCTATCACGGTACAATATAGATATTCCATATAAGATCTCCTTTTGCTGTTCAAACTTTTCACGGTAACATTGTAGCACATATTTGTTGAAAAGTCAACTTTTTTGATAAATATTTTTTGTTTATTAGAGGATAATACTCAAATGTTACAAAAAAATCAAAAAGTTGTTAGTATTTTGTAAAAATCGAATTTTCGGTCAATTTAAAAACTTTTCCGCACTTTTCAAAAGAGCAGCTCTTGTATTTTCTGTTTTTTCCTCTATTACCTCCGAAAGAAGCTCCTTCAGGGCATTGCCAATGCCCTTTCCCGAAAAGCCAATTTCGGCAAGATCGTTTCCTTTTATCGCAAGAGTATCAAATGAAAAGCACTCCCCTGCGGAAATTATATCTTTTGCGACGGCTTCGGACTCAGCATATGCTTTCACCGTATCAAGTTCGGGATTTTGTGCACCTTTATCAGCCTTTCCAAGCTCAATAAGATCAAAAAAGAATTCGGCACCGAACTTATTAAGATACCGTTTTATCGACACTCTGTCGGTTTTAAAGCGCAGATCGTGATATTTTATGAGCCTTATGACACGTTCCTTTGTGAAATTGTCGTATTTATACTCATCAAGGTATCTTTTCGCGATCTCGACACTCTTTTCGGAGTGGTTGGGAAAATGTCCGACACCGTTTTCATCTGCAACAAAAGTATACACCTTTCCCGTATCGTGTAAAAGCCCTGCCAAGCGCAGATAAACAACGGAGGGAGTGTTTGATATTACGCACGCAGTATGCTCCAAAACATCGTAAATATGATACTTAGTGCGCTGATCGAAATTACGCATTTGTTTTATTTCGGGTATTATCTCACCGAAGATTTGCCAATTTTCTAAAAGTACATTTTTTACGTTTTTCGCACACAGGGTCCTATTTATTTCATTGGCAATACGCTCTTTTGATACTTTCGAAAGAAACGATTTTAAAGAAACCATCGCATCCTTTGTTTCTTGTTCGATATCAAAGCCGAGAGATGAGGAAAATCTCACAGCGCGCAATATGCGCAACGCATCCTCGGAAAAGCGTTTTTCGGCGTTACCTATGGTGCGTATCGTTTTTCTTTCAATATCGGTAATACCGTCATAAAAATCCGACACTTCCCCCGCCGAATTGCATACTAAAGCGTTTATTGTAAAGTCGCGTCTTTTAAGATCCTCTTTTAGTGAGCTTGAAAACGATACGCTATCAGGATGACGCGAATCGGTATATTTGCCGTCTGAGCGGTAGGTCGTTATTTCAAAGGCTTCCCCGTTCAATATTACTGTAAGTGTACCGTGCTTTATTCCAGTTTCTATAACTCTATTGTTTGAAAAGACTTTTTTTACTTCCTCCGGTAATGCGCTTGTAGTTATGTCGTAATCGTTTGTTTGATTGCCGAGTATGGCATCACGAACACATCCTCCGACAATATACGCCTCATAGCCCGATTTTTCAAGAGATAGCAGCACTTCCCTTGCATTTTCAGAAATTTCAATTAACCTTTTCATTCTATGCCACACATTTTAAGAAGCTCGGATTTATCTATTATCTTAACTCCGAGAGCTTGTGCCTTGGTGAGCTTCGAGCCTGCCGCTTCACCTGCTACCACATAGCTTGTATTTTTCGAGACCGAGGAGGTTACCTTACCGCCGCGCGCCTTTATAAGCTCGCCGGCTTCATCTCTTGTCATATTTTCAAGCGTACCGGTAAGGACAAAGGTAAGTCCGTCAAATTCGCTTGTCGTTTCCTTCGCTATCTCTTCGGTTACTACTCCAGCAGCCTTTAGCTTATGGATTATTTTACGAGTTGCATCTTTTTTAAAGAAATCAACGACACTCCTTGCCATTATTTCACCAAAATCGTTTATCTCGGTAATCTCCTCAACTGTTGCGGAATAAAGTGCATCTACAGAGCCGAATTTTGATGCAAGATCCTTTGATGCTACTTCTCCTATATGTCTTATTCCAAGCGCATATATAAGTCTGCCAAGACCCGCTTTTTTAGATGCTTCGACAGATGCTATAAAGTTTGCCGCGCTCTTTTCGCCCATTCTGTCAAGGCTTGCTATCTGCTCCTTGCTTATATAATAAATATCGGCAGGATCGGATATCAGAGCGTTATCAAGAAGCATTTTTACTATTTTTCCGCCGACACCGTCTATATTCATTGCCTTTTTAGATGCAAAATGCACTATATTTCTCGCAAGCTGAGCGGGACAAGACGGATTTGTACATCTTAAAGCGCCTAAAGTAAAGTCCTCTCCGTCATCAACGAAGCTATCGGCATCGTCATAGGTAAGCTCGCCTCCGCAGGACGGACAGCAATCGGGCATCTTATAAGTCTCCAGCTCTTCCTTTCTTTCCTCCTTGACGCTTCCTACAACCTCGGGAATTATATCTCCCGCCTTCTGAACTATGACTGTATCGCCTATTCTTATATCCTTTTCTCTTATTATATCAATATTATGAAGAGTTGCTTTCGATACAGTAGTTCCTGCGAGCTTCACAGGCTCAAGAACCGCATTCGGTGTCAAAACGCCCGTTCTGCCGACTTGAACAACAATATCAAGGAGCTTGGTCTTTTTCTGCTCAGGCGGATATTTATATGCAACTGCCCATTTAGGCGTACTCGTACCCTCGCCGAGTTCCTTTCTCTTTTCCAAGGAATTTACCTTGATAACCGCGCCGTCAATATCGTATGAGAGCTTTTGGCGCTCACTGCCGAGATTTTTCACAGCATCGACAATCTCGTCCTCCGATGATGTAACTGCAAGCATCGGAATTGTTTTGAAGCCGAGCTTACTTATTTTATCTATCGTATCCTTATGAGTTTCTATCAGTCCCTCGCCAAGTGAGCCTGTCTGATAGTTGAAGACGAAAATATCAAGTCCGCGTTTTGCAGTTTCCTTCGAATCAAGACATCTGAGAGAGCCTGCGGCGGCATTTCTCGGGTTAGCCCAAAGCGTTTCGCCATTCGCTTCCTTTTGCTTGTTCAGCTTTTCGAAGGACTTGTGAGGCATATACACCTCTCCTCTTACTGTTATGTTTATATTTTCGGTAAGCTCCAGAGGAATAGAACGGATAGTCTTTATATTGGCGGTGACGTCCTCGCCGACATTTCCGTTTCCGCGAGTTGCGCCGACTGCAAGTATGCCATTTTCATATTTCAAGGAAACGCTAAGACCGTCTATTTTGGGCTCTACGGAAAACTCAGTATTATTGCCAACCTCTCCCTTTACGCGTCTTATAAAAGTGCGCAATTCATCGAAATCAAAAACGTCGGTAAGGCTGCCCATTCTTACCTCGTGCGTTACCTTTTCGAATTTATCAAGAGCAGCGCCGCCGACTCTTTGAGTAGGCGAGGCAGGATCAAAATATTCGGGGTTTGCCGCCTCAAGAGCTTTTAGCTCCTCGAACATTTTATCGTATTCAAAATCCGATATTTCGGGCGCATCGTTTTCGTAGTATCTTTTTGAATGATATTTAATAAGAGAACGAAGATGCTCTATTCTTTCCTTGACTTCCATAATTACCTCTGAACACTGCATTATTTATTAAAAAACATTATTATTTAGTATATCATATTATTTTTCAAAAAACAAGTAATCGCAAGATATTACATTTTCGTTTTCTGTTTGACAGAATCGTATAACGAATTGTGTCGCATTGTCGAGCAAGGGAATTTTTTGTCACGATATTCCTCTTGAAATTAGAAAAAACAAGTTTAAAATAGTATTGCAGGAGCTTAAAAAATCTGATATTAAAAAGAAAGGAATCCATTATGAAAAAACACATATCAACAATCATACTTATTATTATTTGTGCAGTATGTGCTACCGTATTTTACGTAAGTGCGACAAACGGATCTAAGAAAAATGAAAATGAAGATGCCGATCAAACACAAACAAGCACAGAAAGCACAAGCGAGGTTGAAAGCGAAGCCTCTTCTTCTTTTGAGGAAGAAAAGAAGCTTGTGCTGGATCAAAAGGGTACTCTTGTGGGAGAGCGACTTTCCAGCTCAAATTTAAGACTTGAATGGAATGCTTTGAGATACGAGGGAGAAAGCATTACTTATTTCAGCGCCGAGCTTTATTTTGATTCCGAAAATGTAAAGCTGAAGGAACACAAGGGTGTGCTTAGCATAAACGGTGACAATGTCGAATTTTCAACAACATCAGCATCACCAACCTATCTTCCGATATGCACATACACAAAGGCTTTCGAGGGTAGTGGAGATATCGATTTTTCCGTTGAATGCACATTTTCCGTTCCAATAAGCGAATCAAACGGAGTAAATCTCAATTCACTTACCTTGAATGCTCACGCTACAATAAGCGATAAATATTCAAAGATCTCCGATTCTGTGCTTCTTGACGTTAAGCACATATCACAATATCCTTCTCTTCCGAGCGGTGATGAAATTACCTCTCTTGCCATAGTTCTTAATTATCTTAAATACAATGTTGATGCAGAGGAGCTTTGCGACCTTTATCTTGACAAAGGACCTGTCGGATTTACGAATTTTTATAAGGCAAACGTGGGAAATCCCCGTGACACCTACAATTCGTACGGCTGTCTTGCTCCCGTTATCAAAAGCTCCGCCGATAAATATATCAATGCAAACGGCGGAACATCCAAGGCTTACGATATAAGCGGTTGCGACGTAAACGAGCTTTATTATCAGGTAAGCTGCAAAAATCCCGTTATTGTCTGGGCATGCGACGATTTCGAAATTACCCCCTCGGTATCGCGCATTTGGGTCGTTGACGGCGAGAGCCTCTATTACAAGTCGAATATGGCTTGCATGGTTCTTATCGGATATGACAATACAAAGAACACCGTTACTCTTTCCAATCCCGCAGGCGGAGTTTTCTCCGTTGACAAGGATCTTTTCGAACTGCGTTTTGCTCAAATGGGCTCTTACGCGGTAACCGTGCACTGATCTTATCTTGCCCATAAGACGCTTTGTATAAGCCCAAAACGGCACAGAATTCTCTCTTCGAGTTCTGTGCCGTTTGCTCTTTTAAAAATTTTTCAAAAAAATAAAAATTTTTTCAAAAATAGTATTGACAAAGACTTTTTCGTGTGTTATTATATTAGAGCAAAAACAATATAAAACTTATTTGCGAGTGTAGTTCAATGGTAGAATTCCAGCCTTCCAAGCTGGTCGCGTGGGTTCGATTCCCATCACTCGCTCCATTTTTTTGATATGTACCTGTAGCTCAGCCGGATAGAGCAACTGCCTTCTAAGCAGTAGGTCGGGGGTTCGAATCCCTCCAGGTACGCCATTTCGCGAAAGCGAAATTGGGGCTTCATCTTTCGGTGAAGCTATATAACTCTTCTCAGGAAGAGCGTTCTTTGGTGGGTGTAGCTCAGCTGGTTAGAGCGTCAGATTGTGGCTCTGAAGGCCGTGGGTTCGAATCTCATCATCCACCCCATAAAAAACCTTAACCGAACAGGTTAAGGTTTTTTAGTTATATTCGCCTTTCGGCGAGTTCTATTGCTTCGCAGTGATATTACTTCGTAGTGATATTGCCTTCGGCAGTTGAAGGTAACAAGGGCGAATATAATATCACTGCGAAACGAAGTGGAGCAATATCACTTTTTTAAAGAAAAAATATCACTATGCTTTAACAGAATATCACTAAAAACTTTACAGGCAATTAGTTCGGTTTACGTTTTCTTTTTTTCAAATTAAAAGGTTCAGTAAAACTTTTTGTTAAACTGAACCTTTTTGTTATATTAGAATAGTAAACTTTTGAATATCAGATAATGTTTTAAATTCATCTAATGACAATAATTTAGTTAATTGATTAGATTTTACTGAATATTTATATATCGCAAGAGTATCAATTACAAAAATATACTCCTTTTCAAAATCATAAATTTTACAGTTCTTTTCGTTTGTCAAATATACATATTCAGCATTTATGTATTGTTTTAACTGTTCAATTAGATTTTTCTCCAAGTTAATATTCAGTTTAACTTCTAACATATACAATTTTCCGTTATATTGAAAAATATTGTCAACTCTTGCAAGTGGATTTTTGCTGGTATGACATTGACACTCTTTATAAAAGTTTTTACCACAGATATTATGCAAAAGGTAATTAACATAATAAGAACGGAAATTGGTTTCTAAAAGGAAACGAGTGCGATATTCTTTTGTGATTTGCAAAAAATTAGTAGCATTTATTTTTGATAAATTATAATCACCTATTTTGCTATCTAAATAATACTCAGGTAAATTATCATTTTTAGTAACAATAATATTTTTTAATTTTTGATATTCGTTTGATGGCAATGGAGTAATAGCACTTTGACGAGATACCGTAATAAATGAATTGAATTCGTTTATATCAATAGGATTTTGTAGCAAAACTAAATCACCGACTTTAGCGTAAACTCTACCCGACCAATGTATATTTTGTTCTTCCTCTTCTAACTCTGGGCGACTTTTGATTCTACCAATGGCAAAAATTTTACCGCCATACAAAGAATATAGACCTCTTGCTTTAGTTAACCATTCGGTTAAAAGATTTTTGTCATGTTTACTTTCGTCTAAATTTTGTGTTGCAGTTTCTAATTTTCTTATCCATTGAATTGCTGTTTTTGCGTGAAAATACAAAACGATGTCCCCTATCGCACTATTTCGAGGTACAGTCCAAATTGTATATCCAATTGAACACTCATTTATGACATCTTCTACATTGTAACTTCCACGTTCATAAATAAAATGCTCGAGTTCCTCTATCGTTTTTGGAAAACTTATATTATTTATATGAGCATTTATAAATGATATTGAACTTTTTTGAGGTAAGTTAGCATCAATAATTATCATTTGTCGATACCGTTTTCATAAAGCATTTTTCTTGCTTTTTTCTGTCCGTCAACAGATTCCTTCAAACTCTTTTTATACATCCATTCGCCATTAGCAACCATATCATAAAGAAATATTTCAGCCTTTTGAAAGCATACAAGGGCATTTTTGGGATTAACTTCTGTACCATTGCCGTCTAAATAAGCGTTGCCAAGTCTTAAAAATACAGGACCCGCTACAATCAAAGCCGCTTCTTCCGTCATAGTTGCAATACAATGCTCGTATATACGAAATGCTTGGGTAGGATTCTTTTCAACATAGTAGCCATTTTGATACATATCGCCTATCTTATAAAGTGAAATCAAATGACCGTCGAAAGCACCAAGAGCAAAATAATGAAATGCCTTTTCATAATCTATGTCAACACTTCGCCCATAATAATAGCAATAGCCGAGGTTTTCTTGTGCCTGTCTATTTCCAAGATTTGCAGCCATTTCATAGTAATAAATAGCCTTTGAAAAATCTTGTTCACAACCTCTACCGTCGTAGTATAGAGCACCCAAATCGTTCATAGCGTATATATTGCCAACCGCTATGGCATTTTCATAAAGACTTACAATGAAATCAAATAAAACACGAGGCATTTCAACGGTTTTATCACATTGAACAAGTGCGGTTGCAAAATCGTATGCTGGAATATCTTCGTTTTCGTGAAGCTCGAAAAACTTGATTGTTTCGGGCAAAAGCTCTGGATTTAATACTAATCTTATACGTTTAATGTTTTCTGTGCGTGCATTTTCCATAATAACTCTCCTTTTAACATGTTAAAAATTAACTATAATTTATTACATTATATCACAAAAAAGCAAAACACTCAACGGTTTTAATAATATTCAGCGGCGTAGAATGTTGCAAATTTTGTAACAATTCAATCAATGTTTGAAAAAGTTTGTGTGAAATGTGTAAACAGGGCGTGTGCTTGTATTAAGACAAGCACACGCCACAGTGGACTTGATATTATGCGTACAGAGCGTCGGCTATTATCAGCACGACGTTTTTTTCTTCTCCGTCTACTATCTCAAACGCAGAGGGCGGAAGGAGCTTTTCTTCTTTTTCTTCGTTCATTATTCTGTACCAACCGTCTTCTATTGTAAGCACCTCGTAGATCTTACCTCTTTTAAATATACTGTTTTTACAGCCTATATATTTGACTTTCATTTTCTACTCTTCCTTTCTCTGTTCTTGTAATCACATTTTATCACTCGGCAAGAAATATGTCAACGAACAGATGTCGCCTTTTTTGTACATTCTTTTCAACAATATTTTTGCTTACAAAACGATCCCCTCAGAGCGTCTGCTCCGAGGGGATCGTTTATATATTATTCGTTTACGCTATTCCAATTTATTGGGGTTACTCCGTGGCTTTCAAGAAAGCTATTTGCTTTTGAGAAGGGCTTTGAGCCGAAAAATCCGTTATGTGCTGAAAGCGGCGACGGGTGAGCGCTTTCGAGCACGAGGTGGTTTTTATTCGTTATGTATTTTTTCTTGCTTCGGGCATTTGCTCCCCAAAGTATAAAAACGATAGGATTGTCGTTTTTATCGAGCTTTTTTATCACTTCATCGGTAAAAGTTGCCCAGCCTATTTGGCTATGACTGTTTGCTTGTCCCTCTCTTACTGTAAGCGTTGCATTAAGCAACAAAACGCCCTGCTTTGCCCAAGACGTAAGCTCGCCGTGGTTAGGGATGCTCATACCGATATCATCGTTTAGCTCCTTATAGATATTCACAAGCGACGGCGGTATCCTTATTCCCTTCTTCACCGAAAAAGAAAGTCCGTGTGCCTGACCTACCTCGTGATAAGGATCTTGCCCTAAGATAACGACCTTCGTTTCGCTATACGGTGTATATTTAAGAGCATTGAAAATATCGTGCATAGGCGGAAAAACGGTACGTGAAAAATATTCCCTTTTAAGAACAGCTCTTATGCTTTTATAGTAATCCTTTTCAAATTCTCCGTCAAGTATAATATCCCAATCGTTTTCCAAGTGTACCATTTTGCGACCTCGCTTCAGATTTATATATATTTATGTTAACATTTAGTGGCGGATATGTCAATATTTTTTTGATTATTGCTTGAAATATACACTCTTTTATGTTATACTCAAGTTGGTGTAAAAATTTTTAACACGAAAGGATTATTTATTATGATCAGAGTTACTGTATGGAATGAATTTTATCACGAAAAGGTTGATGAAAATGTAAAAAAGGTTTATCCCGAGGGTATTCACAAGGCTATTGCTGAATTTCTCGGCAAAAACGAGGATATTACTGTTAAGACAGTTACGCTTGACGATGAAAATTGCGGTATCACGGACGAGCTTCTTGAAAACACTGATGTTATGCTTTGGTGGGGACACGTTAAGCACGGCGACGTGCCCGATGAGATCGCTATCAAGGTAAAAGAGGCAGTTCTCCGCGGTATGGGTATTATATTCCTTCACTCCGCTCACCACTCAAAGCCGTTCAAGCTTTTGATGGGCACTACCTGTAATCTCGGTTGGAGAGAAAGCAACGACAAGGAAAGACTTTGGGTGCTTGATCACAACCATCCTATTATGGAAGGCATCACTGACAGATATTTCGAGCTTCCCGCTGAGGAAACATATATGGAGCCGTTTGGTATTCCCGATCCTGACAAGCTTCTTCTTGTCGGTTGGTACAACGGCGGTGAGGTATTCCGT
Source organism: Clostridia bacterium (assembly GCA_017461765.1). Lineage (GTDB taxonomy): Bacteria > Bacillota > Clostridia > Oscillospirales > CAG-272 > RGIG2000. The sequence goes on along the minus strand of JAFTXO010000017.1, from coordinate 10,316 downwards.
TCCGGATGCTGCTATCACAGAGAAAACGGTAAGGTATTCTACTTCCAGCCCGGTCACGAAACATTCCCTACATTCTATGATGCTAATGTTCAAAAGATACTCACAAATGCTGTGAGATGGGCTAATCCCGTTTACAGAATTCCTGAGCTTAAGTGTCCTTGGATGCCCAGAATTGAGGAATAATTTATGATCAAGGTTGGTATTATCGGCGCGGGCAAGATGTGCCAAGGCGGTCACCTTCCCGCTTATGACAAGATCGATGAATGTCAGATCGTTGCTATTTGCGACATAAGCTCCGAAAGACTTGATCAAATGAAGCAAAGATATCCGAACGCAAGGCTTTACGACGATTTCAAGGTAATGCTTGATACCGAGGAGCTTGACATGGTAGATATCTGCACTCCTAACAACATACATTCAATTGCGGCTGTTTATGCACTTAACAAGGGCGTACATGTCATCTGCGAAAAACCCGATGCTATAAATGTAGCTGAGGCTGAAAGGATGAAGGCTGCGGCTGAAGCAAGTGGAAAAACACTTATGGTTATAAGAAATAACCGTTACCGTCCAACGACTAAGTTCTTAAAGAAATTTATTGCTGACGGAAAAATGGGTAAAATATACGCAGGTCGTTGCGGTTGGATAAGACGTCGCGGTATTCCCGGTTGGGGCGGTTGGTTTACGGATAAGACTCAATCAGGCGGAGGACCTCTTATTGATCTTGGCGTACATATTATTGATCTTGCCATGTATCTTATGGGTAACGCAAAGCCTGTGACTGTCAGCGGCTCTACTTATTCCAAGTTTGTAAACACATCGCAATCAAAATGCGATGTTGAAGATCTTGCAATGGGATTTATCCGTTTTGACAACGGAGCTTGCTTGCAGATAGAATTTTCTTGGGCTTCGAATATTCCGTCCGATCAGATGTTCGTTGAGCTTCGCGGTGAAAAAGCAGGCTCGAGAATGTCAGGACTCGATAGAAAATTTGAAATATTTACAGAAGAATACGGCACCAATGTAAATATAAATCCTTGCATTGACGATTACAACTGTATGCCACATCACGAAGCGAATATCCGTCACTTTATTGATGTTATTACAGGCAAGGCTGAGCCTGATTTCACACCCGAGCAGGGCGTTAATATGGTCAAGATACTTGAAGCTCTTTATAAATCTGCAGAGCTTGGTCACGAGATTGTGCTTGATTAAAAACATAAAACGCACAGGTTTTCTGTGCGTTTTTGCTTTACTATTGATTTTTGGATAAATTTGTGCTACAATATATAAAAGCTATTTTCAAGGAGGTACATCATGGGTGTTGTAATAGGAATCGATGTTGGCGGAAGCACAACAAAGATCGTCGGATTTGACGAAAATCAAAATCTCATAGCGCCTATCTGTGTTACTGCAAATGATCCGATTACTTCTATTTACGGTGCTTTCGGCAAATTTACCGCGTCAAACAATCTTGGGCTTAGAGATATTAAAAAGGTTATGATCACAGGTGTCGGCTCGTCTGCTATCACCAAGCCGATCTATGATCTTGATTGCGCATCTACGCCGGAGTTTCGTTCTATCGGTCTTGGCGGTCTTTATCTTTCAAAATTCGATGATGCTATTATCGTAAGCATGGGCACCGGTACTGCTCTTGTTCATGCTGTAAAAGGAAACGATCCAATCTATCTTGGCGGCACAGGTGTCGGCGGCGGTACGCTTATGGGGCTTTCGAAAACCATGCTTGGTCTTGACACTATAAAGCACATTGACGATATCGCAAAAAGCGGAAATCTTGCAAATGTTGATCTAAAGGTAAGCGATCTTTCGAAGAAAAATGCAGGGCTTAGCGGTGAGCTTACTGCTGCTAACTTCGGCAGAGTAAGTGATATCGCATCTAAAAATGATATTGCACTCGGACTTGTTAATATGGTATTCGAAACTGTTGGTATGATGTCTATTTTCGCGGCAAGACAATACGGCATCAAGGACATCGTTTTAACGGGAAATCTAACAAGTATGTCACAGGCAAACGACGTTGTGGAAATGTTCAATAAGTGCTTTGATGTAAATATGATCATTCCCGAAATGGCACAGTTCTCTACTGTTATAGGCGCTGCGATTTCTTATTTTCAATAATTTTAAACATAAAAGGGTTGCTTCGGCGCACCTGCGATAAAGCAGGTGCGCCAACTCTATTCGTCTGCGGCGAGTGATATGCACTTCGTGCGTGATATTGCCTTCTGCAGTGATATGCGCTACGCGCGTTTAAAGAATGTAGGCGAATAGAATATCACTGCGACCAACGGGAGCAATATCACTTTTGCACAGCAAAAATATCACGCCGAGCTGTGCGAGGCATATCACTTGAAAATTCATTGCCGCCCGACAGTGCACCAAAAAGGTGTAACACACTATACCTTTCAGGGCAAGACGTGTAAAAAGGAGTACGAACAAAATGCTCGTGCTCCTTTTGCTTTTTGGTTAGGTCAAAATCTGCTTTATGGTAGGAACCCCTCAAGCAGCCCCTTTGTTTTTCAAAGATTTTCGAGGAATTTTTGAAGCTTATGCGCGATTATTTCATGACCCGCGTCGCTTGGATGAAGTCCGTCGGGCATATATTTTTCGCACCAGCACCAAAGTCTTGCGTACATTCCGCTTTCCTTATACAAGTCAAGCACGGGGATGGAGTAAAACTCGCACACTTCCCTTATTGCTTTTACGAACTCAATAAGCGGTGATGCTATGGTGTTTCCTGCTTCTATACGGTTTTTATGATCAAGCTCCTCGTTAAGTCTATGTAATGGCGTCATAAAGATTATCGGCTTATCGGTATAGTTTTCGATAAGATATTTACAAAGAGTGTGGAGACCGCCGTAGAAGGTATGTACATCTCTGTCTGACATAACACCGAGCGGTATTGTGCCGTGACCGAAATCGTTAGTGCCGCCGAATACAACGACAGCATCAGCGTCCTTATCCATCATCGGTGCACGAAGGTTGAAATCCTGATCGAACGGATGATCTGTAACTACGGGCAATCTTGCAATCTTTGTTCCGCCTACACCGTAATTTCTTGCCTCGGCAAGATCGCAGTTTTTCTTTAACAATTGATGATATGGCTTAGTCCCGAAATCGCTCGTGCCGTGACCTTCTGTTATACTATCACCTAAAAAGTTGATTTTCTTTCCTTTGAGTTCCATTTTGTTCTCCAGTTTTATAGTAAAAAAGTTAGTGGGAAATCCCCACTAACTATTTTATCACACTTATAAATTATTTCAATAAGTTTAATAATTTTTCTTAAAAATTTTCTTTAGCTTTGTTCAAGAATGCAACGAGCTTGGGGCTTTTTGGATTATCGAAAACTTCTTCAGGTGTTCCCATTTCCTCGATAACTCCGTCAGCCATAAACATCACCTTATCGGAAACGTTTTTCGCAAATTCCATTTCATGCGTAACGATGACCATGGTACGTTCACCCGACTTAAGATTCTTAATTACCTTAAGAACCTCTCCCGTAAGCTCAGGGTCAAGAGCCGATGTCGGCTCATCAAAGCAAAGAATATTAGGCTTTAACATAAGAGCGCGTGCAATAGCTACTCTTTGATGCTGACCTCCCGAAATTTCGCACGGATAAGACTTAGCCTTTTCGGAAAGACCGACAGTTGAAAGAAGCTCAATTGCTTGTGCATTGATTTTTTTTAGCTCCTCGCTTTTCTGTTGTTTTGTAAGCTCCTTTTTCTCCTTCAAACGCAATTTGGGCGCAAGTGTCAAATTATCAAGTACGTTATATTGCGGAAAAAGATTAAATTGCTGAAAAACAAGTCCCATATGCAATCTTTTTTCTCTTATTTCCTTATCTGTATACTTTTTTTGAGCACAGATCATTTCCTCGCCATTTATGTACACTATTCCTTCATCTGCGTTTTCAAGAAGATTCAGACATCTCAACAGAGTTGTTTTTCCGCTTCCAGAAGAGCCTATTATCGAGAGTACCTCTCCCTTCTCAAGTGAAAAATCCACTCCTCGAAGGACCTCGGTATTGCCGAACCTTTTACATATTCCACTTACCTTTAAAAATTCCATAATTACACCCTATAATAGCTCATTTTCTTTTCTGCCCAGCCAAACAAAAGGGTAAGCACTCCGACAAATATAAGATAGAATACCGCAGTATAGAAAAGCGGCCATATAAGTCCATAGGCTGCAAAGTTTTGCGCCGCTTGAATTATTTCTATTATCATAATTACTCTTGCCAAGGCTGTGTCCTTTACTAAGGTTATTATCTCATTTGACATAGGGGCAAGAATACGTTTTATAACTTGCATAAGTATTACGTTGAAAAAGACCTGCATTTTTGTCATACCGAGCACTTGTCCCGCCTCATACTGTCCCTTTGGAATACTTTCGATTCCTCCGCGGTATATTTCCGAAAAATAGCATGCATAGTTTATAACAAATGCAGCAATAACCGATGCAAAGCGAGAGAAAAGCGGTGTGCCGAAAACAAAGCCCGGCACGTAAAACACAATTATGACCTGCAGCATCAGCGGTATTCCGCGGATTATCCAAACAAACACCTTAACGACACATGAAAGCGGCTTGAATTATGACATTGAACCGAAGGCAATAAGTAAACCTAAAGGAAGCGCTAACACAAGTGTTAGCGCAAAAATTTGACAAGTCTTTCCGAGTCCTTCAAGCAAGCTACGCGTGATTTCCCAAAAACTCATAAATTATTCCTTACAAATATTATTCTATAGTTTCGCTTACCTTAATTGCGTTCTCAAAGCCGTATTTTCTTGCAATTTCCATAAGCTTTCCGTTTGCCTCAAGCTCTTTTATTGCAGCATTTACCTTTTCGGTAAGATCACTGCCCTTTTTAAAGCCTATTGCGTAAATTTCGGATTTGAGCTCGATCGATTCAACGATTGCGAGGTCTGCATAGTCAGCTTCACCGCAGAGGTTCTGAGCCAATATAATATCAACAACTATAAAATCAACAGCTCCGGATTTTAACTCGGTAAATGCATTGATCTGTGCGGTAGTTCCAAAGATCTTGCTCTCGTCAGTTACGGTCTTTGCGTAGCTTTCGCCAGCAGATCCTGCCTCAACGCAAGCTTCTTTACCGGCAAGATCAGCCTCACTTGTATACTTAGAGAGATCAGTAGATTTAACTACTACGCATTGCTGATTAAGCATATATCCGTAAGAGAAATCCACAAGGTCGCTTCTCTTAATGCCGTTATCGCTCGAGTTAGCGGTAAAACCGTTCCAAATGCAGTCGATTGCTCCGGAGTTAAGCTCGTTATACTTCTGCTCCCATACAATCTCTTGGAATTCAACGTCCATACCGATAATTTTTCCTACCTCGATTGCGAATTCGGTTTCAAATCCTGTCCAATTTCCGTTTGCGTCCTTTTCGTTCATATTTTCGAAGATAGTAACTCCGCAAACTAACGTGTCATTTTCCTTTTTGCATCCGGAAAATGCAAAAGCTGTGCATGCAATCATAACGATTACCAACACCATTGAAAGTATTTTTTTCATTTTAAAGTTCCTCCTGTGCTTTAGCACTTTAGATTGATAAAGTGCTTATAATTATAGCACAAAAACGCGCGTTTGTCAATAGCATTATATAAATTACGCGTTTATTTAAAATAAAGCTTTGTCACAACACGAGACTAAAATAATATGGGAAAATTAAAGAGAGCCTTTCGTATTCTTGCGTAGATCGCGGGGGCATTTTTTATATCAAGAGGATTTTCTCCCTTTCCGCATTCCAGGGTAAACGATGGCTTACTAAATTCTTTAATGAACCAATCTGTAAGTCCGCCGTAGGACGCAGTATCCTCTGCTTGTGCAAGCTTATAGTCAGTCATTGTGGAAAGCGTCTTTGCGATAAGCTCGCTTTTAGGCGATACCGTACCGTTTGATTTATAGTAAATCTCCTCTCCCTGCGAATGTAATGTCAAAATACCGCACAGAGTGTCGATATTATACCTTATAAATCTGCAAAGTGCGGCAGTTTCGGGTTCGCTCTCGGGTGATTCTCCGCTATATTTGCTTGCCCCCTCGCAAATACCGCGTTCTTTTTCTATTTCTTTATAGTCATAGAAATACGCGTCGTAATTATGGTTAAGATCAACGCCTCTTGCATTTGCGTTCCAGTGCGAAAAGTCGCACCCGTTGCTCAATTTTTCAACTCTTTCCTTCAATGGATTGCTATCATTTATGCCCTCTAAGCGATAGCTTACGCCGTCAGGATTCAGCATAGGGATTATATGTATTCTTCTCATTTTATAAAGAACGCTCAGGTTTATTCCGAAAACGCTTCTTTTATCCTCGTACATTTTTGCATACTCTTCAATAAAGTCTACCAATGTACAGGTGCAGATGTTTTCACTTGCGTGGTGTGTGGAAACATATAAAACACTCTTTTTTGCATCACTCTCTCCTATCGTTATCATAGGTATCGGACGAGAAAGAATACTTGTTCCTATATAAGAAAGCTTAAGAAACTCGTATTTTTTGCTTAAAAAAATCAGTTTTTCCATAAGTGCTTCGTAGGTGAGTTCTTGTTCGTATTTCATATTATCAACTCCTTTTGTGAGTATTTTATGAATTTTTTGTGTTTTTTAAAACTTTTTTTAATAATATCTTTATTTTTGTGTAAAGTTGTGATAGAATATACAAGAATGATTTTTTAAGTAGGTGCATTATGACTAAAAGGTTTTTAAAGATTTCAACTTTAGCCATGGGTGTAACAACGCTTCTTGCGATCTTCTTTGCTTATCTGTATGCTATATTGGGCGCTAAGATCGCTGACGGAGACGGTGCGCTTATGGTACTCAGCGTTTTGGAAACGGCTTTTGATTTCATCCAGATTTCCGTTGGCTTTGCCACTGTTATCTACGCATTTTCGAAATATGAGTTCAACGAGGCGTTGAAGATTTTCGGCATTTTCTCTGCCGCAATCTTTGTTTACTGCTTCACTTGCATGATTCCTATCACTTTGATGAGTGACGGTACTGCTCTTTATGATTTTTCCGTTGTGTATGAGGGCTCTATATTAAACATCTTCTACTGTATCGGGCAGGTCTTTGTTTGTCAGATAATTCCCGCTGTTGCAATGATAGCTATAATCTGCAAGCTCACAAAAAACAGCAAGCCCACTCCGAAAAAATTCATAAGCTGGAAAAACCCAGTCCAAAAGGGAATGATAATTTCCTGCCTTGTACTCGCCGCATTTAATTTCGTTATAGGAATCCTTACCGATTACGGTATTTTCGGATATCTTCTTCAAGAGGGCTTCCGTACGACTTCCGCAGATGCAAAAATAATTCTCACAAACTTCCTCAGTCTTACTCTAAGTGTTATCGCTGCAAACATAATCGCTATGTACATAGTATTTATGATAGTTTACAAGGTATACGATGCTTTGATCGCACGTGATGAGAACCTCAAAGCAAAAGCAAAATAAGTTATATAAGGATGATTTTATGAAAAAGAAAGTTTTATGTTTAATTTGTGCAATTTTATTCGTAGTTCCGTTACTTGTTTCATGTAAGAGCGGACTCAAATACGATTATGACGATCTTGGCGAATATGTTACCTTGCCCGATTACAAATCAAAGGTAATCGAATATGAAAAGGATTATATTCAAGCTACTATCGACAATCAGATTCTGACTCTCGCAACGAACCTTTACAAGCCTAAAAAGGGTGATAATATCTATGTTGATATCACATACAAGACTGTTAAATGGTTAGAAAAAGAAGACGGTACTATGATGGACCAATTCGGTGATGAGATCACCGAGCTTACGAAGAATGATTTTCTTATTGAAAATCTCGGAAACGGAAATTATGCTCAGCAGATAGAGGATTTCTTTGTTGACACTGCGGCTTTCGGTACTGAATACACAAAGAAAATCACTCTTAACAACGCATTCCCCGTTGAAGCATACAGAGATACTGAGGTTTACGTTACTTACAAGTTCTCTGCTATGGAAACTCGCCGCGGCGATGTGGTTAAGGTTTCTTACACAGGCTATTATCTCGATGAAAACGATGAAATAAAGAAGGATGAGGACGGAAACGAGGAAACCTTTGACGAGGGTACTATGAGTGCCTACCTCGGTTCTCACACCGCTATTGACGATTTTGAAACAAATCTTACAGGCATCAAGACAGGCAATCAGGTAGAATTCTTCGCTACATTCCCCGAGGATTACGGCTCTGAGGATGTTGCGGGCAAAAAGGTTAAATTCAAGGCTACAGTTTCAAACGTATACGAGGTTCCTGTTTATGACGATGAATTCGTTAAAGAAAACTTCGGTTATGAGACAAGAAAAGAATTAGAGGAAGCCCTTATAAAGGATTATGTAACTCAAGAAATTATTTCGTATCTCGTTGACGGCTCTACAGTTATTAAATATCCCGACAAAGAGTACAAGAATTTCATTAACGAGGTAAACGGTCTTGCTTACGCTTGGCAGCAGATCTACGGTTATTCGTATGAAGTATATTTGCAGATCTACGAAGGTAAAACATTGCAGGAATATATTGATTACAATTTGAAGTTTGAGCTTGTTTACTACGCATATGCTCAAAAAGAAGGTCTTGTTCCGAATGACGAGCAGATCGCTACCGCAAGAAACGCTCTCATTGAGCTCTACACATCTCAGAATATGTCGAGCGACTCAACTGTTACCGAGGAGCAAGCAAGACAAAAGGCTACCCAGTATGTAGACGACACGCTTGGTGATTCGGGTATCTACGACGAAGCCATCTTCAAAATAGTTGAGGATTCCTTTGAAAGCGTATTCCAGGTTAAAGCTATCGATGCAACCTACACATCTGTAACAACAGAAAAAATGCCTCCTATGGAAGACACCGCTGAATAAACTAATGAAAGGCTGTTGCATAAGCAACAGCCTTTTGAATTGAAAAATGCGATGCTTTTGCATCGCATTTTATCTTTATTGTGCTATACCGTTAAGAACTGCGTTTAAATATTCTCTGCTGGTAGCGTCATATTTTGATATCGTCATTATAGATACTACATCAGAAATCGAAAGATCTATATCACCGTTTATATCTACGTAGGTCTTTTCCTCGTAAAAGCTTCCTTCGGAATCAATGATCTTTACATAACCGCACATTCTGACCTCATCGTAAGAGCCTATCTCCTCGATTTTATCAAATATCACGCCTTTTTCAAAAGCATTCTTATTTCCGTTTGATGTGCCTGCGCCATAGTAAAGAGTTTTCTTTGTCTTTTGATTATGTACTATCTGAGTTCCTATCTCGACGGTATATCCGAGTTCCTCGATAGCTGAAATTGCTTCCTTATCAACGTTGAAAGCCGCACCGATACCTCTTGGAGTACCCGTATATTTTATGGCTGTACCAACGGGGGTTATTATATTAGTAGACAATGGAGATGTTTTTTCCACCTCTGTATAAGAGCACGCTGTGCATATCTTATATGAATATCCGTAAGTTATATGAGTTTGCTTACTTATTTCAACCGTATCTCCAAATGCATGAGTTCCGCCGCAGTTATTCTTTGCTTCATATGTGATCTTACCGTTTGTTGATGTTATCGGAAGCTTATACGGTGTAAGATCGTCCTTCGTCATTATGATCTCGCTTTCGTTGAAATTAACAGCAACATCAAATTCATCGCCCTCTTTAGCATCCTTTGGAATTACGAATGTGAGTGTTGCCACTACCGAGCCTGCCGCGATCTCTGTATTTGGGACATCCTGTGAGCCCTGTGCCAATGCGATGAACGTATATTCTCCGTTCTCCATACCTGTTACGGAGTTTGAAAATACCTCTGTAAAGCCTGTACCGCTTTCTGCTTTTACAAGCTCCAATCTGTCATCGTATTCAATTCGTATCTGTGCCGCAGATAACATGATCTTGTTTTCAAAGGTAATATCGACCTTTACCGCCTCTAATGCAAAGCCTGATACGCTTGATATGCCGATATCCGCCGTGTTTTCAGCTGATGTTGGAAATACTAACATGCACATAATAAAAATGCATGAGAGCAAAACTGATATAAATCTTTTCATTTTTCCGTCTCCGTAAAAATAATTATTTATTTTATTGTAACATAAAATTCCTCGCATGTCAAGAAATATTATAAAAGGACTGCTCTTTTGTGATATAATCCCCTTAGAGTATACACTCGAAAAAACAAAAAAAGTTTTCGAGAATACTTTAAGGGGATTTTTTATGTATAAATACGATTATGCATTCAAGAAGAAAATAGTAGAGATACACAAGCAGACCGGAAAAGGTTG
>JAFTXO010000016.1 GCA_017461765.1 Clostridia bacterium | reverse complement strand
GTCGTATGTGTGAGCGGAAAGCTCTGTTCTTACAGTTCCGCATACGTTACATTCAGTGTCTGCACATTCGTTGTCGTATGTGTGACCGAGAGCATCCCCTTTGGTAAGAGCGCAATCCTTACAGGTTATCGGCTCTGTGCAGGTAGCGTCTTGCCAGCTGTGAGCGAGCTTTTCGCCGTTGTCAGCTCCGCAAGCGCATACGAGCCAGTGATATTCCTCGTCGCTTAAGTATTTATTATAATCGTGCGTATGAACTGCCGCGGTAATTTTTACATTGATTTTATCAGTCGACGTATTTAAGAAATTTCCGTTTTCATCTGTGATCAAAACGCTCTCGTCAAGAATATCGGCTACAGTTCCGTTTTGTACAGTAAATCCTGTATATGAGCCGCCGCTTACTTTTAATGAGGCGTTTGATTCTTCGTCGTCGGAAAAGTAAACTGAAAGCTCAGCAAAATCTCCGCCCTTTATATTTGCGGTTCCTGTATAAATGAATATACTGGTATATGTATCGATTACCGTCATATCAATTATTTCAAGCATACTTTCTTCGCCATAGTTTACAGCGAAGCTTACGTTTGTTGCTATGCCGTCAATTATGAATTTACCGTTATCATATGCGGAAATTCCCACAATTCCATCTTTTTTGAGAAGCTTACCTGTTTTTCCTTCGCTCGAATCGGTGATTCTTACCGTTACCGCGCTACTTGTACCGATGGTTACATCAGAGAGGGTTTTTCCTGCAAGGTCGATAGTAACGCTTTTTTTGATCCAGCCCATGCTTACTTGGGCGTTATCGGCAAGCATAGTTATCGTACATTCAACGCTCTCGTCAAGCTTGTTTATGTAATCGATAGCTTCATCTATACCTATAAAATAGGCAACCTCTCCGTCTGCGGATACGGAAACTGCGTTAACTTCCTCTGCGTTTGCCTGAATAAGCAAACAGATAGCAAAGAGCAGAGCTGCAATTGCTGTTAATATATACTTTTTTGTTTTTTTAATTGTGGTCATATAATTTTTCCTTATCTTATTAAATTAAATCAGATTAAAGAGCTCCCGTTTGCTCGAGCTGACGAAGCATTATCTCAGCACTTTTTACGTTTGTTGCAAGAGGTATTGACTGAACGTCGCAAAGGCGGAGAAGTGCGGAAACATCGGGCTCGTGAGGCTGTGAGGTCAGCGGATCGCGAAGGAAGATTATAAGATCGAGCTTACCCTCGGCAACCATTGATCCTATCTGCTGATCTCCCCCAAGAGGACCGCTTTTCATTCTCGTTATCTTAAGTAATGTTTCGCCCATAACGAGAGTACCTGTCGTTCCCGTTGCGTAAAGCTCGTGCTTTGAGAGAACATCCTTATATTTGATAGCAAGCGCTATCATATCATCCTTCTTTTTGTCATGAGCAATAAGTGCTATCTTCATTTTCAATCTCCTCTGTTTCTATTTTACAGCTTAACGATTTTTTCTTGTCGGTAAATGTGTAGATATCTCCGTTGGGCATATAAACGGTTTTTTCGTTTTCGTTCTCGCTTGAAACGGTAATATCAAACACTCCGTCGCTCTTTTTCCATTCAACGCGGATATCGCCCGCTATGGTCGACACCGTACCCTTAGCAAAATCTCTGCCCTTGATATACGGCTTTACGGAAACCGATCTTTCAGCTACATTCTGCGTTCTTACGCCAAGGATCGTTGCGCTGAATTCGTAGATCGCCAAAGCTCCCCACGCGTGACATTCGCTTCTCGAGTTCTCGGGAGTTTCGGGAACCGTGGTGCAGTTGAGCGTCAAAAGTCTGCGGTAGGAGTTCATCATAGCCTCCGTTTTGTCATAGAGACCGCACATCTCAAGCGCGCGGAAGAAGAAATAAGCGAACGCAAATGTGCTTTTTGCTTCAAGATCGAGTGAGTTAAGCATTATTCTTTCAGCGTCCTCGCCCTGAGCTACGCCCGAAAGGACGCACCATGTCTGCATATGCTGTGAATAATAGATATGATTTACATCGTCAGCGAAGAGCCCCTTTTCCTCATCCCAGAAGAATTTTTTCGTGTTTTCCTTGAGCATATCGGCTTTTTCGAGATATTCGTTTGCAACGTCGTTTCTGCCGCAGATTGAATTGAGCTTAGCGGCACATTGGAGAAAATAAGCCATCATGGGATTGTAGATGCCTATAACGCCCTCGTAAACTCCGAGCGGAACGCCGCCCTCGCACTTACGCACCTCGTCGTACTGCCAGGGTGTTGCCCAGTCGATAAAGTTCCAATACTTGCTCTGACCGACAACGCCGTCCTCTGTTATAAGGTGGCTGAACCATTCGATAATGCCGTCCATTGCGCGAAGATATGATCGAACGAGCTTGACATCGCCAAATCTTATGTAGTGCTGATAAACCATAAATATGAAATAGAATTGAAATGACGGGATATGCTGTTCACCGACTGAGGGAGTTCTTGACGGCATAAGACCGTTTGAGTGCTGCTCGTCAGCGAAGTCCATCATTGCCTTACGCGCCAAAAGGTCGTCGTTTGTGAGCTGGTAGTTAAAGAGCATTTGTACAGAGGTATCCATACAGTATTGGAGCTGCTCGTAGTATGGGCAATCCTCGTAGGTTTCGTGCATACAGCGCTGAAGCGTTCTTACGCTGATCTCCCAGAGCTTGTTATCATCATCTCTGCCGAAATCGTAATCGGTACGCGGCGTCATATCGTAGTTTACCTCGGTAAATCCAATAAGCTCTATCGACACATCTCCCCTTGCTTCGTATTTCATAAAGCGGAAGCATCTGAACCAGAACGGCTCGAAGATGAATTCGCCGTCAACGAGTATATCGTCGTGAACCTTTCTGTTATAGGGGAGAGAGCGGTCGCATCTGTCGCGGTTCGTTTTCCATTCTCCCGAGTCGAAGCATTCAAAATAATAGATACTTGCCAAGCCCTTTCCCGAAATTTTAAATCTCGGAAAGCCGAAGGTGAGGTATTTTGCCTCGGCAAATTCGCCGTCGTAGCTTATAATATCCGTTTTATCCTTATAGGAGAGCAGCGGTATCGGTCTTTCATAAAGGAAGCACTTATTCGTGCCGCCCCACCAATAGTGATCTGCCTCTCCGTTTGAAACTCCGCACTGCTTTATTGCGTCGGAGTATTTTACGTTATTTACAGCCTCAGCGTCGATAACCTCTCTTGTCATAGCCGAGTAGAAATCTCCGGAGCTATCGTGGATTATTCCGTCGACCTTGGCGCAGAGCCAGCTTTCATCCGATTTTATGCACACATCCCCGCACGTAAGCTCAAATGCGAGTATCGCAGAGCCGACACGCAAAACGCCCTCGATAGGCGAATGCTTGCCCTGCATATCGTCGGAAACGAGCTGAAGCACCTGAACGAAGATCTCGTTTTCGCCTATCTTAAGATATTTTGTTACGTCGACCGTGTCGAAAAATGTCTTTTCGCGCGAGCCCTTACACGGACCTGCGTTTACAAAGGAGCCGTTTATATAGAGCTTATATCTTGCCTGCGCAGACACCTCCGCCACCGATTTTGATATTTTATCGAGTGTGAAGCTCTTTTTGAAGTAATATGTCTTATTCGCAGAGCATTCGTTGTCCTTGTGAGTTATCCATATACATTCTTTCATTTTTTGTTTCCTTTCGGGTTTTATTTTATATCTGCACAGATCAGCTCGCAGACATACATTCTGTGATATCCGCTATCCTTATAGAACGAAAGAGCCGATTTGTCAAAAAAGCATTCTTCCGAAAGATCCTGAGCGTACATTTTTCTAAGGGTGAGCGTCAGAGCGGCGTCCTTGAATTTGAGCGCTCCACTCTCGCACGACACGTCAAAGCCGCATTCCTTTGCTTTATCGATATCTCTGCCCGATTTCTTTCCGCAGGTAAGAAGATCGGAGCGTCTTTCGTCATCAAAGAAGGAAAGGGTAAAGGTATTCGAGCTTTCGCAAAATGAGAAGGTGTGTCTTTCGGGTCTTACGAAAACGAAGCATACCTCCTTGCCCCACAAAATACCGAAGCCTCCCCACGAAACCGTCATAAAATTGTAGCTTCCGTCGTTCTTTACAGCGCCAAGCAAAGCAAACCTATCATTAAGTCGCGTACACAGAGGCGCCCCTATTTTTTCATATATCATAAAATCACCTCTTATATTAATTATACGAAAAAAATAAAGCGTAGTCAACATAAAAATAAAATTATTTATTTATTTTTCTTCTCTAATTTGATGGCTCACACTCGGATGCTCTACTCATCCACCACTGCCGTGGTCCCCCTTCCCTGATAGGGAAGGCTAACTGAGGCGGTCG
>JAFTXO010000015.1 GCA_017461765.1 Clostridia bacterium | reverse complement strand
TCATTGACCAAACTATTTATTACTACAATTACATAAAACCTATGCGTAAACTAAATGGAAAGCCACCTGTCCAATTCCGCATTGAACAGGCAGCTTAATTATTTCGCTTTTTTAGTGTCTACCATCTATTGACTTTTTCACTCAGTAAAATGCTTGCATTTTTTTATTTTATCAGATCCTTTATAATTTCCGAAGCAACAACAAGTCCGACGACGGAAGGAACGAAGGCGCACGAGGCGGGCGGAAGCTTGCCATGGTTTTTTTCAGGAGTGATGGCTCTTTCGGGTTTTTCCTCGGAGTAAACCACCTTAAGCTTTTTTATTCCTCTCTTTTTGAGCTCTGTGCGCATTACTCTTGCAAGAGGGCAAACGCTTGTTTTATAAATATCTGCCACCTTAAAGAGCGTGGGGTCTTTTTTATTTCCCGCGCCCATTGAGGATATTATCGGTATGCCCACCTTATCTGCCTGAACTATAAGCTCTATCTTTCCGCTCACCGTATCTATTGCATCGACTATGTAATCATAGCTTGAAAGATCAAATTTATCCGAGGTTTCGGGAGTATAAAAAACATCATAAGCAGTTACATTTATATTGGGATTTATATCTTTCATTCTTTCTTTCATAACATCGACCTTAAGTCTGCCGACTGTAGATGAAAGCGCTATTATCTGACGGTTTATATTTGATACGGAAACCGTATCGTCATCTACTATATCAACTGTGCCGACGCCACTTCTTGCAAGCGCCTCGCAAACATAGCCTCCAACGCCACCGACGCCGAAAACAAGGACTTTTTTATTTTCAAGAGAGTTTATCTCATTTTCGCCAAAAAGCATTTTTGTGCGTGAAAAGCGCTCCATACAATTCTCCTTATCCTTGATCTTATAATAGATATATTACCATATTTCGCTTGAAAAATCAATTTTTTATTGAATTTTTATTATATCGCTTTCATATATTTTACTGATTGTGTGGTGATCTTTGATTAACGGAGTTCAAAAATTCTTTTTCAATGCTTTGCTTTTATCCTGTGCTTCTATCGTAATGCGCGCCATAAGCGTGAGCTTTAACATTTTCGTTTCCAACAAAATAGGCCCTGAGGCAATGGGAATTATCACTCTTGTATCAAGCGTTTACGGATTTGCAATAACTATTGCTACATCGGGAATAAATCTGGCGGTGGTGCGGCTTGTTTCCGCTTCCATATCAAAGAACGACGGAAATGTGCAAAAAATAATGAGAAGCGCTTTTATTTACGCATCTGTTTTTTCGCTTTGCGCAAGCGTTGCTCTTTTCATCAGTGCTAAAAACATAGGTACTTTGCTTTTGGGAGATGTGCGAACCGTTTCGTCGCTCAAGCTTTTAGCATTCACACTCTTTCCTATCGCGATCTCAAGTGTTTTGAACGGATATTTTTGCGCGGTACGCAGAATATATAAAAACGTAATAGTACAATTTTGCGAAAACGGTGTCAAGATAGCGTTTACAACGTCGCTTCTATTTCTTTTAGCTCCTTTTGGACTTGAATTTGCGTGCATCTGTGTTACCGGAGCAGGCGCAATTTCAGAAGCTGCAAGCGTTATAATAAACGTTATTATGTACTTTTTCGACAGAAGGATACATTCTAAAAAAGAGGCTAAATGTGTCGATAAGGGGAAATTTTTAGATAAGATCTTTTTTGCGGCATTTCCAGTGGGAGTGAGCGCTTATGTGCGCTCGGCGCTCTCAACGATTGAGCATCTTGCAATACCGTGGGGGCTTAAAAAAAGCGGAGCGAGTGCCTCGTACGCGCTTTCAAGCTACGGTATTTTGCACGGAATGGTCTTTCCCGTCCTTTTATTTCCCTCTTGTGTTTTAAATTCTTTTTCGTCGCTTCTCGTGCCTGAGCTTTCAGCCTCACTCGCTCAAAACAACAAAGCGCGTATATCTCATATCGTATCAAGAGTATTCTTTCTTTCGTTGTTATTTTCTATTGCGGTATCGGGAATATTCATATCCTTTTCTTACGAGATCGGATATCTTCTTTACGGAAGCTATGAGGCAGGCGAATTTATAAGATTGCTTTCTTCTCTTATTCCGCTTATGTATCTCGACGGTGCTGTCGATGCTATGCTCAAGGGTCTTGGCGAGCAATTATATACTATGAGAGTAAATATTGCGGATTCTCTTATAAGTGTCGTGCTTATAGTTACTCTTTTACCGAGCTTCGGCATAAACGGATATATCGGTGTCATCTTTATAACGGAGCTTCTTAACACATCTCTTAGCATTATCAAGCTTCTTGACATAACGGGAGTCAAAACTCCTCTTTTCAAGTGGGTATTCAAGCCGCTTTTCACGATAATAATATCGACATTTATCACAAAAGCAATCTTTACTTATATTCCGATGAGCAAGATATCGACTATTTTCGAAATCGCGGTAACAGCTGTTATTTATTTAATACTATCAAGAATTTTCGGTACGATATCAAATGACGATATTGAATGGGGCAAAAGTATAATATCAAAAGAAAAACCGAGCTGAGCTCGGTTTTCCTTTAATAATAAAATGCGTGGTTTCCTATTTGAGCAAAAAGCTCACGGTTTTTGCTCACCCAGCTATTAGGCGCTTTATAGGGATTTACGAAATACAAAATATTTTTGTTTACGGAATAGCCCTCAAGACATATCTTTGCGGCTATAACGCTTTCTTCGTTCGGTGCTTTATATATCGTTCCGTTTATGGTAGGAGAAAATTGAGTTCCGTTCTTCTTATCAAATATAACACCGTAAATAGTGTTGGGGAAATATTTCGAATTCACTCTGTTAAGAATTACATTTCCTACGGCTATTTTACCCTTAAGTATTTCGCCGCCGCTTTCGGCATTTATAATTCTCGATAGCCAATATACCTCGTCAGCATTATAAACGCTGTCTCCAGAACGTACATATCCGCTTCCCGTAGTAACATCAAAGCCACGATAATCTGTCCATTTTATCGTTGCCCCAAATGCTTTGTAAAGATTTAATATGGGCGCGTACATAATGCCGTTTTTCATGTAAATCGGCTGCTCATAGTAAAAATAGCGACCGTTGGCTACTATGTAATTATCTCCGTCCTTACACGTTATCGTATGACTGTCAGTCTTTATCGTAAGCGTCCTGTTACTGCTCGTATAGGTCACCTTTGCACTTGAGTCAATAGCGTTTGCAAATTTTCGTATTCCTACGTATGTCGTATTATTCGTAACCTGTACGTATCCTGTAAATCTTTCATTGTTTATGTAAACGCCTACAGGTGACGATGCATCAACGCTTATAATACTGAACGAAAATACCGCCACAAACACTAATGCAAATGATATGATCTTTTTCAAACAACATCCTTTCTTTTTTTGCATACAAAAAGTTTTGTTTATTTGTAATTACGATAATATTGTATCATATGTAAGAAGTTTTATCAAGGAACAATATTTTCTATAAATGGAAAAAACGGACAAGTATGTCCGTTTTTGCTATTTTTATTGTTTTTCAAGGCGTACCCGCAGAGGGTGGCTGACCGCTATCTTGCGATAGCCGAAGTCGACATCGAGGAACAACGAAGAAATACGACGTTTATCACCGATCAATTTAAGCTTTGAATAGCAAGCAAGACAAGGCGCACCGCAGCCATTTGGACGCAGTCGTACTTACAGTACGTCAAGGTCAATGGCGAGGAGCAACGAAGTATTGCGTAGCTAATCGGAGCTTAAAGGGTGGCAAGCATTACAGCCTTGATAGTATGCATCCTATTCTCCGCTTCTTCAAAAACGATAGACGCCTTACTTTCAAAGACTTCGTTTGTAACTTCCATTTCGGTTCTGCCGAATTTTTCGCCCATTTCCTTACCTACGGCTGTATTAAGGTCGTGGTAGGAAGGAAGACAGTGCATAAACACTGCTCCGCTTGATGCTTTATCCATAAGCGCTTTATTTACCTGATAGGGAGCAAGATCGTTTATTCTTTCCTGCCAAACCTCAACGGGCTCGCCCATTGATACCCATACGTCAGTGTAAATAACGTCTGCGCCTATTACGGCTTTATTGGGATCCTCTTCAAATCTTATAGTAGCCCCTGTTTCCTTTGCGATTTTCTCGCAGGTCTTTACAAGATCGCTGTCGGGAAAATATTTATTTGGTGCGCAGGCGGTAAAGTTAAGACCCATTTTCGCGCAACCAACCATAAGAGAGTTGCCCATATTATATCTTGCATCACCCATATAAACGAAATTTATTCCCTTAAGCTTGCCGAAATGCTCTTTTATCGTAAGGAAATCAGCAAGGATCTGGGTCGGGTGAAATTCGTTTGTAAGTCCGTTCCAAACGGGAACTTTTGAATATTTTGCAAGCTCCTCGACAATTTTCTGTCCGTAACCGCGATATTCGATTCCGTCGTACATTGATGAAAGAACTCGAGCGGTGTCGGCAATACTTTCTTTTTTGCCGATCTGCGAGCCTGTGGGATCAAGATAAGTAACTCCCATGCCGAGATCGTATCCCGCAACCTCAAAGCTAGAACGTGTACGAGTGCTCGTTTTTTCAAAGATCAAGGCGATATTTTTGCCCTCGCAGTATCTGTGAGGTATACCATTTTTCTTCTTCGCTTTAAGCTCGGAGGCAAGATCGATAAGCTTGCCTATCTCATCAGATGTAAAATCGAGTAATTTAAGAAAATCTCTGCCTTTTAAAAAGTTCATATCATTCTCCTGCTGCTTCTTTTAAAATTTCAATTGCGTATTTAAGCTCATCCATAGGGATATTGAGAGCGGGCAAAAGTCTTATTTTCGTTTTTGCCTTGATCGGCAAAATGCCCTTTTCCATACACTTTTTTATAACCTCGGTTGAGTCCTTTTCGGTTTCTATGCCGAGCATGAGTCCCATTCCGCTGACGCTTTTTATTCCTTTTGCTCCTTTTAAGGCGTTAAAGATATATTCGCTTCTTTCGTTAACTCCGTCAAGAGTTGACTGATCAAGTCTTTCAATGATGCTTACAGCTCCTGCGCAGGCTATCGGATTTCCGCCGAAGGTAGAGCCGTGCGAGCCTTTATTAAGAGTATTTTCAACCTTTTCAAAGAGCATTGTCGCTCCTATCGGAAGTCCTCCGCCAAGTCCCTTTGCGGTCGTTATGATATCGGGTGTTACGCCGAAATTCATATACGCATAAAGTGCACCGGTGCGTCCGTTTCCTGTTTGAACCTCATCTATTATAACAAGGATATTCTCTTCCTTTGCAAGAGCAAAAACATCCTTTACAAAGTCAGTATTAAGCGGCAAAACTCCGCCCTCGCCCTGAACGAGCTCCATCATAACAGCCGCGCATTTATTATTCTTTACAAGATCTTTTACGCTGTCTATATTATTAGCCTCAGCATACAAAAATCCTTCGGGAAACGGTCCGAAATCCTTATGAAAAACATCTTGTCCCGTAGCCTTCAAGGTCGTTATTGTTCTTCCGTGAAAGCTGTTTTTAAGGGTAATTATATTATAATCGCCCTCTCCCTTTGTATCCTGAGCCCATTTTCTTGCTACCTTGATAGCACATTCGTTTGCTTCCGCACCCGAATTTCCGAAAAATACTTTTTTAGCGCCCGTTCTTTCACAAAGAAGCTTTGCAAGCTTGGCGCAGGGGGCTGAATAATAAAGATTTGACGTATGCTGGAATTTTGAAAGCTGAGCGGAAACTGCGCTTATCCATTCGCTATCGCAAGCTCCAAAGGTATTTACAGCTATTCCCGTTGCAAGATCTATATATTCTTTTCCGTTTTCGTCATAGAGCTTACTGCCCTTACCGTCTACTATCTCAATATCAAAGCGAGCATATGTATCAGCGACGAATTCTTTATCTGTTTGCTTTATATTATCCATTATTTTTATCCTTAACTACCATAGTGCCCGCGCCTTCGTTTGTAAGTGTTTCAATAAGAAGCGCGTGCGGTACGCGTCCGTCCAAGATAGTAACCTTATGAACTCCGCGGTTTATAGCTTCAAGGCAACATTCAACCTTAGGTATCATTCCGCCTGAGATTATTCCGCTGTCAAAAAGCTCTTTTGCTTCCTTTTCATCGATACAGGGAATTATTGAGGTATGATCGTCTTTATCTCTTAAAATACCCTCTATATCAGTCATGGTGATAAGTCTGTATGCTTGCATTTTGCCTGCTATGAAGGCAGCCGCTGTATCAGCATTTATGTTGTAAACATTTCCGCTCTTATCACAGCCTATTGTTGATATTACGGGGATATATCCGTTTTCGAGAAGGTCGTTTATAGGTGTTACGTCAACATCTGTTATTCTGCCTACGTAGCCGAGGCGGCTATCCTTCATTTCAGCCTTGATCATATGTCCGTCAAGACCCGAAAGACCGATTGCCTTTCCGCCGCTTATCTGAAGAAGGTTTACAAGGCTCTTATTTATTTTTCCCGCAAGAACCATCTGAACTACGTCAACGGTCTCCTTATCAGTAACGCGAAGCCCGTCAAGAAATACGCTTTCCTTACCTATCTTTTTAAGTGTATCCGTGATCTCAGGGCCGCCGCCGTGTACGAGGACTACCTTTACTCCGATAAGCTGTAAAAGGACGATGTCCTCCATTACCTGCTCCTTAAGCTCCTCGTTTATCATCGCATTTCCGCCGTATTTTATAACTACTACCTTACCGTAGTACTTTTGAATATACGGAAGCGACTGAGTCAATACCTCTGCGCGTTGTGCGTTCGTTATATTAAGTGACATTTTTATCTCCTTAAACCAATATTAAGTACGGTAATCGCCGTTTATTTTTACGTAGTCGTAGGTAAGATCACAGCCCCACGCAACGCTTTTTGCATCTCCGTCGCCAAGATCTATTTTTATAGTGATCTCGCTTTCGAGCAATATTTCTTTTGCCTTTTCCTCGGAGAAATCAACGCCTGCGCCGTCCTTGCAAACGATTATTTCACCCTTTTGTGAGCTGAAATAAACATCTACCTTATTTACGTCCACATCAGCGCCACTGTATCCTATTGCACAAAGAACTCTTCCCCAGTTTGCGTCTGAGCCGAACATTGCGGCTTTAACGAGAGATGAGCAAATTACGCTTTTTGCGATTATTTTTGCGTTTTGCTCGTCTTTTGCGCCGTTTACCTCACATTCAAGAAGCTTTGTTGCTCCCTCTCCGTCTCCCGCTATTCTGCGGCAGAGGTTTACGGTAACTGTGTTAAGTGCCTTCATAAATTTCTTGAAGCTTTCGTTATCCTCAGTAATCTCGGCATTTCCTGCCATTCCGTTTGCGAGAACTGTTACCATATCGTTAGTTGAGGTGTCTCCGTCTACGCTTACCATATTAAATGTATTCTTTATATCCTCGGAAAGTGCCTTTTGAAGCATTTTTGAGGAAATATTACAGTCGGTTGTTATGAAAACGAGCATCGTTGCCATATTTGGATGGATCATTCCGGAGCCCTTGGCAATTCCGCCGATCTTACATTCAACTCCGTCGATATCAAAGCTTATCGCGATCTCTTTAAGCTTTGTATCGGTTGTCATTATGCCCTCTGCGGCGTCCTGACTTTTATTATCGGCAAGACCTTTTACTATCTCAGCCATGCCGTCCTTTATAGGAGTGATATCAAGAACCTGTCCGATAACGCCTGTTGACGCTACAACGACGTCTTTTGCGTTTATCTTAAGCTCCTTTGCTACCAAGTCGCACATTTGCTCCGCTATTTCGATACCGTTTGCGTTACACGTATTTGCGTTTCCGCTGTTACAGATAACCGCTTGTGCATATCCGTCGGCAATATTATTTTTTGTAACGGTAAGCGGTGCGCCCTTTACCTTATTTGTTGTGTAAACCGATGCGCAGGTCGCTCTCTTTTCGGAATAGATAAGAGCAAGATCCTTTTTAGTTCTGTTTTTTCTTATTCCGCAATGTATTCCGTTTGCCAAAAATCCCTTTGCGGCACATACGCCACCTGCGATAAACTTCCTTTCGTCTCCTTAAATTTCGAGTG
>JAFTXO010000014.1 GCA_017461765.1 Clostridia bacterium | reverse complement strand
TATACCACCATTTTCTTCATTTTTCAATACATTTGAAAAGAATTTACAAAAAAATAATAAGAAAAATAATAAGAAAAATCGCTACCCCGAAGGATAGCGATCTCGTGTTATTCGTCGTATGACTTTCCGAAAAGTATCTGCATAAAGTTCCGTCTGCCGTAGAGTACGCGGATGATATGAACCTCGTCGCTTTCGACCTTGTAAAACGCGGTATAGTTACCGCAAACAAGAAAACGATACGGCACTTCAAGGCTGATGATAGAGGAAAGCGGCGCACCGATTTCGGGGAAATCCGCAAGCTGACGGATGCGCTTCATAATCTTTTCAATCGTGTTGATTGCCGATTGCTCGCTGCACAGCTCGTCGGTGATATAGGCTTTGATCTCCTTCATATCCTCAAGAGCATCGGGCGTAAAATTGATTTTAGCCATTGCTTACCCCCAGAAGTGCTTCGACCTCCGAGATATCAATATATCCTTTTTCTTTAGCAGAAGCTTCACCCTTGGCAAGCTCGCTCATCAGCTTGAGCGTTGCCTGTGTCTTTTCAAATTCTTCCATATCAACGATGGCGTATCTGCCCCGACCGTTCTTGGTGAGGAATACGGGTTCGCCAACGGCGATGTCGCGCAGCACCTCGTTATAGTTGCGCAGATCTGATACGGGCTTAATGTTTGGCATCATAAATTCCTCCTTTGTTTGTATTCTGCTGTATTTATTATACACTAATTCTTCGTAAAATTCAACAGCAAAATCAAAACTTTCATAAAAAATTTATAAAAGCAAGGGGTGAACCGTTTGGGAACACCCCTTGCTTTCGGTTTATGCGAGTATCAGTTCACGCATTACGGTTTCTTCGGCAGAGTTCCGAACGTTGTTCATCATCTGTACCCACCGCATTTGATCGGTTGCCTTGAGGTGTTCGTCGATTCCTTGTGTCTTGGCAAACGCTACTGTCAGAGAGGTCAGCATCTTGTGCGCCTGTTCGTCCACGTCGGCAAGGTAGGCATTGAGCCGTCCTTCACCGAGCAGGGCGGAATACCTTCCGCGACGGTGCTGCTTGAGGTAGTCGAGGTGCATCCGTCCATATTTGCCGATGGACTTCTGTTCGGGAAGCTCCACGTCGGGAACGAGGTTGCCGTTTTCCTCGCGGTATGTACCTCCAAGCTGTTCGTAATAATTTTGTGTCATGTCATTGACCATCCTTTCTCCCTATGTATTATAGGAGTATATTTTCCGTACTTCTGCCTGAGTTTTTGTCGTCAGATGTGTCCTTTCTCACATCTCCAATTCTTTTCGACATTTCAAGCATAGCGTAGCAGAACCGATTGAATGGTGTCAATGTTGTCTGCGACGGGTCGCCTTCACGTATACGCATAGTGCGCCTTATTTCCTTCGGTATAACAACTCTACCTAAATCGTCAATCCTTCTGACAATTCCCGTAGCCTTCATTTTGTTTTCTCTTTTTTTCGTAATTGCTATTTTATTGTTTGTAAAAAAACATTGTTTATGCAAAATTTGAAAATAATTCAAATGCAAAGAAAATTTTTGTGATTTTCAAATAAAGCTTTCACAATTATTTTGCAATCTATTGAAAAATTATAAAATATATGTTATTATATAGATGTATGCACGCGTACAAAGGAGAATTATTATGCTTGATTTTGCAAAAGATAAAAAATTATGGGATAACGTGCGCACAAGCCCTGATTTTGCGCGCCACCGTAAAGAAATAAAGGAAAAATACGACGTTTCATTCGAGATAGCACCAAGAACTATGACCGCATCGGAGGTGTTTTCTCTTGATGATCACGGAACTTATTTCAGAAGATTGGGTCAGCTTCAATCCTCGGCACTTCTTGCATTGATATATCCTGATAATGAGGAATATTATAACAATCTCGTAGAGACCGTTTGGACATATTGTAATGACTATACCTGGGCACCTCTGGGTCACTATAACGACTATTACGGAGTAACGCCCGCAGATTACGATATCGGTCTTATAGATATTTTTGCCGCATCTGTTGCATTTTCAATGGCAGAGATAAAAAATCTTTTCAGCGAAAGATTTCCTAAGCTTTTAAAAGACAGAATAAGCGCAGAAATAAAGCGCAGAACGATAGAGCCATTCCTTACAAGAAAATATTTCTGGGAAAAGCATCCTAATAACTGGTGCGCAGTATGTATGGGCGGTGTAGCAGGCACACTTATATATGAAGCTCCCGATATCTATATGCAGCAAATAGACAGAATAAACAGTGCTATGCAGGTTTATATCGACAGCTATGCGGATGACGGAATATGCGTTGAAGGAGCTGCATATTGGGGCTTTGGCTTTGGCTTCTTCGTAGTTCACGCACTTCTTCAAAGAGAGCTTACTTGCGGAAAATACGATTGGTTCAAGAACCAAAAAGTAAAGGCAATATCAACATATATTCAAAAAATGTTTTTGCAAAAGAATGTTATCACAACGTTTGGAGATTGTAATACCAGAGAGGGCTATTGGATAGGCTTGCCCCATATCCTTCGCGATGTTTACGGAGATGAAATTGAAAAGCTTCCTGACGACGCAGGAACTATAATTGCATATACACATCTTGCGTTCAGCCTTCGTTCCGTTATTTATTATAAGCCCGAATACGTTGCCAAGGAGCTTAAAGAGGATGTCGCTAATCACACGGACGGCTCGTGCTTCCTTACAAGACGTACAAAGAATTACGGCTTTGCAACAAAGGGTGGTAATAACGGCGAAAGCCATAATCATATAGACGTTGGTAACTTCATCGTTGCAAGAAACGAAAAGCAGATAATATGCGATCTTGGCGCCGGCTCATATGAGGAAGGCTATCATGGAGACAAGAGATATACATTTTTCCATCCTTCAGCAGAGTCGCATAACCTTCCGATCTTCAACGGCGTCGGAGAGGACAGCATAAGGCGCGATAATGTTATAGTTGAATATGACAGAGAAAAGGATGTTGCAACCCTTGATATAACAAACGCATACGGCGTTGACTATGTTAAGAGCGTTGTAAGAAAATTCACCTTTGCTAAGAATACCATAAAGGTGACAGATCATTATGATCTTGCCAACGGAACGACGATAAAAGAGCACTTCATATCAACTATAGAGCCTAAGACTGACGGTAAATACGTACTCATAGAGGATGTAAGATTTTATCCCGATATCGATACCGATGCAAAGGTTACGGTAGTTCAGGCGAAATCTCATTTCGGTTATATGATAGATGTATACTGTATCGATTATGAGCTTCCTGTGGGAACAAAGGAATTTACTTTAACGATAGAAACCCCAAGTAAAAAATAAATGGAGGTGTCAGCGTGACTGATACAACAATAGCTATTTGTATATATGCGGCCTTTGCCATACTTGTACTTGTAGGCTTTTTAAACGGAATTCGCAAGGGACTTTATAAATCCCTGCTTGATCTGGGCATGGTATTCGTTAGCGCGGCACTTTCGGTGTTCGCGGTAAAGGTTATCGCATCGGCACTTACCGATTCGGGAGCTATTTTAAGCATCCTCGAAACTGTTCGGGGAAGGTTAGATCCCGATTCGAATGTCTATTCGGGCATCGAAAGCGTAATAGATTATATAAAGGCGTTGCCGAGCGATAAAAATATTGTAGGCGGAGTTATGACGTTGCCTGTGGCGATATTATCACCAATACTGTTCATGATCGTTTATATGCTTGTGGATCTTATACTTAAAATACCTAAAATGATCGTGGCAAGCGTCGTTCTCGGACCTAATAAAGGATCGGGATACCGTGGCGGAAGCAGAGCGTTTGGCGCTCTTGTCGGAGGAATATGTGCATTTGTTTCAATGGCAGTATTTATAGTGCCTGTTATCGGATACGTCAATTTGACAAATGATGTGTTGACCACCGTTACATCCGAACAGGATCAAGATGTAACAGCAAGAAGCACGGAGCAAAGCAAAGAAAGCTCAAATACGGTTGTTGCAGATATAACGAATGTGTGCAACGATATAAAAGAGCAGTACACAACGCCTATATCGGATAATCTGATCTTTAAAACCATCCACACCTGCGGTGGAAAATGGTTGTTTAATAGTCTTTCGACCGTTAAGCTTGAAAATTCAAGGGTATCTCTTGATACAGAGATAAACTCTCTTGCAAATATATATAATGAAGTAACCTGCCTTATAGAAACACCCTATCACGAATATTCTGACGAGCAAAAAGCCGCAATAGAAAATATTGCAGAGGAATTTTCCAAAACCACAGTAGTTCCTTATATTGCATCAACTGCGGCTTCATATGTGTCGGAAACATGGCTTGAGGGTGAAGAGGTATTCGGCGTTGAAAAAATAAATGTAGGCGAAAAGCTTCAGCCTAAGGTTGATGCAGCGCTTTCTACCGTCTCCAAAATGACGCCCAAAACCGTCAAGGAAGATATTCATACTCTCGGAAATATAGCTAATATTTGTATAAATGAAGGGCTTTTCAGAGAAATCAACGGAGGAGATATCTATCTTGTTCTCGGTAGCGAGGGCTTCTTTGAAAACATCTTTTACGAGATTTATGATAACGAAAGAATGCGTCCCTTATTGCCAGATCTTTCGAATACAGTTATGGAATATCTCTATGAGGTTTATAACGAGGTAAACGGAACAAATTTGAAATTTGAAAATTATCTGGATATCGAAACCGTTACCCGCGAGGATATAGGTGAAGAGGGAGCAAGGATCGCATCTGTAATAAAAGATATAAAGACCTTTATAGATTCCACAAATCTTGAAGAGCAGGATGCGCACAAATTTCTCGTTGATTCTGATGTAAGAACAGTAGGAAGAGCGCTTGACAACTTGAAGGCAAGTCTTTTCTTCGGCGGAGACTCGTTCAATTTTATAGTTGAAACTGTATTAAGATCCGAGGGATGTGCTAAATTCGTATTTTCAGATGAATCCTTTATTACCATCCTTCTTGACGAAAATGCTTCAATAGAGGAAGTCCTTGTCGTAAGGCAGAAGCTTGCTATAATCGCAATTACACTTAATTCAACCGATCCCGATGATGTAGCAGCATATCAGGAGGCTATAAGAAGCATCCTTTCGGGTGTCGATGCTTCAAACACCGCAGTTTTGAAGCAGACCTTGACATCAGATATGCTTAAGAGCTCAGGTATGGAGGATAAAAAAGCAGAGAACTTTTCAATGATATTTTCATCTATGGTCGATACAGTCGCTCAAAATAACGAGCAATTTACCGAAGCCGAAATGGACAGAGAGGTAGAGGCTGTTGATAAGCTTCTCAACGTAGTAAATAAGGTAGGAGATGAAAATAGCGGTGTAATCTTCGACGGAAATACAGATCTTGAAGAAGATGCGGGTATGACCGCTTCCGAATTTGTTGAAACCGTTATGGGCTCAACAGTTATTTCGTCTGTTGTTGAAAACTCTACTGTTGATGAAAACGGAAATGCGCAAAAGATCGAGGGCTTGTCGGAGAGCGATTCGGAAAAGCTTAAGGATGCTATGACCGATTATTATGCGCAAAACTCCACAGGCGACAAAGAGTCAGATAAGGAAATGCAAAATACCATCGACTCACTTGGCAGCCTTTTCGGCATAGATACATCGGACATTTACGGTTAATAAAACTAAAGAGCAGAGGTTGTCGCATTAACAACAACCTCTTGTTTTTTATAAGCAAATGAAAAAAGCCGAATATCTATTGACTGTTGATAAAAAATATGTTAAAATAATAAATAATGTTTTTATAATATATACTGCATTTTGAAAAATTAAGGAGAAAAATATGGACCATAAGCTTTTCAAAGATGTGGTAGCGCAGAATAT
The DNA here is from genome assembly GCA_017461765.1 of Clostridia bacterium. Taxonomy (GTDB): domain Bacteria; phylum Bacillota; class Clostridia; order Oscillospirales; family CAG-272; genus RGIG2000. The sequence goes on along the minus strand of JAFTXO010000014.1, from coordinate 78,604 downwards.
ATTTTACCTAAGAACAAAAAACCATATGACTCAATACGAGCTTGGAGAAAAATTGAATTATTCAGACAAAGCTATATCAAAGTGGGAAAGAGGAGATGCTATTCCCGATGTTTTTGTTCTAAAAAAAATAGCCGATCTTTTTGAAGTAACAGTAGATTATATTCTCGTTCCGCATTCGGAGCAGGATCAAAAAAGAGATACAAAGCCCATTAAAAAAATAAAAAATATCATAGCAGCAATAGCAGCAATCGGAGTGCAGACCGTAGCCTTGGCTATATTCGTGATAGTAGCACTGTATACAGACGGAGCGCTTTATCTTTGGCAGATATTCATATACGCACTTCCCGTTATAGCTATAGTAGAGCTTGTCTTTGCGTGTATATGGAGCAGAAAGATGTATAAAATATTTCTATCCGTATCTCTTTTGCTTTGGGGTATACTCCTTACAGTGTATTTCGCTATAGCCGATTACAGTATGTGGATGATCTTCTTGCTCGGTATACCGATACAGCTAATTATCTTTTTTGCTTTTGGAATTAAGATCACAATCAAGTTCTCGCAAAAAGATCACGCGCTTATCAAAAAAGGCGCTATAAAGAACAGTATTGCTAAATACGTTCAAAAAAAGAAGGGAAAAAGTCAGATTTCTCAAAACGAAGAAAAAACAGATGAATAATCGACACAGGGTGTCACTCTACGAATAGTAGAGTGACATTTTTTTATATCTACTGTTTGAAAAATAAAGAGTAGAATAAAAATATTTAATAGTAGGTAGAATGTTTTCGTTAAAAATGATAAAATGTAAACGTGAAAACAAAACGTTTTTCGGAAAGGAATTTTTATTTATGTCAGATTACGTAATTTCATCATGCTCGACTGCTGATATAACAGCCGAACAATTCAAACAGAGAGGTATAAATTATCTCAGCTTTAAATTTTCGCTTGACGGAAAAGAATATGAAGATGATATGGGACAGACGATTTCATTTAAAGATTTTTATGACGCTATGAGAAACGGGGCTGATACAAAAACCTCGCAGATCAATATGGATACGTATTATAATTATTTTAAATCGGTATTGGAGCAGGGAAAGGATGTTTTGCATATTTCCTTGTCATCGGGTCTTTCGGGCTCTTGCAATTCTGCAAGATTGGCGATAGATGAGCTTAAAGCAGAATTTCCGGACAGAAAAATTTACTTGGTTGACTCTCTTGCGGCAGCTTCCGGTCTTGGTATGTTCATCGACAAGATAGCGGATTTGAGAGATAGCGGCATGAGTATAGACGAGGTTTATAATTGGGCTGAAGCAAATAAAATGAGAGTACACCATTGGTTCTTCTCAACAGACCTTACTTTCTATGTAAAGGGCGGAAGAGTTTCCAAGGTAGCAGGTTGGTTTGGAACAATTCTTAAAATTTGCCCTCTTCTCAATGTCGATTTAAACGGTAAGCTTGTAGCTCGCGAGAAGGTAAGAGGAAAGAGCAACGTAATCAAAAGAATTGTTGATAAGATGGTAGAGAACGCTGATGACGGCGTTGACTATAACGATAAATGCTATATCTGCCATTCCGACTGTATTGAGGATGCTGAGACTGTAAGAGATTTGGTAGAGGAGCGCTTCCCGAACCTCAAGGGTAAAGTCAGAATATATAGCATAGGTACAACGATCGGTGCGCACACAGGCCCCGGTACTGTTGCACTGTTCTTCTTCGGAAAAGAAAGAAAAGACTGATAAGGAGCTATCAATGGATAAAAATCACGACAAGATAAACGGCGAGGATTACCGCAAGCTTATAATAAACGCCGCTCAAAGCCTCGAGGATAATAAGGAAGAGATAAACGATCTTAACGTATTTCCCGTTCCCGATGGTGATACAGGCTCGAATATGTCGATGACTATAGGACACGCGGCAGAAGAGCTTATGAAGAAAAACGAGGACGCACCGCTTTATGAGGTGGCTAAAAATACGGCTACCGCAATGCTTCACGGAGCAAGAGGAAACTCCGGCGTTATTCTCAGTATGTTCTTCCGCGGAATTTCCAAAGGACTCACAAACGCATATGAATGTGACGGAATAGCATTTGCCAACGCTTTGAAGGAAGGCGTTGAATCTGCATATAAGGCAGTGGATAAGCCTGCTGAGGGAACGATACTTACCGTTGCAAGATGCTGCGCAGAGGCGGCTGAAAAGGCGGCAAAAAAGAAAAATAATTTCGAATACGTGCTTGGCGCAGCTATCTCCGGAGCTGAAAAGGCTCTTGAAAAGACGGTAAATCAAAATCCCGTTCTTGAAAAAGCAGGAGTAGTAGACGCAGGCGGAATGGGCTGGCTCGTGGTTATGCAAGCTATGCACCGCGCTCTTAAAAGTAAGGGTAAAGTAAAGTATATTCCCAAAGCACCGTCCGAAACAAAGACCTCTGCGAAGGCAGATTTCTCAGCCTTTGAAACTGAAAATATCAAATTCGGCTTCTGTACGGAATTTATTGTAAGAAAGCACGTAGCCGATTCTGACTCCTCAGAGCTTAAAACATATCTTAACGGTATGGGCGATAGCCTTGTAATGATCGATGACGGAGAGATAATCAAGGTGCACGTTCATACAAACGAGCCACACTCTGTATTGGGAGAGGCTTTGAAATACGGCGTATATGAAACCGTTAAGGTTGAAAATATGCGCACTCAACATACCAATAAGCTCGTCGAAGAGGTGATAGAGCTTAAGGAATACGGCTTTGTCAGCGTATCAAACGGTGAAGGTATAAATTCTATGTTTGAGGAGCTTGGAATTGATAGAATAGTTTCCGGCGGACAAACAATGAATCCCTCAACCGACGATCTTTATGCGGCAGTACAAAGCGTAGATGCCAAAACGGTATTTATACTTCCCAATAATAAAAATATAATAATGACCGCAAACCAAATTTCCGAACTTACGGACAAGAAGGTAGTCGTTATACCTACAAGAAGCATACCTCAAGGCTTTAGCGCTATGCTTGGCTTTGATGAAAGTGCCGATGTTGAAACCAATACCCAAAGCATGAGTGAAAATGCAAAGAATGTTGATACTATGCAAATAACATACGCCGCAAGAAACTCTAATTTCGACGGAATGGATATTGCAGAGGGCGATTATCTCGGTATTCATAACGATAAGCTTCTTGCAAACGATTCCGATATCGAAAGCATATTTGTTCAAATGGCTGCAAAGATAAAGGAAACTGATAAAAGCTTTGTAAGTATATATTACGGTCAGGATATTTCTGAGGATGATGCAAACAAAGCACTTTCAATCTTCGAAAATGAGCTCAAGGATACGGGAGTTGAGATAACTCTTTATAACGGCGCTCAACCTGTATATTATTACATTATTTCAGCAGAATAAGATAAAAAAGTCTTTCGCAAAATGAAGAGAACTTCGTTTACTTCAAAAGCGGAAGGCTTTTTATTTTTGTCTTCAAAATAAGATGCTTCAAATTATAAATAATAACAATAACTGTATATTTTGGTTAAATAGAATTTTTATAATTGAGACATAATTAATTTGATTAAGATACTTGAATTTAAAAACACAAAGGAGGCTTGCGCTCTTGAAAAAAATAGATACCGTTGTTTTAAAGGAAACGGGATATATAGCAATATGGTCGCTGATACTCAGCGCACTTATGCAAGCGGTTTTTTTGATAATACAGGGATGGGATATGACCGTGCTCTTTGGCAATATACTTAGTGTATTTGTGTCGGTTCTTAACTTTTTTCTTATGGGCATTACCGTTCAAAAGGCTGTAATTAAGGAAGAAAAGGAAGCAAAAAGCTTTATGAAGCTCTCGCACTCCTTGCGCACTCTGATTTTGCTTGTTGGTGTTGTAATCGGTGTCGCGCTTCCGTACTTTAGTACATGGACCGTGATTATACCGCTGTTCTTTCCGCGTATAGCAATGCTTTTCCGCCCTAAATTCAAAGGAGGAAATGATGGATAAGAAAAAATCGCGAAATTTTAAAGTAATAGATATGTTACTCCTGTGCCTTGCCGCTTTACCAATAATTATAGTAATGGTGCTGAAGATCTTGACAGAGCCTGCATCAGAGGGCATAAGCTTAACGGGCGCAAGAATATTTTTCACCGTTAAAATGCCGCTTCAGGATATGTATATTACAGAGGCTCAGATAAATTCGTGGGCGGTAATATTGGCAATATTCTTTTTGTGCTTGTATTTTACTCACGGTCTTTCGCAAAAGGCAAATACGAAAAGACAGATCGCACTTGAATGGATAATAGAAAAAACCGAAGGACTTGTAAACGGAAATATGGGTACTGCATTTGCAGGCTTTGCGACATTTATCGCCGCAATAATAGGACTCTCCGCATTTTCAAGCTTGCTCTCACTGCTCGGACTTTTTCCGCCGACATCGGATATCAATATTACATCAGGCTGGGCGCTTATGGTGTTTATACTTATAACGTACTATAAGCTTAAATGCGGACCTCTTGGTTATGTAAAAAGCTTTGCAGAGCCCGTTGCGTTTCTTGCTCCGCTTAACGTAATAAGCGAGGTTGCAACTCCCGTTTCAATGGCATTCCGTCACTACGGAAATATCCTTTCGGGTGTAGTTATTTCAGTGCTTTTGGGCGCAGGACTTAAAGGTCTTTCTTCAACGGTACTTGGCTGGTTGCCGGGTGCTTTGGGAGAAATACCGTTCTTGCAAGTAGGTATTCCGGCTATTTTGTCAATATATTTTGATGTATTCAGCGGATGCTTGCAGGCGTATATATTTGCAATGCTTACTATGATGTACGTATCGTCAGCATTCAATATAGATGAATTTGAAAGAAGAAAATTAAAAAAACAACAAAAAAGATTAAATAATTATATAAATTCGGAGGATTAAAAATGTTAGAACTTGCTATAGGTATTATTGTTGGTTGCTGCGCGCTCGGTGCAGGTATTGCAATGGTTGCGGGTATAGGCCCGGGTATTGGTGAGGGTAATGCGGTTGCGAAGGCTTGTGAAGCAATAGGCCGTCAGCCCGAAAGCAAAGGCGCTGTAACCTCTACTATGCTAATGGGTTGTGCTATTGCGGAAACGACAGGTCTTTACGCTCTCGTTATCGCAATATTGCTTATATTCGTAGCACCTAACCTTCTTGTAAATGTTCTTCTTGGCGCACTTGCCGTATGATCGGTGGAAAATAATGAAAACACAACTGATGATAGCAGAGCCTTTAGCACTTGATATAATATCTGTTAATATATGGGCTATCCTGATCTCCCTTGCAAATCTGCTTATTCTGTTTTTTATCTTGAAAAGATTTCTTTATAAGCCTGTAAAAAAGGTTTTGAGCGAGCGCCGTGAAGCAATAGCTGCGGATTATAGCGAAGCCAAAAATGCCAAGCTGCTTGCCCAAAAGGATAAGGAAGCTTGGAAAATAAAAATGAATGAAGCGCAAAACGAGGCTGATAATATAATTAAGAAAGCCGAAAACCTTGCTCATATACGTGAAGAGAAGATTATTTCCGAGGCTAATAAAAAAGCGGAGGGAATTGTCCGCCGTGCCGAAAATACAGCAGAGCTTGAGCTTAAACAGGCAGAGAAAAGCATCAAAAAGGAAATTGCCAATGTCTCAACTGCTTTGGCTGAAAAGCTCCTTGAAAGAGAAGTTAAAAGAACTGATCATGAAAGCTTAATAGACGACTTTTTAAGCAAGGTTGGTGAAGATGATGGCAGAGATAAATAAGGGTTATGCCATGGCATTGTTTTCTTTATGCGATGAGGAAAATTGTACTGAAATAACGTATAACGAGCTTTTGATGCTCAAAAAAATATTTGAGGAAAATTCAGAATATACGCAAATCATATCATCACCGCTTATATCAAAAAAGGAGAGAATACAGCTCCTTACTAAAATGCTCGGAAGCAATTTTTCGAATTATACAAGCTCCGTTGTACTTCTTTTATGCGAAAACAATCAAATACAAGGCTTTTTTGAATGTGTTGATGAATATGAAAAGCTTTATTCGCAAAAGATTAAGCTTTCTTGCGCAAGTGTAATAAGTGCATTTGAGCTTAGTGATGAGGAAAAAGAAAAAATAAGATCAAAATTAGAGGCTCAGACAGGCGGAAGCGTGATGCTTGATTGCTCGGTAGATAAAAGCCTTTTAGGCGGAATTACCGTCGAAATAGGCGGAAAAGTATACGACGGCAGCCTCAAACGCCGATTAAGGGAAATAAAGAAGGTGATTGACGAATGAACGCAAAAACCGAGGAAATAAGCAATATAATAAAGGAACAGATAAAGGAATACCGCTCTAAAATAGAAATGGCTGAAAACGGTACGGTAGTCCTTGTAGGAGACGGAATAGCGCGTGTTTACGGACTTCGTGACTGTATGGCAAGCGAGCTTTTACAGTTTGAGGATGGAAGCTACGGACTTGCGCAGAACCTTGAAGAAAATACTGTATCAGTAGCCATACTGTCAAACAATTATAACATCAGGGAAGGAACGGCGGTCAAGCGTACAGGAAAGGTATTTTCAGTTCCCGTAGGCGAGGCAATGCTCGGCAGAGTGGTAAATGCTGTTGGTGAGCCTATTGACGGAAAAGGGCAAATCGACTGTAATGAAACGCGTCCCGCTGAGACGGAGGCACACGGAATTATCGAAAGGCAAAGCATCTCAGTTCCTCTTCAAACGGGCATTAAGGCAATTGACAGTATGATACCTATCGGCAGAGGTCAGCGTGAGCTTATAATAGGTGACCGTCAAACAGGAAAATCAGAGATCGTTATAGATACGATTATAAATCAAAAAAATACGGGAGTTATCTGCATATACGTCGCTATAGGACAGAAAAATTCTACTGTTGTAAAGCTCGCAAACGAGCTTACGGAGAATGATGCTATGAATAATACGATAATAGTATCAGCATCGGCTTCTGAGAGCGCACCTCTGCAATATATAGCACCTTATTCGGGATGTGCCATGGCGGAATACTTTTGCGAACAAGGAAAGGACGTACTTATAATATACGACGACCTTTCAAAGCACGCGGTGGCTTACCGTGCGCTTTCGCTTCTTATAAGACGTCCGCCGGGACGTGAAGCATATCCGGGAGACGTATTCTATCTTCATTCGCGTTTGCTTGAAAGAGCAGCTTGCTTAGCTCCCGAATACGGAGGCGGCTCTATAACCGCACTTCCTATAATAGAAACACAAGCGGGTGATGTTTCGGCATATATCCCGACAAACGTAATATCGATAACAGACGGACAGATATTTCTTGAAACAGAGCTTTTTCACGCAGGCGTAATGCCGGCTATAAATCCGGGCATTTCTGTAAGCCGTGTAGGTGGTGCTGCACAACTCAAGGCAATGAAAAAGGTATCAGGCGAGCTTAAGCTTCTTTATTCGCAATACCGTGAGCTTCAAGCCTTCGCACAGTTTGGAAGCGATCTTGATGCTGATACGAAAGCACGGCTTGCGCTTGGTGAAAGAATAGTTGAGGTGCTAAAGCAGGATAGAAATTCACCTGTTCCCGTGGGCTGTCAGGTAGTTATAATTTACGCAGTAACTCACGGATACCTTGATAATGTGGCTGTTAAGGATGTAAATAAGTACGAAAAAGACCTTTACGAGCTTTTACACAGAAAATATTCAGCGCTTCTTAAAAGATTTGAGGATGGCTTCTATGACGATTGTGATATCGAAATGATGGAGAACGCCCTTAAAGAATTAGAGGTATGATGAATGTCACAAAATATAAAAGCATTACGTAACAGAATAAAAAGCGTTAATTCCACCTTGCATCTTACAAAAGCAATGGGACTTGTGGCATCGTCGAAAATAAAAAAAGCGAATGATGCTATGCAAAAGGGAAGAGCGTATAAGACTGCGCTTTTGGAGACAGTATCGTTACTCGCCGCATCCAGTGAATGTAAAAAAAGTCCGTATATGCAAAAAAGAGACGGAGGCAGACTCAGAATAATAGTTATTGCAGCAGACCGAGGTATGGCGGGCGGCTATAACGCAAATATTTTCAGATTTATGCGTGATTACCCGAACGCTGAGATAATCGCAATCGGTAAACGCGCCTGCGACCGTTATCATCGTAAATACAGATCCTCAGAGCATTTTACGTCAGCCGAGGCTATGGAAATAGCGAAAGAGCAGTGTAGGGATTATCTTGACGGAAAATTCGACACTCTTGCAATTGTGTCTACCGAATATATTTCCGCTATGTCGCAAGCTCCAACATATACCGAGGTGTTGCCGTTGAAATACCATGAGCGTACATCTGTGAGCACGATATTCGAGCCCGATGAGCTGACGGTATTAAGCTCCGTAGTTCCCGAATACGTAGCGGGAATGATAAGCGTATCTGTCAGAGAAAGCTTTGCTTGTGAGGTGAATGCAAGAAGAGCCGCTATGGATTCCGCAGGAAAGAACGCAAACGAAATGATAAATGAATTGCAGCTTTCCTATAACCGAGCGCGTCAAGGCGCGATCACTCAGGAGATTACCGAGATCGTTGCTGGAAGCGGCGTATAGCAATTAGCAATCTAAAGGAGGAATAAGCTTTGGAAAATAAAAATATAGGTAAGGTCTTGCAGGTCATAGGACCTGTTGTTGATGTGCGTTTCGAAGACCGTTCACTTCCTGCGATAAATAACGCCCTTACTATCCCGATAGGAGAAAGAACCCTGACAGTGGAGGTAGCACAACATATAGGAGACAATACGGTTCGCTGTATCTCTATGGCTTCAACTGACGGACTCAAAAGAGGTACAGATGCTACAGACACGCAAAGATCAATAAGCGTTCCCGTAGGCCGTGAAACACTCGGAAGAATATTCAATGTTTTGGGAGACACCGTAGATAACGGCGATAAGATCGAAACTGAGGAAAGATGGAATATTCACCGTCCGGCTCCCGCATATAGCGAGCTTGCCACATCGACCGATATTCTTGAAACAGGTATCAAGGTAATAGATCTTATATGCCCATACTCAAAAGGCGGGAAAATAGGCTTGTTTGGCGGTGCAGGAGTAGGAAAAACAGTTCTTATAATGGAGCTTATAAATAATATAGCAAAGCAGCACGGCGGACTTTCCGTTTTTACGGGAGTCGGTGAGCGTACAAGAGAGGGAAATGATCTTTATAACGAGATGAAGCAATCGGGAGTACTCGCAAATACCGCACTTGTTTATGGTCAGATGAACGAGCCGCCGGGAGCTCGTATGCGTGTTGCGCTCTCAGGTCTTACAATGGCGGAATATTTCCGTGACAGCGAGGGTCAGGATGTTCTTTTGTTTATAGATAACATATTCCGCTTTACTCAGGCAGGCTCTGAGGTTTCCGCGCTACTCGGAAGAATGCCGTCTGCAGTCGGATATCAGCCAACTCTTGCAACTGAAATGGGCGCTTTGCAGGAAAGAATAACATCTACCAAAAAGGGCTCGATAACATCGATACAGGCAGTTTATGTTCCTGCTGATGACTTGACAGATCCTGCACCCGCAACCACATTTGCGCATCTTGATGCAACTACGGTTTTGTCGCGTTCGATCGCATCACAGGGTATATATCCCGCAGTTGATCCGCTGGAATCCACAAGCAGAATACTTGCTCCCGAGATAGTGGGTAGCGAGCATTATTTCGTTGCCAAAGAGGTTCAAAGAATTCTCCAAAGATATTCCGAGCTTATGGATATTATAGCTATAATGGGCATGGATGAGCTTTCAGATGATGATAAATTGCTCGTTCAGAGAGCAAGAAAGCTCCAGCGTTTCCTTTCACAGCCCTTTGATGTTTCTGAAAAATTCACAGGCTTCGAAGGAAAATACGTTCCTCTTTCCGAAACGATAAGAGGATTTAAGGAAATAATTGAGGGCAAGCACGATGATCTTCCCGAGTCTGCATTTTTATTCGTAGGCACTATTGATGAAGCTATCGAAAAGGCAAGGAAGGCAAGATAATGAAGGAATATAAGCTTACGATCTCAACTCCCGACGGAAGCTATTTTCAAGGAAATGTGGTGGCACTTTATGTTGACGGTACAGAGGGACAGCTTGCAGTCCTCGCAGGTCATACCCCTTTTATAACCGTTATAAAGGAAGGCGATGTCCGCATTGAACTTGAGAACACGACGGAGCGTACAGGAACAATACAGGGCGGAATTTTAACTGTGGATAAAAATAATGTAACCGTGCTTTCAAGCACATTTTCATGGAAATAATAAAAAGCTGTTGAGTTAAAATACTCAACAGCCCCTTCTTTTTTAAAGCGCGGGAAGATCATTGTTATTATTTATATTTTCTGTTTTATCATCGGCTGTCTCATCATCGTTATTTTGAGCGTCTGTGAGTCGTTCGATGGTAGCCAACGGAGCTTCTTTGGGTTGCTCCTTATCAGATGATGCAACATTGTCATACGTATCCGCAACCAAAGCATCCTCGCTATGATTTTCGTAACGCTGCTTGTATTGCGCAACGGCTCTTTTCATTATAGTTCCAAAATAGAAAAGAGAAAACAGATTTCCAAGTCCCGAAAGACAAAGCGCAACTCCCATTACGATTACCGATCTTACAATATTATCAGCCTCATCCTTTATAAGTAAAAATCCCGAAGCTATTGTAAGACACGAGAAAATGAGCAAGAACCACCACATCTTCATTTTGTATCTCTTTGCGTTTATAACAGTTTGAAGCTTGAACGAGCCGTCAATAACGATAAAAAGACCGATAAACATAGGATAAACGGTTATCGCCTGATCATTCAGAATCATTGAGGTGATACCGCAAATTATAGTTAAAACAGATAAAAATAGCGTAATTCCAAACTTGAATCCTCTTTGGCGCTCCGCAAGTATCTTAATAGCCAATACAATACCGAAAAGCAAGACAGAGCCGCCAACTATGTATCCTATAGTTTGAAGGAATTTTTCCTGAAATACGAAGCATAAGATGCCAAGAGTGCAAAGCAAGACTGCAATAAACAGATAGCCCCAACGAAAATTTTTAATAGCAGAAGTTATTTTTCCCATAAGATCTCCTTAAATGGATTCGAGCTTAATAAGATTTGTATTTCCGCTTTCACCGTTTATCATGCCGCCCGTTATGACAAGCTCATCACCTTTTTTCAGGTTGAAGGTCTGCTTAGCAGCCTTTTTAGCCATATAAAACAGAACATCGGTAGAATTTACAGTTTCGTTCATTATAGGAGTAACGCCCCATGAAAGAGCAAGCTTTCTCCAGGTTTTTTCATTTGTTGTCATACCGAGAATATCAACAGGAGCGCGGAAACGCGAAACCATTCGAACCGTAATACCCGATATCGAGCAAACAACGATAGCCTTAGCATGAATATCTATAGCCATGCAAGCAGAGGAATGAGATATCGCATCGACAGGGTTTGTAATAATAAATCCCGAATTTCTGAAAAGAGTTTCATAATCGATACAGCTCTCAGCCTTTTCAGCAATCTTTGACATGGTTTTTACGGTGAGTGCGGGATATTTTCCGACAGCGGTCTCACCTGATAGCATGATAGCACTTGTACCGTCGTATACGGCGTTTGCAACGTCAGATATCTCCGCTCTTGTGGGACGGGGATTTTGAATCATGGATTCAAGCATCTCAGTAGCGGTAATAACGCGCTTTCCAAGCATTCTGCATTTGGTTATAAGATATTTCTGTACAGAAGGAACTTCTTCAAACGGAATCTCAACACCGAGGTCTCCGCGACCGATCATAATACCGTCGCACTCCATGCAAATATCCTCAATATTGTCAACACCTGCACGGTTTTCGATCTTTGCAATAATATCAATATCGTGAGACTTTGTGTTTTCATTGATGAATTTTTTTACATCCTTAAGATCCTGTCTTCTTGAAACGAAGGAGCAGGCAATGAAATCAACGTCGTTTTCTATTCCGAAAAGGATATCACTTTTATCCTGCTCCGAAAGATAAGCTTGATTTAATACCTTGTTAGGAAAGCTCATGCTCTTTGAATTGGAGATCTCGCCGCCCACAATAACCTTGCATTTAGCGTCTGTATCGGTAAGCTCAATTACCTCGAAAAGAACAAGACCGTTGTTTACTGATATGTTGTCACCTATATTAAGGTCGTTTATCATACCCTTGTATGTAACGCTGACAGCGGTTTGATCGCCGTCAATATCGTTTGTGGTGAAGGTGAATATATCACCGTCCTTTAAAAATATTTTTCCGTCCTTGAATTTTTTTATTCTGTATTCAGGCCCTTTTGTATCAAGCATTATCGCAATAGGCATTCCAAGCTTCTGACGAACATTTTTGATAGCGTTTATTTTTTGAAGATGCTCCTCGTGCGTTCCGTGAGAGAAGTTAAGTCTTGCAACGTTCATACCCGCAAGACAAAGCTCTGTGAGAACCTTTTCGTCCTCACACGCAGGCCCGATAGTACATACGATCTTTGTTTTTCTCATAATGATTCCTCCATGACTCCAAATTGAGAATTGTATAATTTATAATAAAATCCTTGCTTTTTGATAAGCTCATCGTGATTACCCTTTTCCACGATATTACCGTTTTTCATAACGAGTATAATATCAGCCTCTTTGATCGTGGAAAGGCGGTGAGCAACGATAAATGATGTTCTGTTTTCCATAAGTAAGGAAAACGCTTCTTGTATTTTAAGCTCCGTTCTTGTGTCGATCGACGATGTCGCCTCGTCAAGAATGAGCATAGGCGGTAAGGCGAGCATAACGCGCGCTATGCACAAAAGCTGCTTTTGTCCCTGTGATAAGATAGAGGAGCTTTCCGAAACAACCGTATCATAACCGTTGGGAAGCCTTTTTATAAAGCTGTGAGCGTGAGAAAGCTTAGCCGCGTTTATTATTTCGTCATAAGTTGCATTTGGCTTTCCTATAGCGATGTTTTCGTAAATCGAGGCATTTCTTACCCAAGTATCCTGAAGCACCATGCCAAAGCTTTTTCGCAGCGAATGACGGGTGATTTCTTTTATATTGCTTCCGTCAACGGAAATAGAACCGCTTTTTACATCATAAAATCTCATAATAAGATTTATAAGCGTCGTTTTTCCACAGCCCGTAGGACCTACGATAGCAACCCTTTGACCGTGAGAAGCACTGAATGAAAGATTCTCGATAAGCTTTTGATCCTCATTATATGAAAAGCTTACGTTTTCGAAATCGATCCTTCCGTTCACGTTATCCAAAACGTTAGCAGAGGAATCAGCTACCTCGGAGTCTTCGTTAATGAATTCAAATGTCCTTGATGCGCAAGCAAAGGAGTTTTGAAGCTCACTTATAACTCCGGATATTTCATTAAAGGGCTTGGCATACTGAGTTGCATAGCTTAAAAAGCATGATAAAGCTCCGATAGTAAGCACAGAGCCGAAGCTGCCCATAGCCATAAATGCGCCCACGAGTGCCACAGAAGCATAAATAAGAGAGTTTATGAAACGGGTACATGGGTTAACAAGTGACGAGAAAAATATGGCTTTAATAGAGCATTTTTCAAGCTTGTCGTTTACAATATCGAATTTTTCGATAGCTTCATCCTCGTGCGAGAAGGCTTTTACCGTTTTTTGATTTCCGATCATCTCCTCAACTATCGCAGTTTGATCGGCTCTCGTTTTTGATTGCGCGCTGAACATTGAATATGTCCTTTTTGCGATAAAATTCGCAACAAAGAGCGAAAGCGGAGTCAATACGACTACAACAATCGTTATCTGCCAGCTTATCGTGAGCATAAATACCAATGTTGCTATTATCGTAACAATGCCGGTAAAGAGCTGAGTAAAGCCCATCAAAAGTCCGTCAGCAAACTGATCGACATCTGTTATGACCTTACTTACAACCTCGCCGTAGGAATGAGAATCTATATATTTTAACGGCAAGGAATGAATTTTTTCGAAGGCCTCGTTTCTTACATCCTTAGTAATGTTGTAAACTATTTTGTTGTTGATGTTGTTCATTATCCATTGGAAGACGGCAACTCCGACAGCAATTATAGCGACAGTTGTAAGCAGCCTTCCGATACTTTTAAAATCAACGCTATCCTTTCCAATAATGAGATCTATTGTGTCACCGATAACGATAGGAATATAAAGCGAGAAAATAACTGTAACAGCGGCAAATAAAATAGAAAGGAGCATATATAGCTTGTATTTTTTTAAATAATGAAAAACTTGCTTTAAAGTACTTGATCTTTTCATGCAATACTCTCCTTTCCGAACTGAGAAGCATAGATCTCAGCATATACCGAGCATTGCTTCAAAAGCTCACTGTGAGTTGCAATTCCGACGCATTTTCCGTCATCAAGAACGATTATTTTGTCCGCGTGCATAACGGAAGAAGCCCTTTGTGAAACGATAAATACAGTCGGCTTGAAATCAAGCTCCGATATGGATTTTCGAAGTGATGCGTCTGTTGCAAAATCAAGAGCAGACGAGGAATCGTCAAGAATAAGAATGCTTGGCTTTTTCACTAAAGCGCGAGCGATCGTGAGACGTTGCTTTTGACCGCCCGAAAGATTTTTTCCGCCTTGCTCAATGAAGAAATCAAGCCCCTCCTTTTTAGATAGAAGAATATCAGCGCCTTGAGCGCTTTTTATAGCCTCGATGATCTCATCATCACTTGCGTTTTCGTTGCCCCATTTCATATTGTCGCGCAGCGAGCCGCGGAACAGTACCGCCTTTTGCGGAACGATACCGATCTTACTTAAAAGCTCCTCGGATCTGTAGCTTTTTACGTTTATTCCGTCAACTAAGACCTCACCGCTCGATACATCGTAAAATCTTGATATTAAGTTTATAAGCGTTGTTTTTCCGCTTCCCGTAGCGCCAACTATTCCGACAGTTTCACCGTGTTTTACGGAAAAATCAATATCGTCAAGCGAGCTTTCACTCGCCTTTAAATATGTCATAGATACATTTCTGAAATCAACGGCATTTTCCGACATAATCATAGGAGCAGTATCCAATGCATCGTCCTTTATTGAGGGAGATATCTCGAAAACAGCTTGAACTCTGTTTCCGCAGGCTACGGATTTTGTTATATTGATTATAAGATTTGCAAGCTTTATAAGCTCAACAAGAATCTGAGACATATAGTTATATAAAGCTATAACCTGTCCTTGAGAAAGAGAGCCCGAATTTACTTGAATAGCTCCGTTCCAGATAAGCATAACGATAGCGAGATTTATAATGGCAAAGGTCGCAGGATTCATAATAGCAGATATCTTGCCAACGAATGTCTGTGCCGAAAAGAGTGAAGAGGCTTCTTTTTTAAATTCTCCTATCTCATCATTTTCCTTGCCGAATGCACGGATAACACGAACACCGCTTAAATTTTCTCGAGTTCTGTTAAGAACCTTGTCAAGCTTCATTTGTACCTTCTTGAAAAGCGGTATCGAAGCACACATGATACTGAATACTATGATAGCAAGAAGCGGAATTGCAATAACGAATGTCGTAGCAGGACGATCAAAGAACGATGCGCTTGTCCTGTCAACGTAAAATGCCATTATCATAGCACCGAAAACAACAACAGGAGAACGCATAAAGAGTCTTAGTGTCAAATTGACACCCGTTTGTACTTGGTTCATGTCGCTCGTCATTCTTGTGATCATAGTAGATGTACCAAGATCGTCAATCTCGGAATAAGAAAGCGATTGAATATGCGAAAACAGCGAATGCTTGACCTTGCAGGAAAATCCTACTGCCACCTTTGCCGCAAAATACTGTGCGATAAGAGTACACGAAAGACCTACGATTGCAAAAGCAACCAAAACAAGACACATTTTTATAACGTATCCCTTATCCTTGTTTGCAATTCCTATATCTATAATGTTCGCTATTACAAGCGGAACAAGAAGCTCAAAGACCGCCTCGAGCATCTTAAAAAGCGGACTTATGATACATTCCTTATAATAGCCCTTCATATAGGCTAAAAGCTTTTTCATATTGCGCTCCCTTCATAAAGCTAAAACGAGCATAGAGAATATAACTCTGATCACGCCCATAATATTTCATTATACAGTATACCATATAAAATTTAATATTACAATAATATAAAATGAAATTAGTTTAAATTTTACTAAGACTTAACACAAAAGACAAAAGCTGAGCATCATAAAATTTCAAGCTTTTTATAAAAAAACAAAAATTCTGATTTTTGTAAAAATGGTAAATTATATTGGATTTTAAGGACTTTTGGAGACTTGAAATAAATATTGAATATATTATCAAATTTACATATGATCATATATTGTCGAAAAAACAAGAGAATTTTGCGGTTTTTGCAAAATTCTCTTGTTGATTTTTAAATATTCATAAGTATAGGCAGGATAAGAGGCTTGCGCTTGGTTTTGTTGAAAATAAATTTGGAAATTGAATTTTTAATAGCAGTCTTAAGCTCGTTCCAATCGTGAACATCCTTTTCAAGAGCATTTATAATACACTTTGTCGCAACATCACGCGCTTCATTCATAAGCTCCTCGTTTTCGCGAACATAAACAAATCCTCTTGAAATTATTTCAGGGCCGGACATAAGCATTCTTGCATCCATGCTTATCGTAGCAACTGCAATTATGAGACCGTTTTCCGCAAGGTTTTTACGATCTCTTAAAACAATATTACCAACGTCACCAACGCCGCTTCCGTCAATAAGAATTTTTCCCGAAGGCACAGTTCCTGAAAATCTCGCACCGTTTTCGTCGATTTCGATTACCTTGCCGATATCCGAAACAAAAATATTTTCGCTTGACATTCCCATGCTTTCCGCAAGCTCTTTATGCTGGATTAAATGTCTGTATTCACCGTGAATAGGCATGAAATATTTAGGCTTTACAAGAGAATGCATAAGCTTAAGCTCCTCTTGACACGCGTGCCCCGAAACGTGGACCTCAACGCTCGAATCATGATAAACATTCACACCGCGACGGTACATCTCGTTGACGATTTTTCCGACAAGAGGCTCATTACCGGGAATAGCACTTGATGAAAGAACAACAAGATCCTTATCCGTAAGCACCACCTTGTTATGATCTGAAAATGCCATTCTGTATAACGCACTCATAGGCTCGCCCTGACTTCCCGTGGTTACGATGGTGAGCTTTTCGGGCGGATACTTTTTAATTGAATCGATATCTATCAGAACATCATCGGGAACATTCATGTAACCGAGACGAACAGCCGCATTTACGACATTTTCCATACTGCGTCCCGTAACAGCCACCTTCCTGTTGTGGCGAATGCTGGTGTTTATTATCTGCTGAACTCTGTGAACGTTTGAAGCAAATGTAGCAATTATTATTCGTTTGTCCTTTGCAGAGGAGAATATCTTTTCAAGAGAAATACCAACCTTGCTTTCTGAAGGAGTGTAACCCGAGCGCTCAACATTTGTAGATTCACAAAGAAGCATAGTAACGCCATCATTTCCTAGCTGGCCTAATCTGGCAATATCCATAGGCTCGCTTTCAATAGGAGTAAGATCGAGCTTAAAATCTCCCGTGTGAACGATAACTCCCTGCGGAGTGGTAATTGCAAGAGCGCATGCATCGGCAATCGAATGATTTACTCTTATAAATTCAACCTTGAAGCAGCCAACGGTGATAACATCCTTGGCATTTACCGTGTGAAGCTTTGCAGTTTGTAAAAGCTTGTGCTCGATAAGCTTGTTTTCCAAAATTCCCAAAGTAAGCTTAGTGCCGAAAATAGGAACATTCATGGTTCTTAATAAATAGGGAAGAGAACCGATATGATCCTCGTGTCCGTGAGTTATAAATACACCGCGGATCTTTTCAACGTTGCTTTCAAGATAAGAAAAGTCGGGAATAACAAGATCAACGCCGAGCATATCGTCATCGGGAAATCCAATTCCGCAGTCAACGATTATGATATCGTTTTCACACTCGAAAACGGTTATGTTTTTTCCTATCTCGTTAAGACCTCCCAAGGAGAATATCTTAAGCTTTGGAGCGGCTTTTTTGGCGGGAGCTTTTTTTGTACTCCTTTTTATAGCTCTGCCGGATACTCTTTTCGAAGCCTTAGTCGGTGTAGTAGCTTTTTTCGAAGCTGATTTTGCGGCAGGCTTTACCGCCTTTTTTGATTTTGAGTTCTCCGTAATAGTATTATTATCCATAGAATTCTTTTTCTTTGAGGCAGGCTTGCGCCATTTTTTAGTGCCTTGCTTTTTTGTTTCCTGTGCTGTTTTAGACATAATATTCCTTTCCATAAGTAAAGAAGCACCTGATATCAGGTACGCATCATTTGATTTGAACGGTCAAAATGTGTGTATAAACGGCCCCACACAAATAGCGTTCAAAAAGTAAAACGAAAATTTATTATGTCTATTTTACCACAGAAAGAGCGTTTCGTCAATAAAAAATAAGAAACAACCCTAAAATAGCACTTGAAATAAGCAAGCCAAGAAAAAATCCGAGAAGAAATCTCGGAGCTTTTCTTTTTTTTCGAGCTCCTTTCTGTTTGTTTTCATCAAATTCATTAATTATCATAGCGGCAGCCTTTACAATGTCGCTCTCGCTTGTGTAAGAATAATCAATATCGCCCTTAAGAACGAAATAAGCTTCGTCAAAAAAATCGCTTTTGGTATCCTTTATAAAGATCATTTTCTTTTTACAGCCTTTTATCATAATAACTCCTAAAAAATCTTTTTATGATTATAGCCGCAAGAATGAAAAAATATTCAAAAGAAGAGATTACATAGAATAGAGGATAAAATTACGCAAAAAAGAAATACAAAAAGCGCGCAAGGAAGAGCGTAACGGGTTTTCTTTATCTTGCTCTCCGAAAAATATACGCTAAGAACATAAAATACAGTGTCGGACGATGCCATGATTACCGATGCGCAAAGAGCAATAAAAGAGTCAGCACCGTAATTTTCAAGAAGATTTTCGTATGTTGCCATGGAAGCTCCCCCGGAAAGTGGCTTTGTCAGAACAAAAGGAAATATAGCGGCGGGTATTTTTAAAAAATCGCACACAGGGTCGAGTATTTTTACCAAAAAATCAGAAATTCCCGATGCTGAAAAAATACTTATCGATACTGTTAAAGCACACATGGTAGGCAATAAAGAGAGAGAACTGCTGATGCCGTCCCTTGCACCCTTTATAAACGAAGAAAAATAATCCTTTTTCCCAAATAGAAATATGACACCTATCAAAAAAATGATACAGGGTAGGACGAAAGAAGAAAAAACTTTAATTTTTTCCATATAATTTTCCTAATATTCTGCAAAGTAAAATCCCTAAAATCATACACATTCCCGAGCATATCCATATAGGAACGATAAGCTGATAGGTGATTTCGGCAGAAAAAGCATTTCTTATCGCCAATATCGTAGTCGGAAGAAAATTGAAGCAAGAGCAGCCAAGCACCGCAAGCATTATCATATCGGCAGTGGCAGAGCTTTTATCCGGGTTGCGCTCATTCATCTTTTTTATAGCCGAAAGAGCGAGGGGAGTGGCTGCATTTGATATTCCGAGAAGGTTTGCACTTATGCAGGCTGTTATCTCCTCCGTGGCTATATCGTTTTTAAAAGAGCTTGGAAATACGAGCTTTAATATCGGCTTTAACAGATTTGATAATTTTTTTATCACTCCGCAATCCTTGAGTACATTTAAGATCCCGTTCCAAAGAGCCATAGATCCCATAAGAGAGATCACCAAAGAAACGCTTTTTGAGGCACTCGAAATTATTGCCTCGGATATATTTGACGCAGTGCCGACAAAAAACGAATAAAGTATGGATATACAAGAAATTACACCAAAGCATTTTCCAAGCATTTTTTCACCTCAAAATTATTGATTTATCCTGAATATCAATTGACATCTTACCAAAAACATGATAAAATAATGTCGTAAATTAAAAAATTCTGACCGAAAAGGTCGAGGAGGTATTTTATGAAGACAACAGGAATAAGAAGAATGGTAGACTCACTCGGAAGAATTGTATTACCGATCGAGCTTCGTAATTCACTCGGGATTGAGCCTAAGGACCTCATTGAAATATATGTTGAGGGCGACAAGATCATTCTAAAAAAAGCACAGATATCATGCGTCATCTGCGGAAGCTCTAAAAACGCATTGGCTATAGATGGAAAAATGATTTGCGAGGATTGCCTCGGAAAGATCAAAAAATTATCTTAATGAAAAATAATTCTTGATAAAAAATAATTGAAAATAATCTTGGGAGAACAGTATGGAGAAAATACTTTATTATAAGGATGAAGCCAGAGTGTTTGAGGAAGCCTTACCGCTTGGTAACGGCTCGCTCGGTGCTATGGTATACGGAAAGATTGAAAAAGAAAGAATATCTTTAAACCACGATACTCTTTGGTCGGGAAAACCGGGTCAAAAAATAGTTGATACCGCATATGAAGCTAACGAAAAAGCCAAAGAGCTCGTTTCACAAGGTAAGTTTTATGAAGCACAGCGTGAAATTGAAAACAATTTTACGGGACGCTGGCTGAATTCCTATATCTATCTTGGAAACTTATATCTTGAAAGAGAAGATGCAAGCGATCCTGTCTCCGAATACTCCCGCGTTTTGGATATGGAAAATTCCATTGTTACCGTAAAATACAGTCAGGGCGGAATTGATTTCGAAAGAGAGTATTTCGTTTCAAAGCCCGATGATTGCTTTGTTTTGAAGATAAGATCAAGTAAGCCGGCATCGTATAAGCTCTCTGCCGATTGCGTCGGAAAAAGCTCCGTTACCTCCGGAAAAGATACTCTCTATCTTTCGGGCGAATGCCCCTCGCATATAACTCCCGAATATGCTCGCCATGAGTCACCGATTTTGTATGACGGCGACGGAGTAAAGGTGAGTGCTATGGCTCGCGTTATTTGTGACGGTAAGACCGAATATTGCTCTGAGGGCATAAGAATTTTAAATGCAAAGGATGTTACGCTTCGCTTCTGCGCCGAGACCAGCTTTGTCGCATTTGATAAGCTTCCGAATAAGCCAACCTTCTATCCCTGTCTTGAAAAGCTTGAAGCAATCTGCAAAAAAGACTATAACGTGCTCAAGGAAGCTCATATAAACGATGTAAAGCCTCTCTTTAATAAGGTCGAGACCGATTTCGGCGGAGAGATAAGCGCGCTTCCTACCGATCAAAGATTGAAAAGCGAGAATAAAGATCTCGGACTCTGTGAGCTTTTGTATAATTTTGGAAGATATCTTATTATCGCATCATCGCGTGAAGGCTCGCGTGCAACAAATCTCCAAGGAATTTGGAACGATAAGTTTTATGCTCCTTGGTCGTCAAACTATACTGTGAATATCAATACGGAAATGAATTATTGGCCTGTTCTTATGTGCGATCTTGAAAAGTGCCACTATCCGCTTTTGGAGCTTATTGAAAATGCAAGCAAAAACGGAGAAGAAACAGCTCAAAAATTCTATAAGGCAAAAGGCTTTGTGTCTCATCATAATATGGATCTTTGGGCAAATACTACCCCTGTGGGAAGTAAGAGAGAAGGCTCTGCAAGATATGCATATTGGAATATGTCGTCGGGCTGGCTTTCAAGACATCTCTTTGAGCATTATGAATATACACTCGATAAGGAATTCCTTGCAAATACAGCATATCCGATAATGAAGAAGGCGGCAGAGTTCTATCTTTCGATAATGGAATATCATGACGGAAAATGGCTCGTGACTCCTTCAACCTCTCCTGAAAATGCTTGTATTATCGACGGAAAGGCAGTAACCGTATATCCGTATACGGCAATGACTCAGGGAATTGTAGAGGATCTTTTCACAAATATCGTAAAGAGCGCAGATATTCTCGGAATAAATGACGATTTTGTAAAGGAAGTAAAGGAAAAGCTTCCTTGCCTAAATGTTTACGAGATCGGATCTTATGGTCAGCTTCTTGAATACGATAAGGAGTATCAGGAAGAGGATATCCACCACAGACACGTTTCTCATTTGTACGGTCTTTATCCCGCAAACCTTATATCTACAGAAAAAACACCTGCCTTGGCAGAGGCTTGCCGTCAAACTCTTGAAATAAGAGGTGACGAAAGCACGGGCTGGAGCATGGGCTGGAAGGTAAATCTGTGGGCTAAGCTCAAGGACGGAAACCGCGCTTTGAAGCTCGTTAAAACACAGCTTACATTTGTACATCCGCAAGGCGATATAAATTACAGCGAGGGCGGCGGAACATACGCAAATATGTTCGACGCGCATCCACCGTTCCAGATAGACGGCAACTTCGGTGTAACTGCGGGAATAACACAAATGTTTTTACAGTGCGAGGACGGTAAAATAAAGATATTGCCCGCGCTTCCGGATGAGATGAAAAACGGAAAAATAAAGGGACTTTTGGCGAAAGGCGGCATAAAAGTCGATATTGAGTGGAAAAACTCGAAACTTTCTTCACTTGAACTTGTAACACCTCACGAACAAACCGCTATAATAACCGTAGAGGGTGCGGATAGAGAGATTCATCTTACACCCAATAAGAAATTTGTGGTTGTTTGATTCGGAGGTATATATGAAAAATTTGGGATATTATAACGGAAAAACAGGACTTATAGAGCAGATCTGTATTCCTATGACGGATAGGGCTTTTTACTTCGGTGACGGAGTCTATGATGCCGTCATGTGCCGTAATAATATCCCATATCTTTTGAATGAGCATATAGACAGATTTTATAAAAACTGCAAGACCTTATCGATACATATTCCAATGCCAAAAAACGAGCTTTACGAGCTTATATACTCGCTTGTTAAGGAAGTAGATGCTGAAGAAAAATTCGTTTATTTTCATGTTTCTCGCGGAAGCGGAATACGCTCTCATACCTTTGATGGCGAAAAGGGAAATTTATGTATAACCGTTATTCCGCAGACTATCGGAGATATAAGTGTGAAAATGAAAACGGCTCTTATGAAGGATATACGCTATAAGCTTTGCAATATAAAGACCTTAAACCTGTTGCCAAGCGTTTTGGCGGCTCAGTACGCTAAGGAATTGGGATGTGACGAGACGATATTTTACAGAAACGATTTCGTAACCGAAGGCTCTCACTGTAATGTTTCGATCATAAAAGACGATAAATTGATAACGGCCCCGGCAGACTGCTATATTCTTCCGGGAGTTGCAAGAGCTCATCTTATTGATGAGGCTAAAAAAGCCGGAATTGATGTGGAGGAACGAAGATACGGTCTTACAGAGCTTTTTTCGGCGGATGAGATAATAATAACGAGCTCAAGCAAAATTGCCAGGGGAGTTGAAAGCATAGACGGAAAAAAGGTCGGTGAGAAAAATCCTAAGCTGCTTTCGTATTTGCAAGATCGCCTTTATGACGATTATATAAACGCTACATCGGTAAACAGTTAAGTTACTTGGCTCTTATAATTTGTATAAAATGACGAAAAATAACCCTAAAAAGCGACAATATTTTTAAATTAAAATAAAGATATTCTATTGACAAATAATATATTATTATGTTAAAATTGATATCGGTAAAGGTTTTTGCAACTGACGGATGGCGGGAACACCGCAAGGGAGCAAATTTCCTTCGATGTCGACCGTCTGGGCAGTTCTACCGCAGTAGGGTAGTTCTGTCCATTTATTTTTTTAGTGAAAATTTTTATTTATAATGATAAGGAGAATTGAAAAATGAAAAAAGTAGCTATCATCATGGGCAGCGACAGTGATTTGCCTATAGTGGAAAAGGGCATAAACGTACTTAAAGAATACGGAGTACCGTTTGAGGTTCATGTGTATTCTGCGCACAGAACGCCTAAGGAAACATCTGATTACGTAAAGAACGCTAAAGCAAACGGCTTTGGAGTTATTATTGCCGCAGCAGGCATGGCAGCTCATTTGGCGGGAGCTGTTGCAGCTAATACGGTTCTTCCTGTCATCGGTATTCCGATATCATGTAAAAATACAGGCGGAATGGATGCGCTTCTGGCCACTGTTCAAATGCCCTCGGGTATTCCTGTTGCTACAGTTGCAATAGACGGAGCTGCTAACGCCGCAATTCTTGCTATTCAAATTCTTGCGCTTGAAGATAAAGAGCTTTATGAAAAGCTTCTTGAGGCAAGAGAAGCGGGAAAGCAAAAGGTACTTGCTAAAAACAAGGAAATAGAAGCTAAATACAATGTATAATTTTGATGCATATTCTCTGATTGAAAAATGAGAAACTGTGCACCTTTGATAGGAGAATGATCATATGGGAATTTTTGCAATAATCGGAAAAGAAAGAACCAATGTTGTGTCAAGTGTATATTACGGACTTTATTCCTTGCAACACAGAGGACAGGAAAGCGCCGGAATAGTGGTTAATGATGACGGTGTTTTCCGTACTCATAAGGATTCGGGCTTGGTAAACGATGTTTTTACATCGGAAAAGCTTCAAAAGCTTGGCGAAGGAAATATGGCTTTGGGTCATGTGCGCTACGGAACTCTTAAAACGAAAGAACGCGTAAACGCCGAGCCTATTGTTGTAAATCACGTTAAGGGCAGAATGGCTATTGCAACTAACGGAAGACTTGTAAATGCCGCCGCGCTCAGAAGAGAGCTTGAGCTTCAGGGACTTATATTTCACACAAACAGTGATGCCGAAATAATTTCGTGTATAATTACTAAAGAGCGTTTAACCGCTTCATCGATAGAGGAGGCTGTTAACAGAGCTATGGACAAGCTTGAGGGCGGATATACATTCGTTATTATGTCTCCTCAAAAGATTGTCGTAGCAAGAGATGAATACGGTTTGCATCCGATTTGCTACGGTAAGCGTGAAAACGGAGAATATGTAATAGCAAGCGAGAGCTGTGCACTTGATTCTGTTGGAGCTACATTTGTTCGCGATATCGATCCCGGTGAAATATTGGTATTTTCAAAGGACGGAATAAAGTCAATAAAGGACCATTGTAATAAAAAGCCGGAAGCGTTGTGTGTGTTCGAATACATATATACCGCCCGCCCCGATTCGATAATTAGCGATTGTGCCGTTCAAATGGCAAGAAAGCGTGCCGGCGCATATCTTGCGAAGGCTCATCCTGTTGAAGCAGACGTTGTAGTTGGAGTTCCCGATTCCGGACTTGAAGCGGCACTTGGATATGCCGAAGAATCCGGAATTCCGTACGGAATAGGACTTATTAAAAATAAATACATAGGCAGAACATTTATTGCTCCGGGACAAAACGTTAGAGAGGACAAGGTCAGAATAAAGCTCAATCCCGTAATCAATACGGTTAAGGGCAAGAGAGTAGTGCTTGTCGATGACTCAATAGTCCGCGGAACAACGTGTGCAAGAATTGTAAAGCTTTTAAGAAATGCGGGAGCTAAGGAGGTTCATCTCCGTTCATCCGCACCTGCTTATCTCAACCCGTGCTATTACGGTACAGATATCGAATCAAAGGAAGCTCTTATAGCTTGTAACCACACTATTGAAGAAATGAAAAAAATCTTTGATGTAGATTCTTTGGGCTATTTGCCTATTGAAGACGTTACAAAGCTTGGAGAGGGCGGAAAATGCAAGGGCTATTGTACAGCTTGCTTTGACGGAAAATATCCAACCGATATTCCTGAGCTTATAACAAACAAATTTGATTATAAAATTTCTGAAAATAAATAAAAGGGAGATAGTTAAAGTGAAAAATTCAAAATCCGAAAGCTACGCAGCAGCGGGCGTTGATATTACCGCGGGATATAAAGCGGTAGAGCTTATGAAGGCACATATCGCCAAAACGATTATCAAAGGCGCTGATTCCGAAATAGGAGGCTTTGGCGGACTTTTCGAGCTTGATCTTACTGGCATGACAAATCCTGTATTGGTAAGCGGAACAGACGGAGTTGGTACAAAGCTTAAAATGGCATTTTTAATGGACAAGCACGATACGGTCGGTATCGATTGCGTTGCTATGTGCGCAAACGATATCATTTGCGCAGGCGCAAAGCCGCTGTTCTTCCTTGATTATATTGCGTGCGGCAAAAATGTTCCCGAAAAGATCGCAGATATCGTAAAGGGTGTTGCGGAAGGCTGTGTACAGTCAGGAGCAGCACTTATCGGCGGAGAAACCGCAGAAATGCCGGGCTTTTATCCGATAGACGAATATGATCTTGCAGGATTTTGCGTTGGTATAGTTGATAAATCGAAGGTTCTTGATAATTCTACTATGAAAGAGGGCGATATTGTAATCGCACTTCCCTCAAGCGGAGTACACTCAAACGGATTTTCACTCGTTCGTAAGGTTTTTGATATCGAAAACGCGGATATCAAAACTCCTATCGAAGCACTTGGCGGAAAGAGCCTTGGCGAAACACTTCTTACACCTACAAAGATATACGTAAAGCCTATGCTCGCACTCTTTGAACAGGTTAAGGTAAAGGGCGTATCGCACATTACAGGCGGCGGCTTCTATGAAAATATTCCAAGAAGCATTCCGAAAGGACTCGGCGCGAAGATCGAAAAGAAAAACGTACGTGTCCTTCCTATATTCGATCTTATTGCAAAGACAGGAAATATTCCCGAAAGAGATATGTTCAATACATATAATATGGGCGTTGGTATGAGCGTTGTTGTTGCTAAAGAGGATGCTGATAAGGCTATCGAAATCCTCAAAGCAAATGGTGAGGATGCTTACGTAATAGGAGAGATCGTAAAATCCGAAGACGGAGTAGTATTATGCTAAACGCTAAAATAGCAGTGCTCGTGTCGGGTGGAGGTACGAATTTACAGGCTCTTATAGATGCTGAAAAAAGAGGAGAGCTTGGCAACGGAAAAATATCCTTGGTAATTTCCTCAAAGCCCGATGTTTATGCTCTTGAGCGTGCAAAAAACAATTCTATAAAATCAATAGTTCTTCCTCGCAAGGAATATGACAGTATTGCCGATTATTCAAAGGCACTTGCCGATACGATGGAGAATGAAAATATAGATCTTGTTGTGCTTGCAGGCTTCCTTACGATCATAGATGAGCAGGTATATAATAGATTTCCGAACAGAATATTGAATGTTCATCCTGCACTTATTCCCTCATTCTGCGGAAAAGGATTTTACGGACTTCATGTTCACGAGGCGGCTCTTGAAAAAGGAGTCAAGCTTTCAGGAGCTACGGTGCATATAGTAACGCCTGAATGTGATGCAGGTCCAATAGTTCTTCAAAAAGCGGTAGAGGTAAAGCAGGACGACACTCCCGAAACGCTTCAAAGGCGTATTATGGAGGAGGCAGAGTGGAAGATACTTCCCCAAGCAGTGAAGCTCTTTTGCGAGGGCAAAATCATTGTAGAAAATAATAAAGTATACATTAAAGGAGAATGAAAATGAAGGTATCAACAATTGCAAATGAGCTCAATTCCTTGGCTTATCACGGAAGAGGCATTATGATCGGAAAGAGCGCCGACGGAAAAAAAGCGGTTGCAGCTTATTTCATAATGGGCAGAAGCGTAAACAGCCGTAACAGAGTGTTCGTTCCCGAAGGCAACGATATGCGTACAAAAGCATTTGATGAATCCAAAATGGTAGATCCTCATCTTATCATTTACTATCCCGTAAGAGTTCTCGGTAATAAGACTATCGTTACAAACGGCGATCAGACCGATACTATCTACGAGCTTATGGATAAGCAGATGACATTCGAGCAAGCGCTCAGAACAAGAGAATTCGAGGACGATAAGCCCAACTTCACTCCCAGAATTTCAGGTATAATTCACCGCGAGAACGGAGACATGAACTACGCTATGTCAATTCTTAAGAGCGCAGAGGGCGATGACAGCTCTTGCGAAAGATTTACATACGCATATTCAAATCCCATAGCAGGAAAAGCCAAATTTATTCACACGTATAACGGAGACGGAAATCCGCTTCCTTCCTTTGAAGGCGAGCCTAAAACACTTGAGCTTCCCAATATGGATATCGATGCTCTTACAGACCTTATCTGGACAAATCTTAACGAAGATAATAAGGTATCTCTTTTCGTTAGATATATAGATATCGCAAGCGGAGAGGCTGAAACAAGAATAGTAAATAAAAATATTTGAGGTGTTGAAATGAAAGAATTTGAACTTAAATACGGTTGTAACCCTAATCAAAAGCCTTCTAAGATTTATATGGAGAACGGTTCTGAGCTTCCTATTGAGATCCTTTGTGGAAGACCCGGATATATAAACTTCCTCGATGCATTTAACTCATGGCAGCTTGTAAAAGAGCTTAAAGAAGCAACTGGAATGCCTTGCGCAACATCCTTTAAGCACGTTAGCCCCACATCAGCGGCAGTTGGTATAAAGCTTCCCGAAAAGCTTAAAAAGGCTTGCTTTGTTGATGATATCGAGGGACTTGACGATTCACCTCTCGCGTGTGCATATGCAAGAGCAAGAGGAACTGACAGAATGAGCTCGTTTGGCGACTGGATCGCACTTTCCGATGTTTGCGATGTTACAACGGCATTACTTATAAAGAGAGAAATCTCCGACGGAGTTATTGCTCCCGGATATACAGATGAAGCTCTTGAAATACTCAAAACAAAGAGAAAGGGTACATATAACATTGTAAAGATCGATCCCGATTTCACACCCGATCCTATCGAGAAGAAACAGGTTTACGGTATCACCTTTGAACAGGGCAGAAATAATTTCAAGATCAATAAGGAATTGCTTTCCGATATCGTAACTAAGAATAAAGACCTTCCCGAAAGCGCAGTTACAGACCTTATAATTTCTCTTATCACACTCAAATATACACAGTCAAACTCCGTATGCTATGCATATAACGGACAGGCAATCGGCGTAGGCGCAGGACAGCAATCAAGAATTCACTGCACACGTCTTGCAGGAACAAAGGCTGATACATGGCATTTGAGACAGCATGAAAAGGTTTTGAACCTTCCTTTCTTGCCAACTATATCAAGACCCGACAGAGATAATGTAATCGATGGTTATATAAATAAGAATGAAGAAGATGTTTGTGCTGACGGCGTATGGCAGAAATATTTCACAAAGCAACCTGAGCCCTTGACAGCAGAGGAAGCAAGAGCATACCTTGATACGATCACAGGCGTTAGCGTAGGCTCGGACGCATTCTTCCCGTTCAGCGATAACATCGAAAGAGCAAGAAAGAGCGGAGTATCCTATATAGCAGAGCCGGGCGGATCTATAAGAGACGATCTCGTTATCGAATGCTGCGACAAATACGGAATAGTAATGGCATTTACAAAAATGCGTCTCTTCCACCATTAATACGAGGTGAACATGAAGGTATTAGTTGTAGGCGGAGGCGGCAGAGAGCACGCCATAATAAAAAAGATTAAAGAAAATAAAAACATAACCGAGCTTTACGCACTCCCCGGAAACGGAGGCATAGAGGCTGATGCAAAATGCGTAAGCATCGGTGCTAAGGATATTAACGGTATAGTGAATTTTGCAAAGGAAAATAAGATAGACTACGCAGTTGTAGCACCCGACGATCCCTTGGTGCTCGGTTGTGTAGATGCGCTTGAGGAGATAGGCGTTCCTTGCTTTGGTCCTAATAAAAAAGCGGCTATAATTGAAGGAAGCAAGGTGTTTTCCAAAAACCTTATGAAAAAATACGGTATTCCTACCGCTGAATATGAGGTGTTCAATAGCGCCGAGGTGGCTCTTGAGTACTTAAAGACTGCACCTATCCCCACAGTTATAAAGGCTGACGGCTTGGCTCTCGGTAAGGGCGTTGTTATTGCAATGACAAGAGAAGAAGCTTATGATGCAGTCAGATCTATAATGGGGGACAAAAAATTCGGAGACAGCGGAAACAATATCGTTATTGAAGAATTTTTAACAGGCCCCGAGGTATCGGTTCTTGCATTTACGGACGGAAAATGCGTAAAGCCTATGGTATCATCTATGGACCATAAGCGTGCGCTTGATTTTGATAAAGGTCTTAACACAGGCGGAATGGGTACAGTAGCTCCAAATCCCTATTACACAAATGATATAGCGGATGAGTGTATGAAGACGATTTTTCTGCCTACTGTAAACGCTATGAACGCAGAGGGCAGAGAATTTAAAGGATGTCTTTACTTCGGCCTTATGCTCACTCCCAACGGTCCTAAGGTTATTGAATACAACTGTCGCTTCGGAGATCCCGAAACACAGGTAGTATTGCCGCTTTTGGAAAGCGATCTTTTTGAGATAATGAAAAGCGTTACTAATCAAACTCTTGAAAATTGCGACGTAAAATTCGCTGATAAGAATGCTTGCTGTGTAATTATGGCTTCAAAAGGATATCCCGAAAAATACGAAAACGGATTTGAGATCGTAATTCCCGAGGAAATAAATGATACCGTTTACGTTGCAGGAGCAAAAAAAGCAGATGGAAAGCTTTTGAGCGCAGGCGGCAGAGTTCTTGGAGTAACCGACGTTAACAATACTCTTGAGAAAGCAATAGAGGGCGCTTACGCTAAAGTTAAAAAGATAAAATTTGATAACGCTTTTTACAGAAGTGACATTGGACAAAAAGCGCTCAAAGCAACGGAGGCTAAATAATGGTTTATCGCATTTATGTTGAAAAGAAAAAGGGGCTTGAAAACGAAGCAAATGCACTTTGCTCAGAGATCAGAACCTTTTTGGGAATTCAAAATATCGATAAGGTAAGACTTATCAATAGATATGATGTTGAAAACATTACTAAAGAGCTTTTTGACTATGCAGTTGAAACTGTATTTTCAGAGCCTCAGCTTGATAATGTATTCACAAAACTTGAAAACGATGACTCAACAGTTTTTGCAACAGAATATCTCCCCGGTCAATTTGATCAGAGAGCAGACTCGGCAGCGCAGTGTATTCAGCTTATATCTCAAGGTGATAAGCCGAGCGTACAGAGCGCAAAGGTTTATATGCTTTACGGTAAACTGACATCCGAAGAGGTAGCAAGAATTAAAAAGCACGTTATAAACCCTGTTGAAGCAAGAGAAGCATCTCTTGAAGAAAAGGAAACGATAAAGGCGGAATACGAAATACCTGCCGATGTAAAAACTATAGACGGCTTTTGCGATCTTGATAAGGACGGACTCGCCAAGTTCGTAAGCTCCTATGCACTCGCTATGGATAATGACGATATCAAGTTCTGTCAGGATTACTTTAAATCAGAGAGAAGAAACCCTACAGTTACAGAAATCCGTATGATAGATACATATTGGTCTGACCACTGCCGTCATACGACGTTTTTGACAACTATCGATAATGTTACCTTTGAAGATAAGCTTCTTCAGGAAACATATAACGATTATATTGAAACAAGAAAATATCTTGGCAGAACAAAGCCTGTAAATCTTATGGATCTTGCAACCTTGGCTGTAAGATATCTTAAAAAAGAAGGAAAGCTTGAAAAGCTTGATGAGAGCGAAGAAATCAATGCTTGTACGGTAAAAATTGAGGTTGAGGTCGACGGAAAGAAAGAGCCCTGGTTGCTCCTTTTCAAAAATGAAACTCATAACCATCCTACAGAGATTGAGCCGTTTGGCGGAGCTGCAACTTGTATAGGCGGAGCTATCCGTGATCCCCTCTCGGGAAGATCCTATGTATATGGAGCGATGCGTCTTACCGGTGCTGCCGATCCTCTTAAGCCTGTTGAGCAGACAATAGAGGGCAAGCTTCCTCAAAGAAAGATCGTAACAACAGCCGCAGCGGGATATTCCTCTTACGGTAACCAGATCGGTCTTGCAACAGGCATAGTTGATGAGATCTACCATGACGGTTATGCCGCAAAGCATATGGAGGTAGGTGCAGTTATTGCCGCAGCTCCTCAAAGAAACGTAAGACGTGAAAGACCTGAGGATGGAGACATAGTTATCCTTCTTGGCGGACGTACGGGCAGAGACGGCTGCGGAGGAGCTACAGGCTCATCTAAATCTCATACCGTAAAATCTCTTGAACAGTGCGGAGCTGAGGTTCAAAAGGGTAATGCTCCCGAGGAAAGAAAGCTTCAAAGACTTTTCAGAAACTATGAAGCTTGCCGTATGATAAAGCGCTGTAACGATTTCGGAGCAGGCGGTGTATCTGTTGCTATCGGCGAGCTTGCCGATGGTCTTGAGATCGATCTTAACGCAGTACCCAAAAAATATGACGGTCTTGACGGAACGGAGCTCGCAATAAGCGAAAGCCAAGAAAGAATGGCTGTAGTTGTAGAGAAGGAGAATGTTGAAGCATTCTTGAAGCTTGCAAACTCCGAAAACCTTGAAGCAACGGTTGTAGCAACCGTTAAAGCAGAACCGAGACTTAAAATGTTCCATAACGGCAGAGCGATAGTTGATATCAGCCGTGAATTCTTGAATTCAAACGGAGCTGAAAAGCATATCGATATTGCTCCTGCAAAGATACAAAACTATGCAAAGGAAATGCCCGCTTGCTTCGAATGCGGAATGAAGGCTGTCGTTTCCGATCTTAACATATGCTCAAAGAGAGGACTTAGCGAAAGATTTGACAGCACGATCGGTGCAGGTACGGTTCTTATGCCCTTCGGCGGAAAATATCAAAGAACACCTATTCAGTCAATGGTTCAAAAAATATCCGTTGAAAAAGAGCATACTGACGATTGCTCGTTCATGTCTTGGGGATATAATCCCTTCATTTCCGAAAAGAGCCCCTTCCACGGCGCATACCTTGCGGTCATTGAATCTGTTTCAAAGCTTATCGCAACGGGCGCGAAATTCGAGGACGTATATCTTACGTTCCAAGAGTACTTCGAAAAGCCTCTTAAGGATCCTAAGAGATGGGGTAAGCCGCTTTCTGCACTTCTTGGTGCATATAAGGCCCAAAAGGATCTTCAAATCGGCTCTATCGGCGGTAAGGACTCAATGAGCGGTTCATTCGAAAAGCTTGATGTTCCTCCCACACTGATTTCATTTGCAGTAACTACAGGTAAAACAAACGATGTTATTTCACCCGAATTTAAAAAAGCGGGAAATAAGGTAGTTATAATAAAACCCGAATACGACGAAAATAACCTTCCCAAAACAGATTCTCTCTTGGCGGTATACGATAAGGTAACCGCTCTTGCAAGAGACGGAAAGGTGGCAAGCGCGTATACACCCACAATAGGCGGCGTTGCTGAGGCTGTTTATAAGATGGCTATCGGTAACGGTCTTGGCTTTGAATTTGATCCCAAGCTTACTCTTGAGGATATATTCGGCTATAATTACGGTTCGTTTATTCTTGAGCTTAACGAGGATATAGATATAGGCACATATCTCGGAAAAGTAACTAACGATGCTTATCTTGCATATAATGATAAGAAAGTTTGTATGTGTACACTTACAGAGCTTTACGAAAATAAGCTTGAAAGCGTATATCCCTGTAACATCAAGTCAAGCTCTGAAAAGCCCGAGACTGTTTCTTATAATTCCGATAAAAAGCTTGCATCAAATATCAAGGTAGCAAAGCCAAAGGTTCTTATCCCCGTATTCCCTGGTACTAACTGCGAATTTGACTCGGCAAAGGCTGTTGAGGACGCAGGCGCAAAGGCTGATATATTTGTTATAAATAACCTCAGCGCAGAGGGAATTAAGAGAAGCGTCGAACAATTTGCGGCTAAGCTTAAGGATTCTCAAATAGTATTTATCCCCGGCGGATTTTCAGGCGGAGATGAGCCCGACGGATCGGGTAAATTTATCACAGCATTCTTCAGAGGAGCACAGATCAAGGAGGAGGTAACAAACCTTCTTGAAAACAGAGACGGACTTATGTGCGGTATCTGTAACGGCTTCCAGGCACTTATAAAACTCGGACTTGTTCCATACGGAAAGATTATAAATACCGACGAAACTTGCCCGACACTTACATTCAATAATATTGCTCGTCACCAATCAAAGATCGTAAGAACGAGAATTGCTACAAACAAATCTCCTTGGCTTGCAGATTGCAATGTAGGAGATGTGTATAATGTTCCGATCTCACACGGAGAAGGTAAGTTCTATGCAAGCGACGAAACTATTGCACAGCTTATAGCAAACGGACAAATAGCAACTCAATACGTAGATCTTGATGGAAAGGCTACTTACGATATCGACTATAATCCCAACGGTTCAAGCCTCGCTATCGAGGGTATCATTTCACCCGATGGACGAGTAATCGGTAAAATGGGCCATTCCGAGCGTATCGGTAACGGACTTTATAAAAATGTTTACGGCGATTATGACATAAAAATGTTCAAATCGGCAGTAAAATATTTTAAATAATTAAGTATAATAAAAATTTTTCCATATACGGAGGTATTATAATATTATGGAACGCGTTTATAATTTTTCAGCAGGACCTTCTATGCTTCCTCTCGAGGTACTTGAGAAGGCAGCAGCAGAAATGCTTTGCTACAAAGACAGTGGAATGTCTGTAATGGAGATGAGCCACCGCTCACCTGTTTACGAGGAGATCATTACAGAGGCAGAAAAGCTTTTGCGTAAGATCATGAACATTCCCGACAACTACAAGGTACTCTTCTTGCAAGGCGGAGCTTCAACTCAGTTTGCAGCAGTACCGCTCAACCTTATGAACAAGAATAATAAGGCTGACTATATAGTTTCCGGTCAATTTTCGGGAAAAGCTTTCAAGGAAGCTCAAAAATACGGCGATGCAGTATGCGTAGCTACAAGCAAGGACGCAAACTTCTCGTTCATACCCAAGACAGACCGTTCATCCTTCAGAGCTGATGCTGACTATGTTCATATTTGCTTCAACAACACAATTTACGGAACAAAGTTCCCCTATATTCCCGATACAGGAGATATTCCTCTCGTAGCAGATATGTCCTCGTGCATCATCAGTGAGCCTGTTGACGTAAGCAAATTTGGCGTAATTTACGCAGGCGCTCAAAAGAATATGGCTCCCGCAGGCCTTACTCTCGTTATCATAAGAGAAGACCTTCTCGGCAACGCAAGAGCAGACATTCCTACAATGCTTGATTATAAGACAATGGCAGATAACGGCTCTATGTATAATACACCGCCTTGCTACTGCATCTATATTGCAAAGCTCGTTTACGAATGGATCGATAACCTCGGCGGACTTGAGAAGATGAAGGAGATGAACGAAAAGAAAGCAAAGGTTCTTTACGATTATCTCGACAGTCAGGATTATTATATTGCTCCTGTTGAAAAGGAAAGCCGTTCAATGATGAACGTAACCTTCGTTACAGGCGATGCAGAGCTCGATAAGAAATTCGCATCCGAGGCTGCTAAAAACGGTCTTAAGAACCTTAAGGGTCACCGTTCTGTAGGCGGTATGAGAGCATCTATCTACAATGCTATGCCTTACGACGGCGTTGTTAAGCTCGTAGAGTTTATGAAGAAGTTCGCTCAAGAAAATCCCAAGGCGTAAATAAATTTATTATATAAGGCAAAGCACCCATTTGAATGAGTCGAATGGGTGCGCCCGATAAAAATAAGAGGTCAAAAAATGAAAACAATTAAGCTTATGAATAAGATCGCAAAGGTTGGAACAGATATTTTCGACCGCGATATATACGAAGTTTCCGATACAGCTGAAAATCCCGATGCCATAATGGTTCGTTCTGCGGCACTTCATGAAATGGAGATCCCCACAAATCTTAAAGCTATTGCACGTTGCGGCGCCGGCGTAAACAATATTCCTGTTGATAAATGTACGGATAAGGGTGTTGTAGTATTCAATACTCCCGGTGCTAACGCAAACGGCGTTAAAGAGCTCGCAGTATGCGCTTTGGTTCTCGCGGCAAGAGATGTTGTTGGTGGTATCGAATGGGCAAAAACACTCCAAGGAAACGAAAATGTTGCAAAAGCAGTTGAAGCAGGCAAGGGCGCTTATGTAGGTAACGAGCTTATAGGCAAAACACTCGGTGTAATCGGACTTGGCGCTATCGGCGGTATGGTTGCGAATGCGGCAAGCGCACTCGGAATGAAGGTTATCGGTTGCGATCCTTATCTTACACCTAACGCAGCTTGGCATCTCTCACCTTCAATCAAGCAAGCAGCAAGCTTTGAAGAAATATTTAAAACCTGTGATTATATCTCTATTCACGTTCCCGCAACTCCTCAAACAAAGAATATGATCTGCGAAAAGACTATCGCAATGATGAAGGACGGAGTTAGAATTATAAACCTTGCAAGAGCAGATCTTGTTTGTGCTGCTGATATCAAAAAGGCGCTTCTTGATAAAAAGGTTGCAAGATACGTTACCGACTTCCCGACCAACGATACAGTTGGAGCAGAGGGCATCGTTAACATTCCTCACCTTGGCGCATCAACCTTCGAATCCGAAGATAACTGCGCAGTTATGGCAGCAAATCAACTTGTTGAATTTCTTGCTAACGGTAACATTAAGAATAGCGTTAACTTCCCGAACGTTGCAATTCCTCAAAGCGCAAATGCACGTGTTTGCGTAATGCATAAAAATGCCCCCGATGCTCTTACAAGCATAACAGCTGTATTTGCATCTGCTAATGTAAACATCGAAAATCTTGCAAACGGCGCAAAGGGCGAAAACGCTTATACTATAATCGAAACCGCAAGCAAGGTAGTTGATGATGTAGTAAACGCAATTTCCGCAATAAACGGTGTTATCAGAGTAGTTTGCTATTAAGAGGCTCTTTGCAATGATAACCGTTAAACCGTTTTGTGCATTAAGACCCGCCAAGGAGCTTGCTTCGCAGTGCGCGGCACTTCCTTATGACGTAATGTCAAGCGATGAAGCAAGAGAAATGGTAAAAGGTAATCCGTACTCCTTTCTGCACATAGATAAAGCAGAGATCGATCTTGATAAGAATATCGATATATACGACGAAAGAGTATATGCTAAGGCTGCGGAAAATCTTAAAAAATTCGAAAAAGACGGCGTTTACGTAAATGATACCGAAAAAAAGTATTATTTCTACCGTCAGATCATGGATGGCAGAGCTCAAACGGGTATCGTTGGCTGTGCTTCGATAGATGACTATTTGGAAAACAGAATAAAAAAGCACGAATTTACAAGAGCAGATAAGGAAATAGACAGGATCAAGCATGTTGATATCTGCTCGGCTCATACAGGGCCTATATTCTTGGCATATAAAGAAAGCGTAGCTCTTGATGCGATAATATCAAAGCAAACGGAGAAAGCCCCCATTTACGATTTCACGGCCGAGGACGGCGTTAGACATACCGTTTGGTCGACCGATGGAGAAGAAACCGATAAAGCAATAGAACAAGCTTTTTCGGCACTTGACGCGCTTTATATAGCAGACGGACACCATAGAGCCGCATCTGCAGTAAAGGTTGGAGTTAAACGCAGAAAGGAAAATCCCACTTATGACGGAACAGAGGAATTTAATTTCTTTCTTTCTGTAATTTTCCCTGCAAATTCGCTTAAGATACTTGATTATAACAGGCTTTTGAAGGACTTGAATGGTTACAGTACTCAAGCTTTTTTGAAAGCAGTAAGTGAAAAGGTCGGAGCTATAGAGGAATATAAAGGAAACGGTCCGTGCAGACCCGATAAAAAGCATTCCTTTGGAATGTATCTTGACGGTAAATGGTATCTTGTTCGTTTCCATGATGCTTTATGTAATGCAAAAGATCCTGTGGATTGCCTTGACTG
This sequence comes from Clostridia bacterium, assembly GCA_017461765.1. Classification (GTDB taxonomy): domain Bacteria; phylum Bacillota; class Clostridia; order Oscillospirales; family CAG-272; genus RGIG2000. The sequence goes on along the minus strand of JAFTXO010000014.1, from coordinate 41,047 downwards.
TGCAATATTGCAAAAAAATCTTTTGTCTCAGATCCTTGGAATAGAAGATCCGAGAAGCGATAAGAGAATAGATTTTGCAGGCGGAATAAGAGGACTTGAGTACCTTGAGCAAAGATGTAATCACGATATGAAGATGGCAATATCCATGTATCCCACATCACTTGAGGAGCTTATGGCTGTTGCCGATTCGGGCGCAGTAATGCCTCCTAAGTCAACTTGGTTTGAGCCGAAGCTCCGTAGCGGACTTCTCATCCATAAAATTTAATAAAAAAGGCGCTTATACACATCATTTATTGTGTGATAAGTGCCTTTTGATTTATTTTTAAGAGCGTTTTTTTAATATTTTTCCGTAAGGCAGAGTTATAATAACACCGAGCACCATAAGCGCAAACCAAACGAAAACAACCGTTTTCCAGCCTGTAGCATCAACCATATATGCAAAAATGTAGCTTGAAGCCGATGAACCCATATATCCTATAAACGTTAAAAATCCCGTTGCGGTAGATACCATGCCCGTATCTCTTAAGCTTGGACAGTAAATGCTCCAAAGAACGTTTGCCGCCGCATTTGATCCTAAAATAGCCAAAACTATAAAAATAATGTTTAAAACGGGATGAGAGATGAGAAAAGCGCAAAGGAAGAACAGAGATGCAAAAATAAACATCATTCTCGTCGTAAGATCCATATTTCGCTTAAATAGCTCGTAAATTGCCATTGTTACAAATACAGTAAGAGCTATTGCAAGAGTAGCTATCGTAAATATGCTCGCAGACTCGGTTGCCGAATACCCTAAATATTCGTTAAAATATGTAGGTAACCAAAAAACTACTGTCGTGCGCACAACTCCTGTTAAAACCGAGATTATGGAAAATACAATGATTCTGCGCTTTATAAGAACCTTTATAGAGCCCTTTGCATTTGGTGCTTCTTGTTTTTCAAATCTGTTATGCTTAATGACTCCCTTTTTTTCAAGAAATAAAAGAGAAGCAAAGCAGGAAAGAGCCATTATAAAGAGGAAAATACCGCTTGTAAGAAAAGCGCTTTGCCAAGCAAAAACAGAAGCGAAAACACCTGCCAATGGAGATCCCAAATATGAAGCCAAGGAATAGCTGAAGCTGCATCTTATCGCATATACGGGAGGAGTATTTTCAGATACTACCTTAGTCATGGGTGAGTATATCATGGAGAGGAAAAATCCTGTCATAGAGTAAATAGCCGTCGCACCGAACTTGAAATGTGCCACATAAGGAAAGATCACTGTAGTTACAGCGGAAAGCATAAGACCTATGCTCATCATATAACGAGCCTTTATCTTATCACCGATAATTCCGTTTAAAAGCTGACCTATCGCATAAAAAATAAAGAATAATGATGACACCTGCCCGATATATTCTTTTGTAAAGCTTCCACCCTCAATCATTTGAGGAGTAACAGTACTTAAAATGTTTCTTGCAACGTAAACGGCAAGATAGGAAATAGAACAGATGATTCCCAAAAAAACAGCGTTTTTAATATTGCTTCTTTTATCTGAGTTATCCAAATTATATCACCTCGGATCTTAGAAGATAATTATATCATAATAAATTTGTTTTTTAAAGTGGAAATATAAAAAAGTCTTGATAATCAAGACTTTTTTAGTTGTTTAAAATTTTACAGTTACCGTTTGACCAATCTTTATATGTATTTTCTTGAAATCAAGAAGCTGCTTGTGAGACTCGTTTTTAAATTGTAAAACCGCATAATCTGTGTCCATTCCGCCCTTATTTGAAATCTCGACCTCACTGTCGGAGATCCATTTTTCCTCAATATTTGCATATGTAAGACCGTGACCGAACTGATAGAGAGGGGCTCCGCTGAAGAATTTATAAGTTCTGTTTTTCATACTGTAATCGTTAAACGGAGGAAGATCCTCTGTTGAACGGTAGAAAGTAACAGGTAATCTTCCGCTTGGAGAGTATTTTCCGAAAATAATATCTGCAAGCGCATTACCACCCTCCGCACCGGGATAGAAGCACTGTATAACCGCATCGCATTCCCTGTCCTGATCACATAAAGAGATACAGCTTCCGCTTACATTTACAAAAACAGTAGGCTTTTTAAGCTTCATTATCTCGTTGTAAAGCTTTATTTGAGGAGCAGGAAGCGAAAGATCCTTTTTATCTCCCGCAACATCGCCGTTAAAGGAGTCACCCTCCTCGCCCTCCATGGAAGGATTAAGACCCATGCAAAGAATAACTACATCAGCCATTTTTGCCGCAATAACTGCTTCACGTACGGGATATCCGCTCCAGTTGCCTGCATTCGGATCATTTACATGGCAGCCGTGAGAGAAGATAACTCGTCCGTCGAAATTGTCCTGAATTCCCTTTAAAAGAGTAGAGTATCTTGAAGGAGTTCCGTTGTAGTTTGCCTGTAAAACACGTTTGTCATCGGCATTCGGACCGATAACCGCAATAGTTTTCACATTGTCCTTAAGAGGTAAAATTCCGTTGTTTTTGAGCAAAACTAAGCTTTCGCGAGCCATTTGTCTGTTAAGCTCCGTATGCTTCTTGCACTCAACTACATCATAAGGAATTTTGTCGTATTCGCAGTCGTCGTCAAACATTCCGAGGCGAAATCTTGCTTCGAAAAGCTTTTCAACACATTCAGTAATAGTTTCTTCTGTAACGAGATCCTGCTCATAAGCGTCATAAAGAGCAAGATAGGCATCACCGCAATTAAGCTGGCATCCGTTGTTTACCGCAAGCGCGGCGCTTTCAGCCTCGTTAGAAGTTATCTTGTGATTTTTATTTATATCTGCAATAGCTCCGCAGTCGGAAACAACATATCCTTTAAAGCCGAATTCACCGTATAAAATGTCTTTTAAAAGCGTCTTGCTTGCACAGCAAGCCTCACCGTTTACTCTGTTATAAGCACCCATTACAGCCGAAGGATCAGCGTGATCGATACAATACTTAAAAGCACTAAGATAAGTGTCATAAAGGTCGGTTTTATTAACTATCGCATCAAAGCCATGTCTTTCATATTCAGGCCCGCTGTGTACAGCGTAATGCTTGATAGTAGCATCGAGCTTTCTGTATTTTCCCTCACCCTGTAAGCCCTTTATAAAGGCTGTACCCATTTTACCTGTCAGCAGCGGATCTTCGCCATAAGTTTCGTGGCCTCTGCCCCAACGCGGATCTCTGAAAATATTGATGTTCGGAGACCAATAGGTAAGACCTTGATAAAGCTCTGTATTGCCGAATTTTTTGAATTCGTTGTATTTTGCGCGCGCCTCGTCTGAAATAGCGGTTGCAACCTTGTGCATAAGATCGGTATTGTAGCTTGATGCCATAGCGATTGCCTGCGGAAAAACAGTAGCACAGCCTTGGCGTGCAACACCGTGTAAGCATTCATTCCACCAGTTGTAAGCAGGAACACCAAGACGCGGAATAGCGGGAGCATCATATCTCATTTGAGATATCTTTTCCTCAATCGTCATTTTGGAAACAAGCTCCTTTGCTCTATCTGAAAAACTCATAAAAGCCTCCATATTAAATAATTAAATACTTTAATTATATTTTACTTCAAAGCTATTGATATGTCACGACAAATGTGATATAATAATAAGACAAAATTTAACCTTTTCACAGGAGATTTTATGATATACCAAACCAAGCATTCCGTAAACGCCGATTCTGTCGTGCTCGAAAAAGGAGTAGATCTTAATTTTCCCGCTCATATTCACAGGAATTTCGAGCTTGTTACGGTAACCGACGGAGAGCTTCTTGTCACAGTAGGAAAAAAAGAATATTTACTGAAAGCGGGGGAGAGTGTGTTGATTTTCCCGAATCAGATACACGAGCTTAAAACCCCCAATATAAGCGCTCATACCTTGTGCATTTTTTCACCTCAGCTCGTAAGAGCATACGGAAAAATATTTGATAGCAAAATTCCCGAATGCAATAAATTTAACTTGGACAAAATTTATCAAAATCAAATAGACGAGCTTGATGATAAAAAAAGCATTTTGGAGCTAAAGGGACTCCTTTATTCCGTTGTCGCGTGCTTTGATAAGCAGTCAAAATATATAAGCGTGGAAAAGGATCGCAAGGATCTTTTATTTACCGTGTTTAAGTTCGTTGAGGAGAATTACGCAAGAGAATGTAAATTAAGCGTTCTTGCCGATAAAACATCGTATAATTATGTGTATCTTTCTAAATATTTTACCAAGCGCACAGGTATAACTTATACCGAATATGTAAACAGATACCGCGTGAACGAGTCCTGCTACCGTCTTATAAACACCGATAAAACGATACTTGAAATAGCGTATGAATGCGGCTTTGACTCGCTTCGCAGCTTTAACCGAAACTTCAAAAGAATTACAGGCATCTCGCCAAGCCAATACAGAATAAATTCTATATGAAATATCTAAAATGTTGAATTTCTATTGACAATATCGAAAAAAAGTAGTATACTGTCGTTGTAGAAATCTACAAATACAGCCAAAGGAGGCGATTATTATGAAAACTTATATTTATCAGGTGTCATATGTATCGCCCATCAAATTTCAGGGCTGATAATTTATACTAATTTAATGCACACCTGGTTTTGGGTGTGCTTTTCTTATATAGCGCCCCAAAGGGTGCTTTTGTTTTTCGTGGAAACCCCTAAAATATAAGTAAGTAATAACGGAAAATTCAAAAATGAAAGGAGAATTAAAGACAGGAGAAAAGTAAGCTTACTTTCTCTTTTCAGCCGCTATTATACTAAAAAAGAAAGAGGGAATGCCAATGAAAAGATTAAAAAATAAATTATTATCAATGGAACCAAACACAGCTACTTATTCGGAAATGTATAACGGTATCTTGATTGTATCCGATCCAAAACGCCCTTGGGAGCTTCCCGAAACGCGTTATGATCCGACGTATTATAACGGAGATATCGGCTTTATGATCACGGTAACTCATAAGCTTGCACAGGATAAGCCAACCGTTACAGTAATGATACCGTGTGAGCTTCTTGGTATATCGGAATATAACGATATTGCCGCGGATTTCTGCCTGAGAGAATTCGAAAAATATGTACAAGAGCTTAACGCAGAGCTTTATAACAGAAGCCGTCCTGATAATGAAAACGGAAAATATTATATTTCAAAAATCGGAGGCGAGGTTATCAAAAGAAATTCGTCATATTTTGAAATATGTACACAAAAGGATTACGAAAACGGAGCAGGCTCAAGCGCATATTTGCTCAATGATGATATATCACTTTCTCCGAGAATGTGTATTTGTATAAAATTACAGGTTCAGCTACCGAAAAAGAAGCTTCGCAAGGCTGTTCAGATGCTTTGCCGTGATCTGCCGAACGCTACTGATAGATTTATAGCGGAATTTGATCTTGTTAAGCTTTTAAAAAGCTTGGAGATAGCGGAAAAGCAAAAAAATATAAGGGAGTGGCTTAAAACAAGCAACTATTGCGCATTTATTGCAAACGGAAGCATTTTGCCGAGAGCTAAAAACACCGATCTTCCGATGCCTGATGCAATTCCGTTTATATCAACACCAAATGATGAAATAGAAATTTTTGGCTTGCGCGGAATGGGTATCAAAAAAGGAGTTACAGTTATCACAGGCGGAGGATATTCGGGAAAATCAACCTTGCTCGATGCTATATCTGTCGGTATTTATGATCATTCGCCCGGAGATGGACGCGAGCTTTGTATTACCGATAGAAGCGCCGTTACGATCTGCGCAGAGGATGGAAGAAGCGTAACGCACGTAAATATTTCACCTTTTATAAAATGGCTTTCAAACGGCGATACGAGTGATTTTTCGACCGAGCACGCCTCGGGCTCGACATCACAAGCCGCGAACATAATGGAAGCTATCGATAGCGAGGCTAAGCTTCTGCTTATCGACGAGGACCGTAGTGCAACAAACTTTATGATACGCGATGGAATGATGAAGGAGCTTATTGAAAAAGAACCGATAACACCCTTTACCGATCGCGTAAAGGAGCTGTATGATACACTTGGAGTTTCGACAATACTCGTTATTGGCGGAAGCGGAGAATATCTTTCTGTTGCCGATAAGATATATATGATGCAGGATTATACTATCCATGATGTTACTGAAAGATCAAAATCGATCTGTTCAGTATACGGAGTTTCCATAAAACCACCTGAGCCTGCAAGCTGGAAACAGGAAAGAACGCTTTATTCGCAAGGATTTACTTCGTATCCCGAAGGAAGCGGAAGCGAACGCCTTAGCGTTTCCGATACGGGATTTATAATTATCGGAGACGAAAAAATAGATGTAAGAGGACTTTATAACATCATCTCACCGCGACAACTTGATACGCTTGGCTTTATGCTCAGATATATAGAAATATCAAACAGTGATAGAAAAATCGATATAAAAAGAGAAGTGAATGAGCTTTATGCAAGGATAGAGAAGGAAGGCATTGATTTTCTGTATTCATCATATTTTACCACGTGCGAGCGTTTTCTTGATCTTCCTCGCAAGCAAGAGCTGCTTGCGCTTATAAACAGAATGAGAAAAATAAATTATTTAAAGCAATAATCGTTTAGTGATTTGTTTTCAAGAATTTAACGGGATTATGATATCAACAGAAAAGTTCATCGAGAGCTCGACAAACTTGTTGTCTTTCATAACCGTATCTTCTTCGCAAAGCGAACATCAGCCGTACCTCAGGGTTCTTGAAAATCCTAAAAGATTTTTAGGGCGAGAGAGCTAAACATCATTCAAAAAACGCACCTTTGTCAGTAGACAAAAGTGCGTTCTTTGTTGTAATATTGCGGTTAAAAGGTAAAAATTCGAGGTAAAAGTAAAGAAATGGTCAATATTATTTCTTACTCTTTTTCTCAGCCCTTTTTTTCTTGTTCTTCGCTATATGATCTTCCCAAAAATCTGCTTTATTAATATAGATCTCCCACAACTTATCATATGACAGTATGTAGTTGAAACGACTGCTACCATATTTGGAAGGCATAGGCGGTTGTACTATGCCCAGATATACACCAAGAATAGAAACCACAACCCAATTGGGAAGATAAAACAAAATAAGGAGAACTACAAAAAATGATGAATAATAACACCCGAGTATCATGTATGATAGCCATTTCTTTGGTAAAACCTTGCTCCAAAACCGATACCGTATGTCATACATATCAAATATAGGCGTACGAATAATTCCAAAGATAAGCCAAATAATCGCCAAAACAATAAAATGAGCGACTGAAGCGCCGGGTGCATTTCGAAGCAGCACCACATAAAAAGGACACAGAAGTAGTATTGCCACCATAACCAACGTAACGGGCAACAATGATGTTATACCTAAAATTTTGATCTCAAGCCCTTTTTGATATTTCTTTATGCGTGATACAATATAAAGAGGCACATTGGCGAGAACAATATGCTTACCGCCTTGTGTATAGATAATTGCTCTGAATGCTTTTTTTGTATCGCTTTTGTATCTTGGTTTTGAATCTATGACATATTCAATTTTTTCAATTACTTCCCAACGAAGCTTTCCTTTATTCGAAAAATGTATCCCTTCTTTATTAAGAACACAAAGAATTCTTCCAAAGCAATGTTTGTTTAATGTGCTGAGAACAAGTAGGGGTAATGAAAAGAAAAAGCAAATCCATATTGATGTCCAAAGCGTAGATGACCACTCGTAAGAATCAGACTTTCCTATGCATAACGAAATCGTAAAAATAGCATAGGGGATTGCAAGCATCAATGAATATAGAATAATCAGAGGAATATTAAAATACTGTCGGCGTATCTTTTTTCCTTCAATATGCTTTAAGTTGTTTTCTTCCACGAGTTCACCGCCTTTCCGGATTTTATTATAGCATAATTTTAGTAGTTTGTAAATAGTGATGTTGCGGCGCCCGCGCAGTGATGTTATGGCTTCGCCATAATGATGTATTGCGCCTTGGGCGCAAAGTGATGTGATGTGTTCCGCATCCTCACGCACGAAGTACGCATCACGTTCCGCTGTGGCGGAACACATCGTTCAAAAAAAGAACATTTGTCTTGGTAGACAAATGTTCTTTTTTTGTTGCCTTAAACGTGATAAAAGGTAAAAAAACGAGGTAAAAGCGAAGAAAAGGTCAATACACTATTTGTCATTGTAAATTCGTATGTTTTCCGGAGAAATACTTCCTTTTACCAGCACTTCCGGAGATAATAGATTTCCGTTTCTATATTGAGACAGAGGGATAGCAGTTGTATCATATAGTTTTACAAACAATTCAGAGGCAGTCTCGTTTATAGGAATGTTCATCCCGCCATACTTTGCTCCCCCGTATTTATACATCATAGCAAAGCTTATATAATCCATACTTGCAACTATGCAATCATTTTCATTCACAGTTACTTCAAGGCATATCGTATCATCGGAAAATATTTTATTGTCAGATGGAGATAACCAACAGAAAACAACATTTTTTCTGAGTTCAGTAAAAGACTCATATCTTGAGGTTGCTTTAAGACCGTTCTTCATTATGTTGTCAAGATTTGATTTGTCTGTGTAATGATAAACTATCATTTCGCATTCTCCTTCAAAGTTCTGCAACTTGCAATAAACATTCGTCTTATTCGACCACATAGATTTCTATAGTTTTTATATGTTTCTTCATCAATACCTTTTGTGTTATATAACAACTGTAACCAGCCTTCTGTTTCGCTGCACTCTTTGATAGCTATTTCGAATTTCGAAAGCATATCAGCCTTACTTTGCCCGTAATTGGCTTCACGAATATTCGCATAAACGCTACTTGAACTCTTACGGATTTGGAAAAAAGTATTAGAAGGTGCTTTTATCTTTTGACAAAGTAGCTCTATCTCGATTGCGAGCTGCTCCGAATATATCAATAAATAGTTTTTAGCCATATAATCACTCCTTTCAACAGTATTATATCACACTTTGGCAAATAAATCAATGCGAAGCATTGCATATCATGAAGCTGCAGGAGAATACACGCTGGCGCGTGATGAGATACAGCCCGAAGGGCTGATGATATACACCGCACGTTGTGCGGCGATGATATGCCAATCCTGCGGCTTGGATAAACAAAAACAGAACTTTTGGTAGACAAAAGTTCTGTTTTTGTTGGTGCAGGCGATGGGACTTGAACCCACAAGGATTGCTCCATCGGCTTCTGAGACCGACGCGTATACCAGTTCCGCCACGCCTACATAAAAAGGCATCAAGTGCCTTTTTTCTTTAATTTGTTTTTAGTTCTGTCGGGAAATTTCGAATTTAAAAAGCTTCTCAAAGCCTTTTCATCCGAATTTAAGATCTCCGATTTTGTAACTATAAGAACACCTGTTTTGTTTACAAACAGATAAAAATATTTTTTCGTCTCACATATCTTGACAAAGCTTGAATAAGCGAGCTTTGATGAGCCTTGCCTTGACTTTGTCTTGGAAGACATTTTCACTCCGTCATCCTCAAAAACGAAATGATTTGTAACGATCATATCATCATTGAATTTTCTAAGCGCAAGCTGCGGTCTTATAAAATAAGAATACAGAGCGAGAAGAGAAACGGTACACACCAATATGAATAAAACAAGCGAGATCGGAAAAAACTGCTGTCCGATACTCGTTATCATAAGCCCTAAAGCAAAGACAAAGCTAACAACATAAAATATAGCCTTAGCGAGTGATGGAATAGCGTTGAATTTCATAAGATCGCCAAACGCCTGCTTATTATATATAACCTCAGCCTCTATATTCATCATTTATTTTCCGATTTGTATTCTGTTTCGATATGAATATCTTTGCAAACGAATCTTTGAAGGTATGCTTCCTTGCATCTTGCAATTGTTTCAATAGCTATATCGCGTCCGCAGATCTTATCAACTCTCGTTTCCTTGTCCTCGAGAAATTTGTAAACCTCAAAAAAGTGCTTGATCTCCTGAAATTGATGATTTGGAAGATCTGATATATCATTGTATGAATTGAGGAAAGGATCCTTGAAAGGAATAGCAACGATCTTTTCATCAGCTTCGTTATCATCTATCATATTTATCAAACCGATAGGATAGCACTCAACTATTGAAAGCGGCTCAAGACTTTCCTGACACAAAACCAAAACGTCGAGCGGATCGCCGTCCTCGGAGAGTGTACGCGGAATAAAGCCGTAGTTAGCAGGATAATGAGTAGAAGTGTAGAGAATTCTGTCAAGCTTTAAAAGTCCGCTTTCCTTATCAAGCTCGTATTTGTTTTTACTGCCCTTTGGAATTTCAACAACGGCAATAAATTTTTTATCTGTTATTCGGTTATCATCAAAGTTGTGCCAAGGATTCATAAATAACACCTCTCTTATAATTTCCTATATGATATTATAAACCTTTATTTTTTCAATGTCAAGTATAGTATGCATCAAATTTGATTAAATCTTGACATAAAAACGATAAAGTGATAAAATAAAACAGTAAAATAAATAAGGAGAAAGGCTATGAAGGATAACAGAACACTCTCATACATAAATCTTTTTGCCATTTTAGGCGCAATTCCTAAACTTTGCCAAGAATGCGATGAGGCAAGAAGATTGATAGAAAACGATGAAATATCTATAGGATTTTCGGTCAAAAACGGACCGAGAGCTACTCTTATATTTGATAAAGGCGAATGCAAAATGGTTGAAGGAATAGAGAAATGCAATATAAAGCTTTCTTTCTCAAAGCCTGAAAAATTTAACGGAATGATAGACGGCACAGTGACACCAATTCCCTCAAAGGGCTTTACCAAAATCGGTTTTTTACTTAAAAAATTTATTCCGTTGACGGATCTTTTATCAAAATATTTAAGAGCAAGCGAAGATGATCTGAAGGATGAAAAATTCTTTAAAACAAGCACCTTGGTAATGTTCTACGTGATAACAGAGGCTATGTCGCAGATAGGAAATCAGGATAAGGTCGGAATGTTTAGCGCATCAAATATAGTTGACGGCATTGCAAGGATCACTATAAAGGGCGAGGAAAGTGCATATATCGTATGTGATGATCACAAGCTCAAAACAGTACATTTGCATATTGATGATTATACATCTTATATGGAATTTGCCGATATAAATTTAGCGCGTGCGCTTTTTGACGGAAAAGTAAACGCTGTATCCGCAGTAGGGCTCGGAAATGTACGAATAGGCGGAATGGTGTCTATGGTAGATAATTTGAACAGAATTCTTGACAGAGTGTCGTATTATTTGGCATAAGGAGAGTAAAATGCATAAGATAAACGATTATACAAAAAGCAGAGAGTATTTTATACGCGCAGAAAAAGTAATTCCTTCGGGAATTTACGGTCATCAAGGTCCTGCTGAGGGATGTTATATTCCTATTGAAGCGTTCCCGCTCTTTTCGGAAAGAGCGCAGGGCTCATACATATGGGACGTTGACGGAAACAAATTTATTGACTATATGTGTGCATACGGCCCTAATATTCTGGGATATAACGATCCTGATGTAGACGAGGCTGCGGCGAAACAAAGAAAAAAAGGCGATTGTACAACCCTACCATCAACAAAGATGATAGAGCTTGCCGAGCTTTTGGTAGATACCGTAGCAAGCGCGGATTGGGCTTTCTTTGCTAAAAACGGTAATGATGTTACGACACTTGCAATAATGACGGCAAGAGCCTATACAAAAAGAAAAAAGATCATTTTCTTTAAAGGATATTATCACGGAGTTTCACCGTGGACACAAAAAATAGATTATTCGGGAATAATAGAAGAAGATATAGTAAACAACATCTATCTTGATTGGAACGATTTTCAAGCCGTTGAAGAAGCCTTTGAGAAGTATAAGGGTCAAATTGCCGCTGTTATCGGTCAGCCTTATATGCACGGTAATTTTATGGATAATCAAATGCCCGAGAAGGATTTTTGGCAAAAGGTAAGAAAAATATGCACAGACAATGATACCGTGCTTGTAATAGACGATGTAAGAGCAGGCTTCAGAATGGATATTGCGGGCTCGGATCACTATTTCGGATTTGAGGCAGACCTTATATGCTTCTGTAAGGCTCTCGCAAACGGATATAACGTCTCGGCTCTTTGTGGAAAAGAGTTTTTGAAAAACACTGTTTCGGGTATGTCGTATACAGGAAGCTATTGGCTTTCCGCAGTACCGTTTGCGGCAGCTATTGCTTGTATAAATAAGATGAAAAAAATAAATTGCCCGAAGATCCTCATTGAAAAAGGAAAAATGCTCAAGGATGGACTTATTGCAAGCGCAAATAAATACGGATACGATCTGCACGTAACGGGAATAGAATCCTTGTTTTATCTGAGAATAGCAAACGACCCCTCTCTTATGCTGCATCAGGAATGGATAGCAGAGTGCGTAAAGCGCGGTGTATTTTTTACAAATCATCATAATCACTTCATAAATGCATCTTTAACGGAGAAGGATATAAAACAAACCGTTGAAATAGCGGACGAAGCATTTTCTGTAATTAAAAACAGACATTCATAAAAATAACCCTGATGTGTTATCGAATATTCATCATGACCATAAAAACAGACAGCGTGACTGTCTGTTTTACCTTTTATAAAATTTTATATAGAATGAAAAATTCATTTAAGAACAAAATTTTATAGGTAAAATTTTTATTTTAACAAAACAAAAACATTTTTTTAATAGAATTCAAACCTTTGCAATGTAAAATAAATTAGTAAAAATAAAATTCAGAGAGGGAAAGAAAAATGAATGCTATCGAAATAAGAAATTTATCGAAAAGTTTTCGCGGAATGTATGCGGTGGATCATTTAAATATGACCGTTCCCGTTGGTGCGATATACGGCTTCATCGGTGAAAACGGAAGCGGTAAATCAACAACTGAAAAGCTCATCTGCGGTCATCTTGTCCCAGACGGCGGAGAAATCAAGCTGTTCGGCAGAGATTATACAGACGCAGGTGTGAGAGTAAGGGTAGGCGCTTTGATTGAAAGTGCAGGTTGCTTCCTTGGATCAAGCGTGTACCAAAACCTTAGAATGCAGGCTATCAATCTCGGACTTGAAAATCCCGATGATGAGATACAAAGAGTCCTTGAAATTGTTCGTATGCAGGACTCCGCAAATATTAAATTCAAAAGCTGCTCACTTGGTATGAAGCAACGCATTGGTATCGCAATGGCGCTTCTCGGTGATCCTGCACTTCTTATTCTTGATGAGCCGATAAACGGTCTTGATACGGACGGAATGAGAATTATGAGAGAAATTTTGGTCGACATAACAAAAAAATACGGCTGTACGGTTTTGATATCCTCACATATTCTCGGCGAGCTTGAAAAGATCGCAACGCATTACGGAATAATCCGTCAGGGAAAAATGATTCAGGAAATATCCGCAAAGGAAATGGATAACAGAGCGCGTGTTTTCGTTTCTCTCAAAACGAAGGATATGAAGGGCGCAAAATCTGTCCTTAAAGCTAAATATGAAAATGTTAAGGAAGAAGAAGAGTGTCTTCGTGTTTACGATGTTGATGATACAGAAGCAATCGTTGAATATTTGATAAAAAACGGGCATGTTGTAAACGAGATCAAAAAGAATAAGATCGGTCTTGAAGAATACTACATTGAGCTTATGTCAAAGAAGGAGGAAGAATAAGATGACGCGTGAATTAAAATTTGAATCACCTAGCTTTATTCAAAGGCTCAAGGGTATGCTTGGCGTTGATTTCTACCGTTTATTTCATACCCCTATGTTTTATATTTTTCTTGCAATTGCAGCAATAATTCCCGCAATGATATTGGGGATGACAAGCATAGAGAACGCCGAGGGAATAGTTGAACCTCTTTACACAAACACATGGCAGATCATCGCAGCAGATACTCCTTTGTATGTCGTTAACAGTATTTCTGAATACGCAAATATGAATATGGTGTTCATTTTTGGCGGTATTATGGTTTCGATATTTATAGGTCACGATTATAAAAGCGGATATGTAAAGCAGCTGTTTACAACGCACGCTAAAAAGCAGGATTATATGATATCAAAATCTCTCGTAGGCGCTTTTTCCATGGCTTGTATGTGCATAACCTACTTGCTTGGAGGCGTGGTCGCAGGACTGTTGGTAGGAGCATCTATGGAGGTCAATGTAGGCTCGCTCATTTTTGCTGTTCTCGGTAAAATCGTCATGAGCTTAGGCTGGGCAAGCCTTTATACTTTGCTTAATATTATTTTCAGAAGATTTTTCGGTATTTCTATCGCGTCATCCTTCTTCTTCGGTACGGGAATTCTCATTATCGGTGCGGCGGCTGTTATCGGAAACAATTCCGCACTTAATATATTTCTTTACGGTTCATCGGTTTATGCGTGTCTTTCAAGTAATATAGTAACCTTGCTCGTATGTATTGTGTGTTCGGTTGCATGGGCAATTATTTATAATGTGATCGGTACGCACATCCTCTCAAAGTGCGATGTGTATTAAGGAGGTATAATTTATGAATGCAATAGAAATTAAAGGATTAACTAAAAATTTCGGGCCGAAGCAAGCACTTTCGGGACTCAATATGACCGTTCCGGAGGGAGCAATATACGGATTTATCGGAGAAAACGGAAGCGGTAAATCAACTACTGAAAAGATAATATGCGGGCTCATTCACCCAAGCGGCGGAGAAGTTAAGCTGTTTGGCAGAGATTATACCGATGCAGATGTGAGAGCAAAGGTGGGGGTACTCATAGAAGCTCCCGGATGCTTTCCAAACTATAGCGTATGGAATAACCTGATGCTCCAAGCCGCAAATTTAAGCATTCCCAATGCTAAAGAAGAGGTTGTGAAGGTTCTTAAAATGGTCAGAATGGAAGGCGCTGCTTCCAATAAATATAAAAATTGCTCTCTTGGTATGAAGCAAAGGATCGGAATTGCAATGGCACTTTTGGGGAAACCGACTTTGCTTGTGCTTGACGAGCCTATAAACGGTCTTGATGCGGACGGTATGAGAATTATGCGTGAAATTCTTGTAGATGTTACAAAAAATTACGGCTGTACCGTCGTTGTATCCTCTCATATATTAGGAGAGCTTGAAAAAATAGCTACACATTATGGAATTGTCCGTGGCGGTAAAATGCTCAAGGAAATGACTGCCGAGGAGCTTAACGCGAGCTGCCGTACTTACGTAGCACTTCAAACAAAGGATATGAACAGAACAAAGTCGTTGCTTTCCTGCAAATATTCTCGTGTTGAAGAAGACGAAGCCGGATATATCCGTGTATATGATGCAAAAGACCCCGAAGAAATCGTTACACATTTATATGAAAACGGAATTTTGGTAAGTGAGATCAAAATTGATAAAATCGGTCTTGAAGAATATTATATCGATCTTATGAAGGAGGGCAGATAATATGGAAACTAAATTTGAACGCAATACCTTAAATAAAAGACTTAAAAGTATGTTATCTGTTGATTTCAGAAGAATGTTTACTATGCCCTTGCTTTATATCATGGTGGGCATTTGTCTTGTTATTCCGATTTTGATCCTTGTCATGACAAGTATGATGGAGGGCAGTGTATCGGTCAATCCTCAAACAGGTGCGGAAACAGTAATGAAGGGCTTTGAAAATACGTGGCAGATAATCGGAACAATCAGCGGTGCAGAAAGCTCTGATGCGCAAATGGGTATGGATATGATGAGTATGTGCAATATCAACTTGTTGTATTTCTTTATAGCAGCTCTTGTTTGTCTCTTTGTATCCGAGGATTTCAGAAGTGGATATGCTAAAAATCTGTTTACTGTCCGCGCAATAAAGACGGACTATGTGATTTCAAAAACCTTGGTTGGATTTGTTGGCGGAGCTTTGATGATTATTGCATTTTTTGTAGGTTCAATGCTCGGCGGAGCAATCTCGGGTCTTTCCTTTGATACGGGAGTTGCAGGAGCCAGCGGAGTCATTATGTGCTTGATTTCCAAAGTATTACTTGTTTTGGTGTTTGTGCCGATCTATCTTTTAGTAAGTGTTGCGGCAAAGCAAAAAACTTGGCTTTCGATCGTAGGCTCTCTTGCAGTAAGTATGTTGCTTTTCACAATGATACCAATGATAGCGCCGCTTAATTCCACTGCAATGAACGTATTTCTTTGCTTGGCGGGCGGAGCACTGTTCAGTATAGGACTTGGATCTGTCAGCGATATAGTTCTTAAAAACACAAGCTTAGTTTAAAAATCAAAAAGTCATCACCGAGTTTTCAGTGATGACTTTTTTAGTACAATTTTATGATAACTCTTTTCTTAGAGTTTCGAAAATTTTCTTTTCTTCGCGAGAGATCTTAACCTGCGTAAGGCCAAGAAGCTGTGCTGTTTTTTGCTGAGAATATTCCTTTAAATATCTCATAACTATGATCTTTCTCCAAAGAGGAGGAAGAGCTGATATTGCCTGTGAGAGTGCCAAGCGGTCTATTTTATTATCAATATCGTTTTTAGTGTCGCTCAGCGTATTTTCAAGAGTATAATTTTCATCATCATTGTTTAAAGAAGCAGAGAGGGAGTTTACAGGCGAAGAAGCATCAAGAGCTATTACCGCATCCTCAACCTTCATATTGCAAAGCATAGCGAGCTCTTCTATGTGAGGCTCTTTTCCGTTTTCTGAAATATATTTTTCACGCTCCCTCATAAGTATAGCACCCTGCTTTTTATATATTCTGCTTACCTTTATAAGTCCGTCATCGCGTATAAATCGCTTTATTTCCCCAATAATAAGAGGAACAGCATACGTAGAGAAGGCAGTACCTCTTGAAAAATCAAAGCTTTTTATTGCTTTTAGCATACCTATCGAGCCTATTTGTACAAGATCGTCATATTCAACGCCTCTATCCTTAAATTTTAGAGCGCAGGATCTGACAAGACCAAGATTTAATTGCATAAGCTGATTTGTAGCGTTTTCGTCTCCCGACACCGCTAATTCAAGTAATTCCTGATTTTTAGTAAAATCCATTTTATCCGAGCTTTTTAGTCATAAGAATGCGTACACCCGAATTTAATTTCGAGCGAACATCAAGCGAATCTGTGAAGGTTTGCATAACAGCGAAGCCCATTCCGCTTCGTTCTCCGCTTGTATCGGTAGTAAAAAGGGGAGTCATAGCCTCCTTAACATCTTGAATTCCGCATCCTTTGTCACGCACCTCGATGATCACCGTCCTGTCAGAATAATATTTGACTCCTATGTAGATCATTCCGCTCTTGTATTTATATCCGTGAACTATTGCATTTGTGACTGCCTCGGAAACCGCACATTTTATATCCGATATCTCCTCGATTGTCGGATTGAGCTGAGCAATAAACGCAGCTACGGCTTGTCTTGCCATGCTTTCATTTACGGATAGAGAGGGAAGATATAATTTCATTTGATTTTCAATACGCTTCATTTGTTTCATCTCCTTCAATATCCATAATTCTTTCAATACCGGCAAGATGCAGTATCTTTTTTACTCTTTTGTTCGGATTGCAGAGCGAAAACTTCGCTCCGATGTCTGTAGCGTTCGTATATCTTCCAAGAATAAGTCCCAAGCCCGAGGAATCCATAAAATCAACCTCACTAAGATCTAAGGAGATCTTATAAGGCTTTTTTGAAAATATAGCATCATCTATTTTTTCTCTTACGCGCTTGGCGCAATGATGATCAATATCACCCTTTATTTTTACATTAAGTGTTTGATTTTCGTAAACCAGCTCAACGCTTTCACGTTCTCGCATATTTTCACCTTCCTTTTATATCATTGTAGTATTAGCCAAACGAAAAAAATGTCGTAAAAAATCATATGAAAAAAATTTTTGAGCGACAAAGTTTGATAAATGTTGACATTGAACTTAAGGTATGTTATTATACAGTTGTTAGAATTAAAAATATAGGTGTAAAGAATATGGATAATTTATTACAGATCTCGAAAACCGAAATAGATATAGGTCTTTCGAAAGAATATAGATTTTTTCAGATAAGTGATGCTCATATGGCAAATATAGATGAGCAAAGCTCGGATGTTGATCACGATGAATATAAGCGTTCTCACGGTCAGTGGGATACTCTGAAGATTGATATGGCAAAAGATGCGGGAGAATTTTGCGATGACCGTTATAATGTCGAGGCAAATGTTCTTTTTGAAAAGCTCGCAAGGTATGCCCTTGACTTTGGAGCAGATGCTCTTATTTTATCGGGTGATATAATGGACAGAGTATCGGAGAGCAATATAAGATACCTTAAAAAATTCAAGTCCGAATATAAAATTCCCGTGATATATTGCCCCGGAAATCATGCTTATACCGATGAATACGGAAATCATAATAAAAAAATGTACGAACGTTTCGTCGGTCTTATCGATAACCCTGATTTTGATATCTACGATTACGGTGAGCTTGAAATAATAACCGTTGATAACGGAACTAAACAGATTACAAAGGATCAAATCAAAAAACTAAAAATTGAGCTTGAAAAGGAAAAAAAGCTGATCCTTGTCCTTCATGCTCCCTTAAATATAGGAAAATTCGGCGAGGAAGCGAGAAGATCTCTCAATTCATACTTTCTGATGCCTGCAAACGGTGATTGCGAGGAATCGTTTGAATTTACTCGCCTCGTTGAAGAAAACAGTGAAAAATTTATATGTGTTCTTGCAGGACATATACATAGAACGATGGAATATCCGATAACCGATAAGCTTATGCAATATACTACTTCAAGCGCTTTAATTGGATACGGTAGAGAAATAATTATAAAGTGAGGAAAAACAAATGTACTTTATACCCGAACTCAAAAGCACTGTAAAATGCGAAAAATTCAAGATCAAAGGTTGTACCTTTGATTTTCCAAGCAATATTGACAAAAGAGTAGTCAATCTTGCAAATAAGGTTGAAAAAGGCGCTACAAAGGTAACAGTTTCGGTAATTGAGGCTGATAAATGCGAATATAAGATGAAGCTTTCCGAACACGAAGTTATTATAAATGCGTCATCTCAGCAAGCTGTCTTTTATGCTATACAAACGTTAAGACAAGTTATAAAAAACGGATATTGCGACATTTGCGAGATATCGGATAGCCCTGATTTTGAAACACGCGGAATTTATTACGATGTAACAAGAGGAAGAATTCCGACTCTTGAAGCCTTGAAGGAGCTTGTTGATAATCTTGCATATACAAAAATAAATATGCTTCAGCTTTATGTTGAGCACGTTTTTCCGTTTAAGGAATATGACGGCATTTATCAAAGAACTGGATATTTGACTCCTGAGGAGATTAAGGAGCTTGATGAATACTGTTATCAGAACTTTATAGAATTTGTACCGTCCCTTTCATGCTTCGGACATCTTTATGAGCTTTTGCAATATACCGATTATAAAAGACTTTGTGAGCTTGAGGAATATACTCCAACATCTGTTGATTGGAACGAAAGAATGAGGCATCACACCATAGACCCCACAAATCCCGAAAGCATTGAGGTTATAAAAAGCCTTATAAACCAATATGCGCCTCTTTTCAGAAGCAATAAATTCAATATTTGCTGTGACGAAACATTTGATCTTTGCCAAGGAAAAAATGCGGGCAAGGACAAGGGAAGACTCTATGTTGATTTTGTTAAAAAGATAATTGCGCATATAAGAAGCCTTGGAAAGATTGCTATGATGTGGGGCGATATAATCCATCAACACCCCGAATTTATCGAAGAAATAGATGACAGTACGATTTTCTTAAACTGGGGATACAGTGCAGATCCTTATACTAAAATGATCTACGATACTGCAGAAAAGGGAAAAATGCAATATGTTTGCCCCGGTATTACAAACTGGAGCAGTCTTATAGAGTTTGTTCATGTTTCAGAGCCTAACATTACAAAGATGGCACAGTGCGGTTTTGAATGTGGTGCTAAGGGACTTTTGACGACCTGCTGGGGAGATCACGGTCATATATCTTCAATGTATGCGTGTATGCACGGACTCTTGTTCGGTGCGGAGAAGGGCTGGAATACAAACTCCGATACTTCTGATTTCGGTAAAAAGCTCGATCTTTTGTATTTCGGATATGATGGAGCGTATGCTCTTTACGAAAAAATATCAAAAGCTCATCTTGATAGATATTGGTGGCATCTTTTGGCTTATTACTGTGTCGATAAATACGGCGAGGAGAGCATTATGAAGTCATCATATAAGCCCGATCCCGATGTTCTTACAAGATGCTTCTATGACTGCGAGGATACAATCCCGTATCTTATGGCAACAACTTGGGAAAATGAAAAAGCAAGAAAAGCTCTTTTGGTTACTGCAAAAGGCAGTGAGTATATGATTGCTATGCTTATGTCCA
This sequence comes from Clostridia bacterium, assembly GCA_017461765.1. GTDB lineage: Bacteria > Bacillota > Clostridia > Oscillospirales > CAG-272 > RGIG2000. Next base: position 20,746 of record JAFTXO010000014.1, on the reverse strand, counting down.
AGCTTTACGGCGAAAAATTCGGAGTTAATATCAAGGATGTAGAGGAATGGCTTGCTGAATATAAAGAGGTATATTTGCAGGAGAGCAAAATGGGCGAGCTTGTTCAATACATCAAAATAATGTATTACCTTGCTGAAAAATATTTGAAACAAGTGAAAGATTAAAATATGGAATTAAAATATAAAAATTTTAAAGAGATTTTAGTGGCAGTTATTGCTGGATTTTCAATAGGTCTTTCTGTAATAGTTCCCGGAATAAGCGGTTCGGCTATAGCTATGGTTCTGAGAATTTACGATAAGCTTATGTACGCTTTTTCTAATTTGTTTAAAAAGTTTAAGCTTTGCGTTTTATTTTTGATACCTATTCTTATAGGCATTGTGTTGGGATTTGGTATTGGATTTATTTTGGTGAAGCTTTTACTTGATCTTATTCCGTTTATCACAATATGCTTTTTTGTCGGACTTATGATAGGAACATATCCGTTGCTCTTTAAAGAAATTAAAGGGGAAAAGGATAGAAAGGGAATAGCACTTATGGTTATAGGCGTGCTTATTCCGCTATTGATAACGGTAGTGTCACTTTTCATTAACCAAAGCAATTCGCTTTCCGATGTAAATGCAGCGCATTATATACTGTTTTTGGTTATAGGAATACTTATCTCCTTGACACAGCTTATTCCGGGACTTAGCGCAACCGTTCTTCTTATGATCTGCGGATATTATACGGCTCTTATGGACGGAATAAATATAGAGCTTGTTTCAAATGCAAAGCTGTTACTTGTTTATGTTGTCTTGGTGGTGGGCTTTGTTATAGGTACGCTTCTTTTCTCAAAGATCATAAACAGATTTTTAAATAGTTATCGCCGCAAATTTTTCTTTGTAATATGCGGTTTGGCAATAGGCTCGGTTTTTGCAGTATTTTTAGGAAGCGACTGCTTGGAAATTTATAAAGCGTGGAGCGGTAATGATATCATAACTGATATAATTTTCGGAGTATTGGCATTGGCTGTCGGATTTGTAATATCGTTTATGCTTTATATTTTGGAAAAGAAAAAGGAAGCAAAAGAAAATTCGAAAATTTTGCAAAAAAATTAAAAAAACTATTGAAATATAGAATAGTATATGTTATACTTATCAAGCAAATAAAATTCTTATCAAGAGTAGCGGAGGGACAGGCCCTATGAAGCTACGGCAACCTATCGAAAGACAAGGTGCCAATTCCGAGAGATGAGACCTTAAAAAGTTCAGCCCGCGGAATTACGCGGGCTTTTGATTATTAATAAGGAGAAAAATATGAGAAAATTTTTTACATCGGAATCCGTAACCGAAGGACATCCCGATAAAATATGTGACCAAATATCAGATGCAATACTTGATGAAATGTTAAGACAAGATCCTATGTCCAGAGTAGCGTGCGAAACATGCTGTACAACAGGTATGGTAATGGTAATGGGCGAGGTGACAACAAAAGCTTATGTTGATATTCAGGGAATAGTTCGTAAGACTGTTAAAGAAATCGGATATGATAGAGCAAAATATGGCTTCGATGCCGATACCTGCGCAGTAATAAGCTCAATTCACGAGCAATCACCCGATATTGCTCTCGGAGTTGATAATTCTGCCGAAGCAAAAAGCGGAGAGAGTGAGCAGGAAAACGGGGCAGGAGACCAAGGTCTTATGTTTGGATATGCTTGTAACGAAACAAAGGAGCTTATGCCGCTTCCTATTTCATTAGCGCATAAGCTTGCCATTCGTCTTTCAAAAGTAAGAAAGGACGGAAAAATGGCATATCTTCGTCCTGACGGAAAAACTCAGGTAACTGTTGAATATGAAGATGATAAGCCTATAAGAGTAGATGCTATCGTGGTATCCTCTCAGCATAGCCCCGACGTATCTCTCTCAATGATCAGAAATGATGTTATAGAAAATGTTATAAAGCCTATAATACCTGCTGAAATGATAGATGAAAATACAAAGATATTCGTAAATCCCACAGGAAGATTTGTTGTTGGCGGTCCTAACGGTGATACAGGTCTTACAGGAAGAAAAATAATCGTAGATACATACGGTGGATATTCACGTCACGGCGGCGGAGCTTTCTCTGGAAAAGATCCCACAAAGGTTGACAGAAGTGCATCTTATGCCGCAAGATATGTGGCTAAAAATATAGTGGCATCCGGTGTGGCAGAAAAATGTGAGGTTCAGATAGCATATGCAATCGGCGTTGCAAAGCCTGTTTCTGTCTTGGTAGATACATTCGGTACTGCAAAGGTGGATGAACAAAAGATCGCTGAATTTGTGAACAAAAATGTTGACTTAAGACCAAGCGCTATAATTGAAAAATTCGGACTTCGCCGTCCGATATACCGTCAGCTCGCATCATACGGTCATGTAGGAAGAGAGGATCTCGATATTCCGTGGGAAAAGACTGATCTTGCAGAGAAAATCAAAGCAGAGCTTCTTTAATAATAAAAGCACGATTTTTTGATCGTGCTTTTTCAATTATTACTTGAATTAGATGATGTTATATGATAAAATATTTTTAAGATTTGAGAAAGGGGGAGCTTTTATGGACGGCGCTTATTCCAATCTGTTGCACATATGCGGAACAGTCGAGAATGTCGTTTATTCGAACGACGAAACGGGATATAGCATATGTGAAATAAAGAATGATAACGGCGAGACAACTATGATCGTAGGTAGTATGCCATATATTTCTGTAGGCGAAAGAATAGATGTTTTTGGAAGCTGGACTCACCATCAGCTTTACGGTAGGCAGTTCAAGGTAGAAAAGTACGAAAAGGTTCTCCCAAACGATAAGAACGGAATTTTCAAATATCTTTCTTCAGGCATAATAAAGGGTATAGGCCCGAAAATCGCTCAAAAAATCGTCGATAAATACGGCGAGGATACGTTTGAGGTAATAGCAAATCACGGCGATTGGCTTATGCAAATCCGCGGAATATCATTGAATAAAGCTCGTGAGATAAGCAAGGATTTTCGTGATAAAACAGGCGTGCGTGAGCTTATGATTGCTTGTGACGGCCATCTTTCTCCCGCTATGGCATTACAAATATATCAAAAATGGGGCAGAGAAGCTGTTAAAAGAATAACAGAAGACCCTTACGCATTATGTGAGTTCGGATTTCCGTTCAATACCGCAGATCAAATGGCGAAGAAGCTCGGTAATATTTATCACGAAAGCAATTTGAGAATAAAAAGCGGTATAATTTTCGTTTTAAAGACCTATTCCGAAAGAGACGGACATACATATGTGTTTAAAGAAACGCTTGCTACATCATCTCAAAAGTTACTTGATGTTGATAAAGAGAAAATATTTGTTATGATAGACGAGCTTGTAAAAGAGGATAAGATACGCATAGTTAATTTTGCTTCGGAAAGCCACGTGTATTTAAAGGATACATATATAACAGAGGAATATATTGCAAAAAAGCTTCTTTTTTTGAACAAAACTATTTTTACTATTGATATTTCAAATATTCACGCCTTCATAGAGCAGATAGAATATAAAAATTCAATAAAATATGCATCTATGCAAAAAAAATCTATAGAGAAAGCAATTTCTAATGGGGTTACCGTTATAACGGGCGGACCGGGAACGGGAAAAACAACCGTTGTTAAAGCTCTTTTGGAGATTTTTAATAAGCTCGGCCTAAAATGTGCCTTGGCAGCGCCAACAGGAAGAGCTGCCAAAAGAATGAGCGAAACTACATCTTGCGAGGCTAAAACGATTCACCGTTTGCTTGAAATGGAGCGAGAGTACGATGAAAGACTTCCTCCTTTGCGCTTTGGCAGAAATGAAAAAAATCATTTATTACAGGACGTAATAATCGTAGATGAAACGTCAATGATAGATATTTTTCTAATGAAAGCGCTTTTAAAAGCCATAAAGCCGGGATCAAGGCTGATACTTATCGGTGATGTAAATCAGCTGCCATCTATCGGAGAGGGCGATGTGCTTAACGATATAATAAGATCCGAGCGCTTTTCTACAATAGAGCTAAAAGAGATATTCCGTCAGGATAAAGATAGCGGAATTATAAGCGTAGCACACCAAATAAAAAACGGTATCATTACCGATCTTACAAAAAAATACGATGATTTTTTCTTTATTTCAAAGGAAAATGAGTCGCAAATACCGAGTTACGTTGCAGATCTTTATAAAAGAAGGCTACCTGCAAAATACGGTGAAGATAGGACAATACAGGTGATCACTCCTACAAAAAAGGGCGTTACAGGAACGAAAAATTTAAATCTTATTTTAAAGGATGTATTAAATCCTCCATCACCGTCGAAGACCGAATATACGACATCGTCTGAAAGAGTGTTCAGGGTCGGAGATAAGGTTATGCAGACAAGAAACGATTATTGTGCTATATGGCATCGCGGAAACGAAGAGGATTACGGTATTTATAACGGCGAAATCGGCATTATAAAAGCAATAAATAAAGAGGAAAAAAAGATCACCATTGATTTCGATGAAAAAATTACAGAATACGATTTTTCAGCTCTTGTTGAAATAGATCCCGCATATGCCGTGACTGTACATAAAAGTCAAGGTAGTGAATATTCGATAGTTATAGTCGTTTTATCTAAAACATCATCATTTTTGCTTACAAGAAACCTTATCTATACCGCCATCACAAGAGCAGAGGACGTTGTTATTGTTATAGGTGATAAAAAAACATTCGAAAATATGATACTTAATGATAATGAAATATGCAAAAACACGGGACTTTGTTATTTTTTGAGGAACGGCGAAGATGAATGTGATTGAATATATCAAACGGTCATTCTTTACGCGGAAGTGCGTGATATGCGATGAGGTTATAGATTATAAACGTCAAAAGGCAATTTGCGATGATTGTTCTTCGCTTTGGCTTGACCATCTTGATATTCTTTGTGAAAAATGTGGATATGATATAGATTATTGCACCTGTACTCCGTCAACTCTTTCAAGAAAGAATAAACCGCCTATTATATCGTGTGTGTTTTATAAACCAAATGTAAATTCACCTGTAAATTATATTGTTTATAAATTGAAGCGTGAGTATTTATTGGAGGTAATTGATTTTTGTGCTCAAGTAATGAAAGAAAAAACAATAATGCATTGTAAACGACTAAATATAGATTATCGTAATAATTTTATCGTTACATATCCTCCAAGAAGAAAAAGCGGAAAGATAAAATACGGATACGATCACACAAAGCTTCTTGCAAAAGCATACGCGAAAAAGATGGGAATGAAAGTGGTTTCTTGCTTTACAAACATCGGAAGATCGGAGCAAAAAACACTTACAAAGCACGAAAGAGTAATAAACGCAGCAAATTCTTATAGAATAAATGATGTTGATATTCAAGGTAAGAATGTGTTTTTAATAGACGATGTTATAACTTCCGGCGCAACTGTTAAGGTTTGTATGCAACTTTTAAAAACCGCGGGAGCAAAAATGATAATTCCCGTTACATACGCAAAAGATACAAAATAAATTTTTATATAAAGGAGAATAAAAATGTTAAAAGGAATTCCAAGTATAATCTCACCTGAGCTTCTTAAAGTTCTTTGTGAAATGGGACATAGCGACAGAATAGTAATTGCTGACGGTAATTTTCCCTCCGAATCAATCGGAAAAAATGCAAAGGTAATAAGATGCGACGGACACGGTGTTCCGGAAATATTGGATGCAATTTTGCAGCTTTTTCCGCTTGATACCTATGTTGAAAAGCCTGTAAGCTTGATGGAGGTAATGAAGGGCGATAACGCTAAAACTCCTATTTGGGACACATATAAGGAGATCATTGCAAAGCACGACAAAAGAGGAGCAGACACCGTAGGAACGATCGAAAGATTTGCTTTTTATGAGGAAGCAAAGACTGCATATGCAATAATAGCAACCAGTGAAAAAGCTATCTATGCAAATATAATGCTCCAAAAGGGCGTAATATAAAAGCAAAAATCGGGCATTTCAAGCCCGATTTTTCATTTAATTATTTGTTTTTCAAAACGATAGCTTCTGTATCTCTTGCAATCATAAACTCTTCATTTGTAGGAAGAACATAAACCTTAACCTTGGATTTCGGTGTGGAGAGCTCTACGATGTTTGGCTGTCTCAATGTTTTTGCATTGAGCTCCATATCGATATCGATACCCATATAATCCATATCGCGGCAAACTCTTTCACGAAGCTCAGGATTGTTTTCGCCCATTCCTGCTGTAAATACGATTGCATCAAGACCGTTCATTATAGCGGCATATGAACCTATATATTTCTTAACCTGGAAAGCAAGAATATCAGCGGCAAGCTGAGCGTGCTTTTTAACAATAGCCTTTTCTTCGTCTGTTTTGGGGCATTTGGGATTTTCCTCGTTGAATTTACCGAGAATAGCAGCTTCGATATCACGGCTATCGGAAGAGTAATCGGAAACGCCTAAAAATCCGCATTTTTTATTAAGAAAATCAGAAATTTCATCAACGCCTATACCGTATTTTTTCATGATATAAGGAACGATAGCAGGATCTATAGAACCGCAACGAGTACCCATTTCAACACCGTCAAGAGGAGTGAAGCCCATGCTTGTATCAACTACCTTACCGTCTCTTACGGCAGATATTGAAGAACCGTTACCAATATGGCAGGTTACTATCTTTGAATCCTTTTTGTCGCCTAAAAGCTTGATCGCTTCAGTAGCAACAAAGCGGTGAGATGTACCGTGCATACCGTATCTTCTGATATGATCCTCCTCAACCATCTTTATAGGAAGAGGATATGTATATGCTTTAGGCTCCATTGTCTGATGGAAAGCAGTATCGAATACAACGACTTGGGGAACATCGGGCATAACTTTTTGACAGCCCTTGATACCCATAATGTGAGCGGGATTATGTAAAGGTGCAAATTCACTGCAAATATCTATAGTATCAACTACTTCGGGGGTAACTATAACACTTTCAAAGAAGTAAGGGCCGCCGTGAACAACTCTGTGACCAACAGCTTCGATCTCATTCATATTCGAGATGCATCCGTTTTCTTTATCTGTAAGCATCGAAACAACAATCTCGGTAGCAACAGCGTGGTCTTTCATAGGAATTTGTTTTTTGATTTTTGTGCCATCAGCCTTTTTGTGATCGATAAGGCTACCTTGCACATCTCCGATTCTCTCGCAAATGCCCTTTGCAAGAACTTCTTCGGTAGCTGTATCCATAAGCTGATATTTGAGAGATGAGCTACCTGCATTAACAACAAGAACTTTCATTTTTGTATCCTCCGTAAATTGTTTCTTGACAAATTTTAAAATATCAAGTATATTATATATGAAAGATTGGTTAATTTCAAGGCTAAACAAGAAAAATGTTGGATTTTTTTGAAAGGAATGTAAAAATGAGCGAAATTATCGCAATAATATGCGAATATAATCCGTTTCACAGCGGTCATAAAATTCAAATAAATAAAATTAAGGAGAGCTTCCCGAAATCTAAAATAATAGCCATCATGTCAGGAAATTGCACGCAAAGAGCAGAGCTTGCTATAATGGACAAGTATTCAAGAGCAGAAGCGGCTGTAATATGCGGCGTTGATGCAGTATTTGAAATACCGTATCCGTATTCGTCTTCGAACGCTGAGGTGTTTGCTAAGGCGGGAGTATATATAGCATCATCTCTTGGAGCAACACATCTTTGCTTTGGCTCTGAAACGGGGGAGATAGATTATTTGAAGGATATTGCAGATACGATAGATAGTGAGAATTTTGCAAATGCCATTTCCTTAGCGCTTAAGGAGAAAGGAATAAGCTATCCGAGGGCTCGTGAAAAAGCGCTTATAAAGCTTGGAAAATCTATACCAAATACGCCAAATGATATTCTTGGAGTAGAATATTTAAGAGCCATTAAAAGTATTGATTCTAGCATAATCCCAATAGTAATCAAGCGCAAGGGATCATCATACAAGGATTATGAGATATCGGATATCATGTCTGCGGGAGCAATAAGAAAGTTTTTCTATAAAAAAGGAAAATTTATATCTGTTCCCGAAGATGTTCTTGATGTTTATAAAAGAGAGCAGAATGAAGGTAAAATTCTTAATGAGGAAGCATTAGATGATTTTATCCATAAATATCTTCTTTTAGCAATTGCCGATGATTTTGAGACTATATACGATACACTGCCGGGTATGTCACATTTTATTTTGAATGTTGCTAAGGAAGCCTCAAGCGGCAAAGAGTTTTTTGAAAAATTGACATCTAAATCCTATACCCATTCAAGGCTTAGACGTGTCATATTTTATATGATGTTTAAGGTTAAAAAAATAGAGGAAATGCCTTCATATACAACATTACTTTCTTCAAATTCATGCGGAAGAGTAATTGTAAAGAATGCAAAAAAAGCAAATAAAATAAATATTTTAACTAAAGTGGCAAATTATAAAAAACTTGACCCTGTGTCGATAAATCAGGCTGAAATGTCCTTGAAAATGGATAAATTTCATATAAGCTTTATGAGATCGCCCTCGGTGCAAAATGACGTATTTAAAAAACAACCTTTTCTTAAAAAATAAAATGAAAAATCTCCGTTTTTCAGCGGAGATTTTTGCTTTTTGGCATATTAAAATTTAGATTATTCTACGCGATCGGTATCCGAACTTGTAATCTTTCCTCTTTCTCTGAATAAGAGCGAGATACACCAAAGAGCGCAAAGAGCAACCAGTACGTAAACTATTCTTGCTCCGATAGCATCCTGTCCGCCAAATATCCAAGCAACAATATCGAATTGGAAAAGACCAATGCTGCCCCAGTTTATTCCGCCTACTATAAGCAGAAGAAGAGCTATTCTGTCTATTATCATTTTAAATCCTCCAAATTGAACTTTCGTTCACTATTATTTTTCTCTTAAATTGCTTTCATATTCAAAAATCAAAATTGAAATTTCAACCTGACAAGCAATTTTTTTACAATTGAAAATATAGTTTATGTGAGGTGATTTTATGGGGATTTTTTCTGTCATTATGCATATAGCATATATGATACTTGGAGTAGAGCCTACGCAGAAATTTTTACCGCCTCTGTCTCCGGAAGAAGAAAAGGAATGCTTTAGACTTTCATCGCAGGGTGATGAAAAAGCAAGGGAAAAGCTTATCGAGCACAATCTGAGACTTGTAGCTCATATAGTAAGAAAATATTATACTTCAACAAAAAATACTGAGGATCTGATATCAATAGGCACAATAGGACTTATAAAGGCAATCGATACCTTCAATTTTTCAAACGGAGCACGATTTGCAACTTATGCGGCAAAATGTATCCAAAACGAGATACTTATGTTTTTCAGAAGTCAGAAAAAGATAGGATGCGAGGTATCGCTTAATGATACTATTGATATAGATAAGGATGGAAATCCGCTTACGTATATCGATATAATAAGCACGGAGGATACAATAATTGAGGATATAGATAAGAAGATACAGATAAATAAGGCTTTGAAATTTATACGGGATAATTTAGAGGAAAGAGAAAAGCAGATACTTATTATGAGATACGGTCTTGGTAATACCCAGGCTTATACTCAAAGAGAGGTTGCACAAATTCTTGGAATTTCAAGATCCTATGTTTCGAGAATAGAAAAGTCATCGCTTGAAAAAATAAATAAATATTTATCAGGTGAAGGTTGATTTTTTCGCAATTATAGTATATAATATATAATTAAATAAGTATGCTTAGAGGTTTAAAATGGTTGTTATAGAAAAGGTTATCGAAAACTCGCTTTCCGATAACTGCGGAATAAAAAGAGAAGATGTGCTTTTGAGCATAAACGGCAATGAAATAAACGATGTTTTAGATTATAGATTTTATCTTGCCGAGAAAAAGATATCTATAGAAATAAAAAGAAAAGATGAAATTCTGAACTTTCAGATAAGTAAAAGAATGTACGACGATATAGGCTTGGAGTTCGAGACTCCGCTTATGGATAAAAAGCAACGTTGCGAAAATAAATGCATATTTTGCTTTATCGATCAGTTACCTAAAGGGCTTCGCGATTCGCTCTATTTTAAGGATGACGATTCAAGACTTTCGTTTTTGCACGGTAATTACATAACGCTTACAAATTTAGACAAAAAAGATATTGACAGAATTACGAAGATGCATATTTCTCCCGTAAATGTTTCTGTTCATACTACAAATCCCGAACTAAGATGCAAGATGATGCACAATAAACGCGCGGGAGAAGTACTTTCGTATTTAGACGTGCTTAAAAAGGCAGGAATAGAAATATGCGGTCAGATAGTTCTTTGCAGAGGCATAAATGACGGTAGTGAGCTTGAAAGATCCTTGCATGATCTTGCCTCGCTTTTTCCACAGTTAAGGAGCGTATGCGTTGTTCCGTCGGGACTTACTGCTTACAGAGAGAATTTATATCCGTTGCTTCCGTTTGATAAGCAGTCAAGCATTGAGGTTATCGAGCAGGTTGAAAAAATAAATGAATATTATAGGCAGAGGTGCGGAAAAAGTCTGTTTTTCTGCTCAGATGAATTTTATCTTATGGCTGAAAAAGCCTTACCGTCTGATGAATATTATGAGGATTACAGTCAGATAGAAAACGGAGTGGGAATGCTTCGCTCATTTGAAACTGAGGTACAGAGCTTTTTAAAAACACTTTCAAATGAAGAAAAAAATATAAAATGTGAAATATCCGTTGCAACGGGAGTTGCGGCATACGATTTTATTTGCGATATGGTTGCTTTGATACAGAGAAAATGTAAAAAAGTAAAGTGTAATGTTTATAAAATCGAAAATGATTTCTTTGGTCATACAATAACCGTAAGCGGACTCGTTACCGGAATTGATATGATAAAGCAATTAAGCGGAAAGGAGCTTGGTGACAGGCTTTTAATATCGAGAAATATGTTAAGGGCAGAGGGAGATCTGTTCCTTTGCGGAACTTCACTTAATGATTTGGAAAATAAACTAAAAACAAGAGTGGCTGTGACGGAAAATGACGGAGCAAGCTTTGTTGAGGCTATTCTTGGACTGGAGGTATAAAAATGGCAAAACCGATTATAGCGATCGTTGGCAGACCTAACGTAGGTAAAAGCACGCTTTTTAATAAGATCATTGGTGAAAGAAAGTCTATAGTTGAGGATACGCCGGGCGTAACAAGAGACAGAATATACGGCGAGAGCGAATGGTGCGGAAGAAAATTTATTCTTATCGATACCGGAGGAATTGAGCCAAAAACCGATAATATGATCCTTCAAAAAATGAGAGAGCAGGCTCAAATAGCTATCGAGACTGCTGATGCGATCGTTTTTATGTGCGACATAAATGCCGGGCTTGTTGCAGATGACAGAGATATTGCTATAATGCTTAAAAAGAGCGGAAAGCCAGTAGTTGTTTGCGTAAACAAAGCTGATAAGATAGGTCAGGTCGATCCATCATATTATGAATTTTACGAGCTTGGCTTTGAAGATGACCCTGTTGCGGTGTCATCTATTCACGGTACCGGAAGCGGAGATCTTCTTGATCTTGTTTTGAGCAAAATTCCCGAAAAAGAGGATGAAAATATAGAAGAGGATCTTATCAATGTTGCCGTAATAGGCAAGCCGAATGCGGGAAAATCATCGTTGATAAACAAGATTCTAGGAACTGACCGCCTTATCGTCTCTTCTATTGCCGGAACTACAAGAGATGCGATAGATACTCGATTTGAAAACGAATACGGTAAATATAATTTTATCGATACCGCGGGAATACGACGCCAAAGCAAGATAGACGACAGAATTGAAAAATTCAGCGTTTTAAGAGCTCATATGGCTGTTGAAAGAGCGGATGTATGTCTTCTTGTTGTTGATGCGACAGAAGGCGTTACCGATCAGGACGAAAAAATCGCAGGCATAGCGCATGAAGCGGGAAAAGCTGTAATAATAGTTGTGAACAAATGGGATCTTCCGGAGACTGAGGATAAAAATACAGTTAAATATTCCAAAAAGGTATATGAAGCACTATCCTATATGCAATATGCTCCTATAATTTACGTTTCGGCACTTACAGGACAAAGAATAGTGAAGATTTTTGAACATATAAATTATGTTTATAATCAATCAAAAACCAGAATATCTACAGGAATGCTTAACGATGTCCTTAATGAAGCAGTGACAAGAGTTCAGCCACCGTCGGATAAGGGCAGAAGACTTAAGGTTTATTATATGACTCAAACAAGCGTTGCTCCGCCAACATTTGTTTTGTTCTGCAATAGTGCGGCATTATTTCATTTTTCTTATCAAAGATATATAGAAAATTGCTTGAGGGATACGTTTGGATTTAAAGGAACTCCTATAAAATTGATAATACGACAACGCGGTGATGATGAGGAGACAAAAATATGAATATTATTAAAGAATTATGGCAGTATGGCATTTCAGGTTATCTTACTGAAGAAAGTATGGCTGCATATGTAATTTGGGCCCCTATTTTGTGCGCTGTATGCGCATATTTGTTAGGAAGCTTTAATTTTAGCTTACTTATATCCAAGAAAAAAGGCTCGGATATAAGAAATTCAGGCAGTGGAAATGCCGGCGCTACAAATATGATGCGTGTTTACGGAAAAAAATATGCTATAATGACATTTGTCGGTGATTTTTTGAAAGCGGTTGTTGCTAATATCATTGGCAGAATACTTTTTGGTGTTTTGGGCGCTTATATTGCGGGACTTTTCTGCATTATCGGACATGCATTCCCCTTGTATTTCAAGTTCAAAGGCGGTAAGGGCGTTGTAACCTTAGCAGCTATGGGATTTATGACTGAGCCTCTTTTAACGGTTATATTGCTAGTGTTATTTGTTTTTATACTTTTTGCTTTCAAAATGGTATCTCTTGCATCAGTAATGATAGCTCTTATATACCCGTTTGCAATATATATGCTTCGCGGAGAAGGTCTTTGGTTCTTGATAGCATTGGCTGTTGCGATTTTGGTAATATTCTTACATAGAAAAAATCTTGTAAGGATATTTAATCATACCGAATCAAAATTTAAATTCAAATTTAAAAAGAAAGAAAAAAAGTCGGAAACTATTGAAGAAACTCAAGACAAGGAAATAAAAAATGAAGAAGATAAAGAGTGATTGCCTAGATTCTCTTTGCGAGCTTTTTGTAAGGGCGTTTGAAGCAAAGACTTTAAAAAAAGCTGTTTTTTCAAAGCCCGAGTCTGTAGATGAAATAAAAACCACAGTATCTCCGAAAAAGATCGGAACATCGTATGTTTTGCAAGCCGAAACATTTTCAAAAGATAATAAAGTTTATCACAGAAATATAAAAAGTGACTTTGCAAAAGAGTGTCAGGAGCTTTTTTATTCGCACGCTCAAATAAATATCTTTACCTCAGTCGGTGATTGTCAGTATATGATTTCAAAAAGTGGAAAAGAGACTGTTATCGGTGATAAAAATATAAAAAAAGCGCTTGATAACGGAAGCTTTGATACTGTTTCCGAGGAAGAAAACAATAAGCAAAAGAATTATTTACTTTCGGGAGACGAGGACTTTTTAAAAAAGCTCGGAATAAGTGATGAAACCGGAAGAGTGCGAGACAAAAAGCAATCGAAGTACCGTCAGATAAACAAATTTTTGGAGCACGTTGAATCAGTTATAGATAAGCTTCCTGAGAACGAAATCAATGTTTATGATCTTTGTTGCGGAAAAAGCTATCTCAGCTTTGCTGTATATCATTATTTTAAAAATATCCGTTCAATAAATATCGAAATGATCTGTATAGATCTAAAGCAGGATGTGATAGAATATTGCGATAATTTGGCTAAAAGACTTGGCTTTAACGGCATGAAATTTATTTGCGGTGATATAAAAAATTATAATATGGAAAAAAAGCCGGATCTTGTAATATCATTGCATGCGTGTGATATAGCTACCGATATTGTGCTTGATAAGGCAAGTGATAACGGAGCAAGCGTTATATTATCGACTCCATGTTGCCATCACGAGCTAAATCATAAAATAAATTGCAAAGAGCTTAATTTCATTACTCGTCATTCAATGCTCAGACAAAAGTTATGTGATGCAGCAACCGATGCTATGAGAATATTGAAGCTTGAAGCAGCGGGATATGAAGCCTCTGCACTCGAGCTTATAGATCCTGAGGATACGCCGAAAAATATCATTATTCGAGCTATAAAAAAACAGAGAATGGATGAAAAAAGAGCCGAAGTGTTGAAAAAAGAATATGCAGAGGTTCGTAAATTTTTACTTGGAGAAGAGGATATATGAAATATTCAGATTTGATTAGTAGACTTGATAGCGAAAGTGCTAACGAGCGTATTAATGCAATCAAAGAATTGAAAAAGCTTATAGATAAAGGAGAATTAAAAGCCGATTCTTCTAAATCTTATGTAAATGATCATATCCATACAAAATATTCATTTTCACCGTATACACCCTCTGCTGCTGTTTTTTATGCATGGAAGGCAGGGCTTGAAACATGCGGAATTATGGATCATGAGACTGTTGCCGGTTGTAAAGAATTCATAGAGGCAGGAAAGATACTTAATATTCCTGTCACCTGCGGCTTGGAATGCAGGGTTAAGATGAATAAAACAGCTTTAGAAGGAAAATATATAAATAATCCGTATCAGAAATCTATTGCTTATTTTGTTATGCATGGTATTCCGCATCAGATGCTTGAAAAGGTTGATGCTTTTTTTAAGCCTTTACGTGAAAAAAGAAACGAGAGAAATAAAAAAATCTGCGATAAATTAAATAAGTATTTCAGAAGTTTGAAAGAAATTTATGTAGATTACGAAAAAGATGTTTTGCCGCTTTCAATGTACGATAAAGGAGGAACTGTGACCGAGCGTCATATATGTCAAGCTTTTGCGAAACAGTTTATAAAAAGCTTTACAAATAATGAGATGCTTCACATATTCGAGCTTGATTGTGAGGTTCCTTTTTCCGATGAATATCCGAAAGCATTTCTTAAATTTAAAGATGAAGAGCTTGAATATGAGCTCATTCACATCTTTAAAGAAATACTGATTAACTTTGTATATGTGGATGCGGATGAAGAATGTGTTGAGCTTTCAGACCTTGTAAAGCTTTGTAATGAAGTTGGAGCTATATGTGCATATGCATATTTGGGAAAGATCAATGATAAAGCATTTGATGCAGTATGGCCGGATTTTGAAGATAATTGCCTTGAGATTTTAGCAGAAGAATTAAAGAAGGCGAATGTATGTGCTCTTACATATATGCCGTCAAGAAATACTTTTGAGCAAAGTAAAAACATTATAGATTTATGCAATAAAAATTGCTTCTTCCAAATAAGCGGGGAAGATATAAATTCTTTAAATCAACCGTTTGTAAATGATTTACTTTTAGAAGAGATGTTTTCTCATTTGAAGGATTCAACATATGCGATAATAGGTAACGAGATATTAGCAACAGACGATATTGAAAATGCTATGTTTTCAGAAAAGACCAAAAAAGCATATCCGGATTTGAAGAAACGAATTCAATATTATGCAAATATTGCAAGGAAAGGTAATAATTATGGGACTTGATGTAATAATGAACATATCTCACAAATACGGTTCTGATTCACGATATGTTCTTGCAGGCGGAGGAAATACTTCCTTCAAGAATGAGGAAAATTTGTATATAAAAGGCTCCGGTACTGCGCTTGCCACTATAAATGAAAGCGGATTTGTAAAAATGTCGAGAAAAGCGCTTGCATCTATTTGGGACAAGAAATATTCAAATGATAAGGATGAAAGAGAGGCGCAAGTCCTTGAGGATATGATGGCTTCAAGATCCTTGGGGGAAGAAAGCAAGCGTCCTTCTGTTGAAACGCTTTTACATAATCTTTTTTCTCAAAAATATGTTTTGCACGTTCATCCTACCATGGTAAACGGACTCACTTGCTCACAAGAAGGAGAGAGAGCAATGAAGTCTATGTTCGAAAACGGCATTTGGATAGAGGAAACCGAGCCAGGATATGTTTTGGCAAACGTATGCCGATTGAAAATAAAAGAATACGAAAAGCAAACAGGTAAAAAGGCAGAGCTTTTATTCTTGCAAAATCACGGTATCTTTTTTGCCTCGGATACAGAAGAGGGGATAGATAATCTTGTTTTGCAGGTTATGAGCAAGCTTGAACAAAAATGTTTAAGAACTCCTGATCTTTCATCGGTTCAATATAATGAAGATGAGGTTACAAAAATATCTCCCGCTATAAGAATGGCGTATGATAAGGATGGAAAAGCTTTAGTTAAATTTGTAATTAACAAGGAAGTTGAAAGACTTTGCTCCTCCAAGGAAGAATTTTCGGTGCTTATGCGTTCTATGAGCCCGGATCACATTGTTTATTGTAAAGCAACACCTTTGTTTATAGAAAAATTTGAAGCTGATAAGCTTGCCAATATATTTAGTGATTTCTTGAAAAAATACAAATATTTACCTAAGATAGTTTTTGTAAAAAATGTAGGAATGTTTGCTATAGGTAAAAATATAAAGGATGTAAATACGGTTTTGGATGTTTGGATGGATGCGGTGAAAATTTCCGTATACGCTCAAAATTTTGACGGTGTGAGACATATGGCGCCCGAAATGGTGGACTTTATTGTTAACTGGGAGGTAGAGAGCTATCGAAGCAAGGTCGCGCTAAAAAGCGGCAATGAAAAGCCTCTTACGGGAAAAATAGCAATTGTGACGGGAGCAGCTCGCGGTTTTGGAGAGGGAATAGCGAAAAAACTTGCCGAAAACGGTGCGTATGTTGTATGTGCCGATATAAATTATAGCGGAGCGCAAGATGTTGCCGATAAAATTTCCGAGCAATACGGAATTGGTACTGCTTATGCGGTTTATGTTGATGTAACCGACGAAAACAGTGTTAAAAATATGATAAATAAGACCGTTTCAATATATGGCGGACTTGATATATGCGTTAGCAATGTCGGTATTGTAAATGCAGGAGGCAGCGACGAGCTTACTGTTGATGAATTTGAAAAGCTTACCGCTATCAATTATACCTCATATTTTATATGCGTAAAATACGCTCAAATACCCATGAAAATGCAGAGAATAGTAAATACGGAATATATGAGCGATATAATTCAAATAAATTCAAAATCGGGTCTTGGCGGTAGCTACAAGAATTTTTCATATTCAGGCAGTAAATTTGGCGGAATCGGTCTTACTCAGTCATTTGCTCTTGAGCTTGCCGGGTATGGAATAAAGGTAAACGCAATATGCCCGGGAAACTATCTCGACGGTCCTCTTTGGTCTGATCCCGAAAACGGACTTTTTGTACAATATTTAAATGCTAAAAAAATTCCTGGGGCTAAATCGGTTGAGGATCTTAGAAAATATTATGAAGAAAAAGTACCTTTGGGAAGAGGATGCACCGTTGAGGATGTGTTTAAGGCTGTTATGTATATAATAGATCAAAAATATGAAACAGGACAGGCACTCCCGGTAACCGGCGGACAGGTGATGCTTTCATGATAGAAATTATTTTAGGAACAGTAGTGGCTTTGATCGGTATAGTCTTTATTTTCGCGATATGCTACTATATCTATTATTATCGTTTTACTTTCTCGAAAAAGTCAAAAAATAAGCTTGTAATGCCTCATCCAAAAAGTGAAGATTATGAGCAATATTATGCACAGCATAATAGCGCGAGAGAAAAATTTAAAGAGATAAAAATGCAAGATATATATACTAACAGCTATGACGGTCTGAAGCTTCATGCATCTTATCTTGAAAAAGAAGACGCTGATAAGCTCATAATATTCTTTCACGGATACCGTTCTTCTGCTGAAATTGATTTTTCTTGCGCAGTGGATTTTTATCAGAGCCTTGGATGCAATCTTTTGTTTGTTGATCAACGTGCGCACGGTCTTAGTGATGGGACACAAATTACCTTTGGTGCAAAGGAAAGGTATGATGTTTGTACTTGGGTCGATCATATGCGTGATATGATAGGGAACAATATAAAGATATATATAAGTGGAATGTCAATGGGCGCGTCAACTGTAATGATGGCGTCATCGCTTGTGAATGGGGTTAGCGGAATAATTGCGGATTGCGGATTTGTTTCCGGAAAGGCTATTATACAGGATGTAGCATCAAAAAATATGCACATTCCAAAATGGATTGTTACTCCAATCGGCTGGATGGCAAAAATATTTGGCGGATTTGATTATTCTACAAGCTCGGTTGACGCTCTTTCCAAAACCGATATTCCGATCGTTTTCATTCACGGTCTTGCGGATGATTTCGTGCCTTGTCAAATGACAGATATCAATTACGAGGCTTGCGCTTCTAAAAATAAAAGAAAAATACTTGTGGAAAATGCGTCTCACGGCTTTTCATATCTTTTGGACACCGAGAGAGTTGAAAAAGAAATAAAGCAATTTATAGAAGAAACAAGTAAAAAATAGTTGGAGAAATTATGCAAAAAATAGCGAGCTTTACAGTTAATCACGATAAAATAGAGGCAGGACTTTATATATCCCGTATAGATAAAGATATCGTGACTTACGATATGAGAACAAGAAAGCCAAATATGGGCGATTATATGGATAATCTTACGATGCACTCGCTTGAACATATGTTCGCAACGTATGTAAGAAACAGCGAGATATCGGAAAATGTTATTTACTTCGGACCTATGGGATGCCAAACGGGTTTTTATTTGCTTGTAAGAGATGAAAAGCCTGAAAAGGTTCTTGCGATTATAAAATCCACTCTTCAAAAAATCATAAATCACAATGGTGAGATTTTTGGAAACAAAAGAGAAGAAT
This sequence comes from Clostridia bacterium, assembly GCA_017461765.1. Classification (GTDB taxonomy): domain Bacteria; phylum Bacillota; class Clostridia; order Oscillospirales; family CAG-272; genus RGIG2000. Next base: position 1,933 of record JAFTXO010000014.1, on the reverse strand, counting down.
GCGGAAACTATAGGAATTTAAATCTTGAAGCAGCTCAAATAGAAGCCGAAAGATATCTGAGTGTCCTGATTTCGCATGAGGTGACATTTAAATATGAATAATATTATTGGCATAATCGGAGCAATGGATATCGAGGTAAACGGATTGATATCCGAAATGTCTGAAAAAAGCTCCGAAAATATAAGCGGAATAGACTTTATAAGGGGAAAGCTTTACGGTAAAGAAATAGTAGTTGCAAAATGTGGAATAGGTAAGGTTTTTGCTTCTGTATGCACACAAACCATGATACTTAAATACAGTCCTGAATTTATTATAAATTCAGGTGTAGCAGGTACTCTTTGTGATCAGCTTTCCGTAATGGATACCATTATAGCCACAAAGGTTGTACAGCATGATATGGATACAAGCCCGCTTGGAGATCCCCAAGGACTAATTTCGGGAATTAACGTTGTTTATATAGACACAGATAAAAATATATCCGAAAAAATAATAAATTCGGCAAAAGGCTTGAATATCAACACAAGCTGTGGTATTATTGCATCAGGAGATCAATTTATAGCAAATGTACAAAGAAAGGCCGAAATTGCAAACTATTTCGGCGCGCTTGCCTGCGAGATGGAGGGCGCTTCTGTAGGACAGGTGTGCTATGTAAATAAAGTTCCTTTTGCGATCATGCGTACCATCTCAGACGGTAAGGGAGAAGCGCTTGATTATAATACTTTTGCAAAAGCAGCGGCATCGCAATCAATAGAAATAATAAAAAAATTTTTAAATAATTATGAGGTGTGAAATGAAACTTGCATTGCAACTTTATTCTGTAAGAGAAAACTTGGAAAAGGATTTTCTCGGAACTCTTAAAAAAGTAAAAGAAATGGGTTATGAGGGCGGTGAGCTCGCAGGAATTTACGGTCACAGCGCGAAGGAAGTCAAGGATATGTTCGCTGAAGCGGGATTAACTCCTATATCCGCACATGTGTCGTACCAAGATCTTATGCCCGATATTGAGGGAACGGTAAAGATATATAAGGAAATAGGCTGTGAATACATAGCTATTCCGTATTTGCCTAATGAGCTTCGTTACGGCAAAGAAAAATATCCCGAGGTAGTTGAGGGAATTAAAGAAATCGGTAAAGTTTGCAACAAATACGGAATAACGCTTCTTTACCATAATCATGATTTTGAATTTGAAAAGACAACAGAGGGCGAATATGTTCTTGATGCTCTTTACAATGAAGTATCAGCTGATCTTTTGAAAACAGAAATTGATACGTGCTGGGTAAACGTAGGTGGCGAAAATCCTTCCGAATACCTTCTTAAATATACAGGCAGAGCGCCTGTAGTTCATCTCAAGGACTTTGTCGGCGGAAAGAGCGCAAATATGTATAAGCTTATCGGCATTGATTCAAACGAAGAGCAAAGCACTGCATTTGAATACAGACCTCTCGGCTTTGGAATTCAAAATATCCAATCTATCGTTGATGCCGCAAAGCAGGCGGGAGCTAAATGGATAATCGCTGAGCAAGACGAGCCTTCAATGGGACTTTCAAGACTTGAGTGCGCTCAAAAATCAATGGATTTTATGAAGACAATAAAATATTAATACAACAAAAGGAGCGAAATTAGCGTGATACTCTTAACGGAGTATCACGCAACTCTATTCGCCTGCGGCGAGTGATATTGCTACGCAGTTATATTCGGCTTACGCCGAGTGATATTTGCTTCGCAAGTTTTGCGTCGGCAAAGAATATCACTTTTAAACCAACAGAAAAAGAGAGATCATTTCGGCTATAAATGATATAATCCCCTTAGAGTAGACACTTGAAAAAACAAAAAGTTTTCAAGACTACACCAAGGGGGTTATTTTTATGTCTAAAATTCGGAAAAAACACAAGAAGTACAGCAAAGAGTTGCGACTTATGGCAGCCGAAGATTA
>JAFTXO010000013.1 GCA_017461765.1 Clostridia bacterium | reverse complement strand
TGTTCAATTTTCAAGGATCTTTTCGCTCTGCTCTTCACAGTGCTTTGCTATTATATCATTTACTCCCTCTTTTGTCAAGAGGTTTTTTGAAATTTTTTAAAGTTTTTTTCTTTTTATTTTATTTTAACAATTTATGCAGAATAATGGCTCTTTTTTTGGTTAAAAATACTCCTTGGAAGGTGATCTTTTGGCAACAATACTCATACGAACCATGATTATATATATTCTTTTCATGTTCGCTATTCGTCTTATGGGAAAAAGACAGGTTGGCGAGCTTCAGCTTTCGGAGCTTGTGACTACCTTTATGCTTTCGGAGCTTGCTATAAATCCTATTCAGGATACATCTATTCCTATTTTCTACTCACTTATACCGCTTATTTTTCTTTTAGCCGCGGAGGTCATTATGTCATTTATAATGACAAAATCACCTCTTATGAAAAAGATGTTTTTCGGTTCTCCAAGCATTATAATTCAAAACGGAATATTAAATCAAAAGGAGCTTTCAAGATTGCGCATCAGCATTTCGGAGCTTTTAGGAGAATTGCGGCTCAAGGACGTTTCCGACATTTCTGATGTTGATTATGCTATTTTGGAGCAAAACGGCAAGCTTTCGGTATTTTTGAAGGAAGATAAGATATCGATCGACAAAAAAAGCTGTGGCATTGCTCATTCTATCGTGATTGACGGTGATATCAATAAATCAAATTTAAAATATGCAAAAAAAGACGAGGAATGGATTTTTGATGAGCTTTGCAAAAGAAAGCTTTCTATCGAAGATATTTTTTTGATGACCGTTGATGACGAAGACAATGTAAATATAATAATAAAGGAAGAGAAATGAAATCTTTTGTGATATCTATCGTTGCGGTTTTGATTTTGTTTTTAGGTGTTATTCTCAATTCTCTATATGTGCGAAACATTTGCGAAAGGCTCGAGGACGATATAAATGATATTGAAGGAATTTTCAGCAGTGAAAAGGTAGATGAGGTTATACGTCTTTGGGATGAAAATAAATTTCTGATCTCGCTTTCTGTTCCTCACAAGCAGACCGATGATGTAGAGAAAAATCTTATTTTGCTCAAGGAAAAAACAAAAATTTTAAATCCTATCGATTTTTACGAAACGAAGGCATTGCTTTTAAACTCTGTAAATGAGCTATCAAATCATGGAGCTATCAGCGCCGATAATATTTTTTAAAAATGACACGGATTAGCGTGATACTCTTAGCGGAGTATCACGCTAACTCTATTCTCCTACGGCGAGTTGTATTGCTTCGCAGTGATATTCGGCTTGCGCCGAGTGATATTTGCTTCGCAAGTTTTGGGGCGAATAGAATATTTGCTTCAGCAAAGAATATCACTTTTAAACCAACAGAAAAAGAGAGATCATTTCGGCTATAAAATCCGATTTGTTCTCTCTTTCTGCTTGTAATAGGGGGCTTAGCCCATACTCGCGAACCCCTAAAATTCTACGAATTTTTGGGGAACCCCGAGGCGCGTTTGACCGGTCAAATGCGATGCTCGCACTTAGTGATATTTTTAAATTCTCCGCTAAGAACATCAACCTTTTTCCGTGTCATTTTTTATTATCTTTTTACTATGTGCTTTTCCAAAAGATATAGGGGGTTATATGAGAGCTTTGATTGGCGCATTCCATCGTCACCGAGATCATCCTCGCGGTTTACGTATTCTATTCCGTCAAAGGCTTTTACAAATTCACTCACTATTGCTTGATATGCACCTGCGTATTCTCTATCCGCTTTTTCTATATGAACATAAAGCGTATCTCTTATTTTCGTGCCTACGGTTGCGGCCACAACCCTTCCGTCAACCTTTATAGCACCCATCGTCGCTCCAAAAAGCTCACTGTTTTCGATCATATCGATGGTTTCATTAAGCTCGGCTACGCCCGTTTCATCATAGTGCGGATATTTTTCATCTATAAATTTAAAAAATTCTATAAGCTCATCCTTATCGGGAGAGAGCGAAAATTCATATTTATATGTCTTTTGAAAGCGATTTAAGAAATTCTTCTTTGCGTGAAGCTTTTTTCCCGAGAAGGTTCTTAGTGCTTCAGCCGAATATATATAATCGAAGTTATCGCGTACGGGAATTATCTCACTATCCTTATCCGCCACCTTTTCGATATTTTCTTTACATACCCCCGTATATACGACCTTTCCAAGAGCCTGTACCGTTTTTTCTACATTTTCTCCGATCGGCACAAGATACGCGGTTTCGTCTTTTTCTTCATTTAAATATCTTATAATAAGAGTTTGCTCGTATATTGACCATTCGATGTTATAAAAATCGCGCCACATCATAAGTGCCGCGCCAACTTTCTCGCAGCTTCTTGTTTTATCGAGTAAAAGATACTTATTAACAGTATTAAAATCATCTTTTTGCAATTTCTTGAATTTTATCATATCTTTTTCCTACTTCTAATATAATTCTTATACAGTATACCACATTTTTTCGCCTTTGACGCATTTATTTTAAATTTTTGGAGATTTTTTGATAATTTTCTATTTTTTATTGTTTTTGTGTCGAATTTTTTGATTTCATATGTCATTTTGCACAAATTTTGCTATGAATATTTGGTTATTTTTTCTTTAGCAAAACTATTGCAAATTTCATCATTTTATGGTAAAATGTAGGTGTTATTTGTAAAAAATACATTTTTTGGGGGATAATGTATACAAAACAGGAGATTTCATGGAAACTAACACGAAAATTTTAATTGCTGATGAAAATTCGCAAACAAGACATTCAACAAAGGAAGCTTTATTAAGAAAGGGATACCGAAATATCGATGAAGCGGTCAACGGTGAGGATGCTCTTATTAAGATCAACAGAACTCATCCTGATATCGTTATTGCGGATCTTTGGTTATCAAAGCTTGACGGCATCGGTCTTATCAGAAACGCAAAGGGAATAAACTTCGGCAACGACACTGCTCCGTCATTCATCGTAGCTTCATTGATTTCAAATCAAAACGTATTCATCGAGGCTACCAACGCAGGAGCGGCTATGTGTATTATGAAGCCGTTTGATTATTCAAGTCTTTGCGAGCACATCAACACGATCTATCGCACAAGAAAAGAAAATGAGCCTAAAAAAGAAAACATTTCAAGAGACGATATTGAAACTCAGGTAACGAAGGTGATACATCAGATCGGCGTTCCCGCACACATCAAGGGATATCAATATCTAAGAACAGCTATTCTTATGACGATCTCGGATAACGATATTATAAATTCGGTAACGAAAATTCTTTATCCGTCCGTTGCAAAGAAATACGCTACGACCACCTCAAGAGTTGAAAGAGCAATCAGACACGCTATCGAGGTTGCTTGGGACAGAGGTGATGTCGATACGCTTAATTCGTATTTTGGATACACAATCCAAAACAATCGCGGCAAGCCGACAAACTCAGAGTTTATCGCAATGATTGCAGATAATATGAGACTAAAATATAAAATGTACAATTAACCCCAAAGAATGAAAAAGCCTTGATCGTAATACCGATCAAGGCTTTTTGCATAGCTGATAATTCAATTATATAGCTCATTTCTATCAAGATACAAAGGGGATAGTGAAATAAGTGCAGAAGGTGTGAACTCGTACACGTCGGTAGGGGTCCTCAAGCCGAGGAACGAGGCTTGGGGTTCTCGTGGCATACTTTGTACGGTAGAGTGCGAGGTCGCGCCCAAAAAAAACAGACATAATAAAAAGAGATAGTTTGCATTCAAGAATGCAAACTATCTACCTTATTTTTATTTTCTCACTAATAAGCTTATTTTACCATCGTGTGTAAATAAACAATTTTAATTTATCCTCACCGAATAATCGATCAAACGCGTGGCGTTTGTGCTTATTGCAACATCCCCGTTAGTATTTAATAATTAGCCGATCTTAGCAGCGTTAACCTTGATACCGGGGCCCATTGTTGAAGCTACTGTGCAGCTCTTGATGTATTGACCTTTTGCTGCTGCAGGCTTTGCCTTGATTATTGCGCCGAGCAATGTAGCAAAGTTTTCAGCGATCTTTTCAGCACCGAAGGATGCTTTTCCGATAGGACAGTGAATGATGTTTGTCTTATCGAGACGGTATTCGATTTTACCTGCTTTTGCTTCTGCAACTGCTTTTGCAGTATCCATTGTTACTGTACCTGCCTTAGGGTTAGGCATAAGTCCTTTAGGACCGAGAACCTTACCGAGTCTACCGATAACGCCCATCATGTCGGGAGTTGCGATAACTACGTCGAATTCGAACCAGTTTTCCTTTGTGATCTTTTCAACGTATTCCTCAGCACCTACGTATTCAGCGCCTGCTTCTTCAGCAGCTTTAGCCTTATCGCCGCGAGCGAATACGAGTGTTCTTACCTTCTTACCTGTACCGTTGGGGAGAACTACTGCTCCTCTTACCTGTTGGTCAGCGTGACGTGAGTCAACGCCCAAACGTACGTGTACTTCGATTGTTTCGTCAAATTTTGCTTTAGATGTTTCACAAACAAGCTGCATAGCCTCGGCAGGATCGTAGAGCTTTGATGAATCAACGAGTTCTGCGCAAGCGATATATTTCTTTCCTTTTTTCATCGTCTTCTACCTCCTTATTCCTCAACTGTAATGCCCATTGAGCGAGCTGTACCCTCGATCATGCTGATAGCTGCTTCGAGTGAGCCTGCGTTAAGGTCGGGCATCTTTGTTTCTGCGATCTTCTTAACTTGTTCTTTTGTGAGCTTTGCAACCTTTGTCTTGTTAGGAACTGCGGATGCTGTTTCAATTCCTGCTGCTTTCTTGATAAGAACGGGAGCAGGAGGAGTTTTTGTAATAAATGTGAATGAACGGTCTGCGTAAACTGTGATTACAACAGGGATGATGTATCCGATATCGTTCTTTGTTCTTTCGTTAAATTCCTTTGTGAAGTTAGGAATAGATACGCCGTATTGTCCAAGAGCAGGACCGATAGGCGGTTGGGGTGTTGCTTTTCCTGCAGGGATCTGAAGTTTGATGTAACCCTGAATTTTCTTAGCCATGATTATTTCCTCCTATGTGGTACTGTACGAGAGAAGCATATTTTCTCTCTCCCACGAATTATGACAGTTCCAGCCTGTCACCAGCTGTCTTTTTATTTTTTCTTGATGCACTTAGCATCCATACTAACAGGCATTTCTCTGCCGATCGAAGATACGATAACGGTAACTTCTCCGCTCTCTTCCGATATTTCGCTGATCCTTCCGCTGTGTCCGGTAAGAATTCCGTCGATAATATCTACTTCGTCGCCTATGCTGAATGCGTCTACCTTTGTCTTTTCCGCACCTGTTATTGCGAGAACCTCTTCATCCGTAAGAGGACAAGGTCTTGACCCGGGTCCTACAAATCCTGTTACTCCAGAGATATATCTTATAATGTGCCACGTTTCGTCGCTCATTATCATCTCTATGAATACATAACTGGGATATATCTTCTCTTCAACCAGCTTTTCTTTGCCCTTGGCATCAACTGTTGTTGTAGTAACTGTAGGAACCAATACATTGAAAATCACGTTTGAAAGATTTCTTGACTCTACAAGCTTTTCAATCGTGCTCTTTACCTTATTTTCGTAACCCGTATAGGTATGGACTATGTACCATTTGGGTCCGGCGGTAAGTTTGTCGAAGTCTCCCATCTTTATACCTCGTTAGTTGATATCCGGAATTACATCTGCAAGCCAGTTGATAAGTGCTGTAAGACCGAAGTCCACAAGACCGATTACCACTGCCAATGCGATGATAGCTCCGACAACCACTCCGAAGTTTTTGAAGGTGCTCTTTTTAGAAGCCCATGTAATTTTCTTCATTTCGGACTTTAAATTTTTGAATTTCTGTCCAAGTCTTTTGAAAAATCCGGGCTTGTCGTTTTTTGCTTTTACATTCTTTTCAGCCATGTTTTTTCTCCTTACTTGGTTTCTTTATGCAAGGTGTGCTTACGACAGAAACGGCAGTACTTGTTCATTTCAAGTCTATCCGGATCATTTTTCTTGTTTTTCTTTGTGTCGTAATTACGTTGTTTGCACTCGCTGCATGCCAATGTGATTTTGACTCTCATTGCGGCCCTCCCGATATTATTTAGGGAACATTCCCTATTCGTTGCGCACTGTCGTGCGTTGTACCTCCCTCGTCACGAAGAAGCACCCAAGTCCTTTGGTGCTTTTTATACGCTGCAAAAAAGTGCGCAAAAAAAGAACCTCCGTGTTTGAGGTACACGTATTCTATCATAATATTTTTGGATTGTCAAGATGTTTTTGCAATTTTTTAATTTTTTTATTTTTTATTATTACTTGATATTTTCTATCTCTTGTGATAAAATATAGAGTGGAAATTTATTGTTTTTAATTTTTAAGAGGTGTATTTTATGGAAAAATATCTCGAATGTGGAGAGATTTTAAGAATTCACGGTCTTAACGGCGGTCTTGTCGTTAAGCATTACTGCGACTCCTTTGAGGTGTTCTCTTCTCTAAAAAAGGTCTTTCTCAAGCAAGGAAATGAATACATAAAAAAGAAGATCGAAAAGATATCGGCTTACAAGGGCGGAGCTCTTATTCTTCTTGACGGGATAAATGATGCTGACAAGGCTATGAAGCTGAGAGGCAAGCTGCTTTATGCCGAGCGTGATGATATCGCGCTTGAGGACGGTGATTTTTTCATTGCCGATCTTATCGGCTTAGAGGTATTTGATATAGATACGAATGAAAGATACGGTGTACTCAAGGACGTTATAAACTGCGGAGCTCAGGATCTTTACGTTGTTGCAAGAGAGGAAAAGCCTGATGCTCTTATCCCCGTTATCAACGAATTCGTAAAAGAGATATCTCTTGAAAAGGGCATCTTTGTAAAGCCTATAGAAGGAATGTTTTGATGAGATTTGATATTTTGACGCTTTTTCCCGAGCTTATATCCTCGGTGCTCGGTGAAAGTATAATAGGAAGAGCGCAAAAGAGCGGTATAATTTCCGTTTACGCTCACAACATCAGGGATTATTCCGCAAACAAGCACAGGAAGGTAGACGATACGCCTTACGGTGGCGGCAAGGGTATGCTTATGGCTACTCAGCCGATATACGATTGCTACTGCGATGTAAAAAGGATGCAGGGTGAAGGAAAAAGCAAGACCGTTTATATGTCACCAAGGGGCAGGATATTTGATCACAGTGTGGCAAAGGAGCTTTCCCAGTACGATAATCTTACCATTCTTTGCGGTCATTACGAAGGGATCGACCAAAGGATAATTGACGAGATCGTTGACGAGGAGATTTCAATAGGAGATTACGTTCTGACAGGCGGTGAGCTTCCCGCTTGCATAATAGTCGATGCCGTTTCAAGACTTATCGACGGCGTGCTTTCCGACGAGATATGCCACGAGGATGAAAGCATAGCTTCGGGGCTTTTGGAATACCCTCAATACACACGTCCCCCCGTGTTTAACGGCAAAGAGGTTCCGGAAATATTACTTTCGGGACATCATGCAAACATTGATAAATGGCGTCTTGAAAGGTCGCTTGAGCTCACAAAGGAGCGCCGTCCGGATCTCTATGAAAAATACATGAGAGATCATTCCAAGGCTTAAAAATAACTTTTCAACAAATCTTAAATTGGATGTGATAAATTGGATAACAAACAACTAAAACAGCATAATAAAACACGCACACCTGTGCTCTCGCGCTTTAGCGGCTGGTTTCTTGCGAAGCTTAAAAACGGTATGTTCGGCTCGTTTTTCACTTCGTACGATAAAGCAAATAAAAAATTCAGAAATGCAACCAAGGAGCGTGAAAAACGCGGTCAGCGCAAATACGGCTTCAGAAGAAGAGTATCAAAGGCATTTGAAAAGAGTATTTTTTCAAAGATATTTCCTCAAATAGCGAATTTCATTTTGAGATTGGCTGTGCGGGATCTAGGAGCTATGTTTTTTGCGATGGGTCTTTTGGCATCGCTTCTCTATCCGTTAAGAAATTATGTTTATATAGCATCGTTTCACGTTTCGTTTGAGGCGTTCGTTTCGGGTATTATTATAGCGGTTGTGGCTCTGCCGTTACTATTTTCTTCAAAATCGATCTCGCAAATGATTCTGACGAACAAATTTATACACTGGCTATGTATTGATTTCATCGGCTTCAACGAGGCAAGCTTCCGCGAAGCTGCCGATATGAAAAAGAAATCCTCTCCGAGCATATCGTTTTTTGTAGGCGTTGCTCTCGGTATTATTTCTTATCTCTTATCGCCGTTCGCAGTTTTCTTTGCAATAATCGTATTTTTGATAGCCATAGAGATCATAAACACTCCCGAAACGGGAATCATTTTTATAATATTCGCTCTTCCCTTCGTTAATGTGTACGTCATGTCGGGCATTTGTCTTTACGTTATGTTTACGTATCTTCTTAAATGCTTCGTCGGAAAAAGAACGTTTAAGTTTGAGCTTTTCGATCTTGCGATGGTAATTTTGGCTCTTGCCTGTGTTTACGGCGGAGTTGTATCGGTAAATTTGGCATCGTCCGCGGAAACGGCTCTTATAAATGTTTCCTTAATTCTTACGTTTACGCTGATCTCAAATCTCATCCGTTCGAAGGATTGGTTCAAAAGATGCCTTAACGCCACACTTGTCGTGACATTTATCATATCGGTTCTTGCAATCGTTGAATATGTTTTTACGGTAGTTAAGCCCGATCTTGGTGTTCTCGAGGATTATATAACCATAAAAGACCGAGTAACTCTTTCCTTTACATCATCCGACGCCTTGGCTATATATCTTGCGGCTGTTATACCGTTTATCCTTGTGTCCTTAATGTCCAGGACTAGGCGCGGTATAAAATTCTGTTCATTTATTCTTCTTGCTCTCGATATCACCGCACTCGTTATGACGTTTTCAAGAGTAGGATATGTGGCTGCTATCGTTGCGCTTTTCGTTACTTTTATCATTTACAACAGAAATTTCATCTACCCAATACTCTTATTCTTATCGGCAATACCGATACTTATTTTCACTCTGCCCAAGGATATAAAGCAAGCTATATCTGCTGTAGGAGCTTATGAAGCGACATCTCACGCGTATGAGCTTGATATTTTTTCAAAAAGCATTGAGCTTATAAAAAGATATCCCTTTGGAGTAGGCTTGAGCGAGAATGCCTTCAACGAGGCTTACGCCTCTGTATTTGGCGAGACAGGTGTCGGTTATATGGAAAATCTGTTCCTTCAAACGACGGTTTCACTCGGAATTATAGGAATATTGATGATATGCACTACGCTTATCGTTTTTATCCGTCTTGCTCTCTCTTATTGTGCGAAAACGCAACACAGGGTTCACCGTGTGGTTGGATGTGCGGGATTTATAGCTTCAATAGCTATAATTTGTGCAGGATACAATTCTTACGTATTCGCAGACAAAAAGATATTTGTGTTATTCATAATAATGATAGCATTGACATTCGCTTATGCAAAGATCGAAAGGATCAACGATAAACCCGAATATACGAGCATAGATATTTCTGCCTCGTGCATTGATATCGAGCTTGCCCATGATGCTTCCTCCGAGCTTGTGAACACACGCAAATATGTTCGCTCTCCGAGAAAGGCATCCAAAAAGAATCGCGAACACAGGGTCGAGGAAATGATCAACAGAAGCGAGCTGATTTCCGTAATGGGAGAAGCAGAAACGGAGGAAAAGACCAACGATGACACAAGATACTAATAAAAAAAGAAAAATCCGTTTCAATTTTACCGATGTTATCATTCTTCTTATTTTAGCTGCTGCCGTTGCCGCTATCGTATATATGTGTATGGGCAACGACGTAGCTCAGATATATTCTCAAAAAGAGGACATCGAATATATTCTGATTGCAAGCGATAACGATTACGAATTTAAGGATTCGGTTTTTGACGAAAACGGAAAAAGAATAGGCACCGTGGAAAGAGTCACAAGAGCCACAGACAAAAAAGGTAACAGCATTGCTTACATTACCGTTTCATGCAATGCTTATATTCAGAAAAGCGAATATTTTGTAAAGGGACAGCTTATCAAGGATGGACGCAGTCTCAATGTTAAGATCGGTGATTGCGAAGCGGTAAATGCAACGATCTATATGGAATAATTTTATTTAAGTAGGTACAGTATGTTTATTGACAAGGTTCAAATTTATGCAAAGGCAGGAAACGGCGGCAACGGCTGTGTTTCCTTCAGACGCGAAAAATACGTTGCTAAGGGAGGGCCTGACGGCGGCGATGGCGGTCACGGCGGGAATGTCGTATTCACTATCGACAAGGGTACGAATACTCTTCTCGCCTTCAGATACAAAAGAAAATTCGTCGCAGAAAACGGCGGCGACGGAGCAGGTGCAAAGTTTCACGGCAAAAACGGCGCCGACATCATTATAAAAGTTCCCGAGGGAACGATAATCAAGGATGCCAAAACAGGTAAAATATTAAAGGATATGTCAAACTGTGAGGATTGGATACTCGCAAAGGGCGGCAGAGGCGGTTGGGGAAACAAGCATTTTGCCACTCCGACAAGACAGATACCGATGTTCGCCAAAAGCGGAACTAAGGGCGCTGAATGGGAGCTTTCCCTCGAGCTTAAAATGCTTGCCGATGTTGGTCTTGCAGGATTGCCGAGTGCCGGAAAATCCTCGCTTTTAGCGGCTGTCAGTGATGCCAAGCCTAAGATCGCAGATTATCATTTCACTACTCTTTCGCCAAATCTCGGTGTTGTAAGAGTCAGCGGCGGTCATGGCTTTGTTATGGCTGATATCCCCGGTCTTATTGAGGGTGCAGCGGAAGGTGCGGGGCTCGGTCACGCATTTTTAAGACATATCGAAAGATGCAGAATGATAGTTCAAGTCGTTGATATATCCTGCTTTGAGGGCAGAGATCCCGTTTGCGATCTTATAACGATTGATAACGAGCTTGAAAAATTCTCGCCGGAGCTTGCTTCCCGTCCGAGAATAATTGCTGCTAACAAGGTAGATTCTCTTGACAGAAGCGTTGTCGATATCGATGCCTTTGAAAAATACGTAAGGGAACGCGGCTGGGAGCTTATATATATATCCGCTTATACGGGTGAAAATACAGATGAGCTTATAAAGTTGATAGACACGCGTCTTGAGGAGCTTCCTCCTCTTACGATATACGAGGCTGATTATATGCCCGAGGATGCTATTCTTTCTGACGGTGACGATCACGCTGTTACTATAACAAGAGACTCAAACGGTGTTTTTGTTGTCGAGGGAGAGTGGTTGTTCAATCTTGTCGGACAAGTCAACTTCGAGGACAGAGAGTCACTTGCCTTCTTCCAGAGAGTTCTTTTAAAGAGCGGTGTTATAGACAAGCTTCGTGAAGCGGGATGTATGGACGGAAACACCGTTTCAATGTACGATTTTGAATTTGATTTTATTAACTAAGGTGATCTTATGAAGATAAATATCGGTTGTCATTTATCCGTTTCGGGCGGATATGAAAATATGGGAAGGACTGCTCTTTCCATTGGCGCTAATACATTTCAGTTTTTTACAAGAAATCCGAGAGGCGGAGGAATAAAAATTCCTTCCGACAAGGATATTAACGGTCTTATAAGAATAATGGAGGAAAATAATTTTGCTCCGATAATTGCTCATGCGCCATACACATTTAATCCCTGTGCGGCTGACGAAAATATTCGAAAATACACAAGGGACACGATGATAGAGGATGTAAAGCTCCTTGAAAAAATACCGCATACGTATTACAATTTTCATCCGGGCTCTCACGTTTCGCAGGGCGTGGAGATAGGTATTGAAAAGACTGCGGATACGCTTAACAATATAACAAAACATGCTCAAAGCACTACTATTCTTATTGAAACCATGGCGGGCAAAGGCAGTGAGATTGGAAAGACATTCGAGGAGATACGCGCTATTATAGACCGCGTTGACGATTCCTCTCATGTTGGAGTTTGTCTTGATACCTGTCACATAAGCGACGGCGGATATGATATTGCAAATAACACAGACGCTGTTCTTCAGGAGTTTGACAGAATAATCGGTCTTGACCGTTTAAAGGCGGTTCATCTTAACGATAGTAAAAATCCTCTCGGCGCAAAAAAGGACAGGCATGAAAAATTAGGTCTTGGTTCTTTGGGGCTTACGGGAATAGAGAAAATAATCACTCATCCCGCAATAATCGGCTTGCCTATTGTGCTTGAAACTCCGAACGAGCTTGAGGGCTATGCTCAGGAAATTGCTCTTATAAAAAAATTTATAAAATGAAAAATCACGGGAATCCCGTGATTTTTCTTTTTAGTTTTCTTTATTTACAGAAGCAGCTTCGGTAGGAATAAGTGCTACGATTTCTTTAAGAGCTGTTTCGTATGAAGAGCCTGCTTCAACCTTACCCGAGTTAAGTGTAGCTTGTGACACTGATGCCAATGAAATCTTATCAAGTGTTACTGTGCTTCCGTTGCAGGTAGCATTATCGGTATTACCTAATGTTGCCGAAGAATCTGCTTGAATAAAACTCATTCCATTTTCATCAATTACATAAAGTGTGATAACAAGCTCCAGATTTACAAGTGCATTCTCCGCCTTATATCCGCTTATCGTATATTTTACGGTAGAGTAATTATCGTTTGTAGATTCAACAATAAGTCCTTTTCCGCCTTTATATTCGCCATCCACAATTGTAAAGTTAGATGCGTTTGACATTATTATACCGAATTTAAGAATTGCTTTTCCGTTTGCTTCGAGATATGCATTATACGCCTTAAGTGCATCGGTATTTATTGAATATCCGCCAAGGAGCGCTTTACCGTCTTCTCTTACAGAATATCCGTCAAGATTTCCAAAAGCTCGTTTTGAGCATCACAAGCGGTACAGTCCTCGTTTGCACAGTATTTTTTCTCTGTTCCTTTGAAATCATAACCATCCGCATACGACATTTCTATTCTTTCGTCGTGAGCGTCGGCTACCTTTTCATTAATAACATTACCACATCTGCAACTATCATCCGTCGTACAGTTGTGATCGTTTACTTCCTCGACCGTCTTGTGCTCACCGTCATAAAAGGCGTCGCATTTATTATAGCCATAAACTATATACCAATGCTTCCAGTTGCCTAAAAACGCCTTGCCGTCATTGAGTTGTTCTACATATTCACTATACGATAACTTCGTAACGGTTTTATCAGTGCTAATTGTCAAATCGTCAGGATTATCACCAGTATAAAATATAAGTGTACTATTCGGGAAACCTGTAAGTGTTGACTCTATAGTATCTGAAAGATATATTTCTGCAGGGCCATTAAATCCCTTATAATCTCCCCAAAATTGAAGGTTTTCACCAGCAATAATATACGTCAATGATGTACCGCGAAATGCCTCTGTATCTATTGCCTTAACTGTATTTGGAACAACTATTGTCTTTAAATTTGAGCTATCTCTAAAAGCATTTGCGCCAATATATTCAGCGCTTTCTCCGAGTCTTACCTCAACAAAATTTTTCATTGTATGGAAATGATCTCCGGGAATAACCTTAAGAGTATTAGGAAGCCACAAGCATTGTACATTTGAGGTTGTATTAGCAGCCTTAAACATTTTATTATTGCCTGTGCTATAAATATATTCACATTCAACCTCTGTTAAGTTAGCTGCTACTATGCGGTGGGGAGCAGATGAATAGTTCTGCCTTGATGTTTGCAGAACATACTCTCCATCTCTAATTTCATAAAGCGCAGATACATCGCTGACTGCCGGAATAGTAACATTTCCAAATGTTTGAGCGCCTATGCTGAAATTTTTGTACTCAAAAATCAAGTCGTTTGTTTTTACACACACAAGCTTGTCATCAGCATTAAGATACCATACAATTGCATTACCGTTTTCATCCCACATTGCAAGTTCTGCACCAGCAGTTTGCCCACCTACAGCATATGCAAGTGTAAACTTTTCAGTTTTGTCAATTGTTTTAGCATTTGCTGAAATAGACATAAGGCATATGACACTTGATATAATAACTACAAAAAATAAAAATTTCTTTTTCATAAATTCTCCTTTATAAATTTTATTTGTATAGTAGTGTTTTTTATATTATAGTACCATATTTTTGCTTTGTCAAGTGGTTTTGCACAAAAGCGGCGAGTCGCCGCGGACATATAATTATCTCGTGTAAACACACAATTCATATAGCAGAAAATCGAAATATGGGTCAAGTATCTTTAAAAGGGGATGTTGCTAATGTGCGACAGCCCCTTTTAGGGGATAGTGAAATGAATGCAGAAGGTGTGAACTCGTACACGTCGGTAGGGGGCCCTAAGCCTTGTTCCTCGGCTTGGGGTTCTCGTAGCGTACTTTGTTACGGTAGAGCGCGAGGTCGCGCCAAAAAAGTACAATAAAAAAGATAGTTTGCATTCAAAAATGCAAACTATCTACCTTATTTTTATTTTCTCACTAATAAGCACTTAATCATACCTATCGTGAGTAAGCTTAAATTATATAGCACGTGATCGATGTTAGCCCGCAGGGCTTCCCCGTTACCATCGTGTGTAAATAAACAATTTTAATTTATCCTCACCGAATAATCGATCAAACGCGTGGCGTTTGTGCTTATTGCAACATCCCGCTCCATTGATTTATATTTTATTGACACAGGGTGGGTTATTATGCTCTTAATGTAATGCCGAGTTCTCTTTCGAGGGCTTTAAGAATCTTCTTAACGGCGCTATCTGCTTCCTGATCGTTAAGCGTTCTGTCAGCGGCACGCAAGGAAACCTTGAACGATACGCTCTTCTTGTTTTCGCCTACCTGTACTCCACGGTAGATATCAAAGAGCTTTATGCTTTCAACGACACTTGTCGAGGCATTTTTCATTATTTTCTCAATTGTACCTACTTCGATATCCTCGTCACATACGAATGAGAAATCGCGTGTGAGTGCGGGGAATTTCGGAAGCGCTTTATAATGGATATCCTTATTTCTCACCTCAAACATCTTCTCAAAATCGAGCTCTGCTATATATACCTTCTTACCGAAGGAATAATTATTTGCAACATTCGGGTGTATCTCACCGAACACACCAAGGTATTCTCCGTCCTTTGTGTAGATGCTTGCGCATCTGCCCGAATGGAAGGTGGGATTTGCTTTTTCAGCCTTGTACTCTACTCCGTCAATTCCGCATTTATCGAGAAGCTCTTCGATAGTACCCTTAAGATCATAGAAATCGCATCCGCCGTACATACCCATAACGAGCTGCTTGGGCTCTTCTGGAAGCTTTGCTTCATCCTCGTTGGGAATATAGATGGTCGCTACCTCAAAGAGCGCAACCTCCTCGTTTTTGAGGTTGTTATTTTTAGCAAGCACCTCAAGGATAGAGGGCATTGATGTCGTGCGCATTACGCTCGTATCCTCGCCCAAGGGGTTCTTTATTACAACGGACTTTCTTCTCTTATCGTCAGCGGGCATACAGATCTTATCGTAGTATTTCGGGCTGATGAATGAGAAGGTATTTATTTCGTACATACCGAGAGCGCAAAGAGTATCGCGTACGGCGTTATCGAATTTTTGGTGAGGTGTTCTCTCTCCCTGTGTGAGCTGAGCTACAAACGCAGTGGATTCTATCTTATTGTAGCCGTAAATTCTTGCTATCTCCTCAGCGATATCCTGCATTCCCTCAACGTCCTCACGGTAAGACGGAACGTAGATATCGTCGCCCTTTATCTCGAAGCAAAGGCTCGTTAAAACGTCCTTCATATATTCTTCCGTAAGATTTGTACCGAGAAATCCGTTTATTCTGTCAGCCTCAAGCTTGATGATATGCTGCTTTTTGGGTGAAGGGTACACATCGATCATTCCTTCAACGACCTCGCCTGCACCAAGAAGCTCAACAAGCTCACACGCTCTTTCAACTGCGGGAATAGTCGTTTCAACATCGAGTCCCTTTTCGAAGCGTGACGAAGCTTCCGTTCTCATGCCGAGTGAGCGAGATGTAACACGAACGCTTGCACCGTTGAAGTTGGCGCTTTCAAATACTACTGTTTTCGTATCGTCTGTAATTTCGCTGTTTGCGCCGCCCATTACGCCTGCCAAGGCAACTGCCTTTTTCTCATCGGCAATAACAAGCATTTTTTTCTTTAATGTATGATCAATATCGTCAAGAGATTTGAATTTTTCGTTATCCTCGGCTTCTCTTACGATTATGTGAGAGCCGTCAAGGCATTTATAGTCAAATGCGTGCATAGGCTGACCGTATTCGAGCATTACATAGTTTGTTATATCAACGATATTATTGATAGGACGGACTCCCGATGCGCGAAGTCTCATTCTGAGCCAAAGAGGTGAGGGCTCGATCTTTATATTCTTTACTACTCTTGCGGTATATCTGGGACAAAGCTCGGAGGCTATATCGATCTTAAGATAATTTTCGATCTTATCGCCATCCTTTGTTGCTTTTACAGATGGTGTGGGAACTGTAAGCTTTCTTCCGAAGGAAGCCGCGCTCTCTCTTGCAAGACCTATAACGCTAAGACAGTCAGGGCGGTTAGGCGTGATCTCAAATTCAACTACATCGTCGCTGAGCATAAGAGCTTCTCTTATATCCATACCGAGAGTAAATTCGCCCAAACCGTTCATAATAAATATACCGTCCTCGATAGCGGAAGGCATATCGTGTGTTGTAAGATTAAGCTCACCTATCGAGCAAAGCATTCCGTTTGACTCGACACCTCTTAATTTACCTGCCTTGATAACAACTCCTCCGGGGAGCTTTGAGGGTGCTTTTGCAACGGGAACTATCGCGCCCTCGAATACGTTTTGCGCGCCTGTTACGATCTGAATATCGCTGCCCTCTCCGACATCGAGCATACAAATCTGAAGGTGATCGGAGTTTTCGTGCTTCGTTATTTTTGTTATCTTACCGACAACGACGTTTTCTATATCCTCTCCCAAAACCTCGAAGCCTTCAACCTTCGAGCCTGTGTAGGTCATAGTGTCGCAATAGTTTTTATTTGATATATCTGATACATCGACGAAATCGCCGAGCCATTTTCTTGATAAATTCATCTCTATACCTCCTTAAAACTGCTCGAGGAACTTAACGTTATTTTCGTAAAGAAGGCGCATATCGTCAATGCCATACTGGCACATGGTGATACGCTCAATACCCATACCGAACGCAAAGCCCGAATACACCTCGGGATCGATGCCGCACGTACGAAGAACATTCGGGTGAACCATTCCTGCGCCAAGGATCTCTATCCAACCCTCTCCCTTGCAAAGACGGCATCCCTTGCCGCCGCACACGAAGCATGAAACGTCAACCTCGGCACTCGGCTCTGTAAATGGAAAATGGTGAGGACGGAAGCGGATTTGTGTTTTTTCACCGAACATTGTTTTCGCAAATGTTTCGAGCATTCCGCGAAGGTCGCCCATTGTAATTCCTTTATCTACTACAAGTCCTTCAAGCTGATGGAAAAGCGGTGAGTGGCTGCCGTCAACCTCATCAGAGCGGTAAACTCTGCCGGGGGAGATTATTCTTATCGGCGGCTGCTGTTTTTCCATTACACGTGCCTGAACGGGTGATGTCTGAGAACGCAAAAGAATGTTATCCGTTATATAGAATGTATCCTGCGTATCTCTTGCGGGATGGTTTTCGGGAATATTGAGTGCTTGGAAGTTGTAGTAATCGTATTCAACCTCAGGTCCTTCAGCGATAGAAAAGCCCATTCCTATGAATATATCCTCCATCTCTCTTTGCACCTTATTGAGAGGATGAAGCTTTCCTGTGGTTCTCTTTTTGCCGGGGATAGTAACATCGATCTTCTCGTTTACGAGCGCTTCCTCCAATTTCTTTTGCTTCTGAAGCTCCTGCATTGACGCGATCTTTTCCTCGATCTGTGCTCTTACCTCATTTGCAAGCTGACCCATTACAGGTCTTTCCTCGGCGCTTAGCTGTCCCATCATACGAAGAACAGAGGTGAGCTCACCCTTTTTGCCGAGATATTTAATTCTTATCTCTTCGATGTTGCAGCTTGCATCATCAAGCGCGCTAAGCGCTTCTGCTTTGATCTTATTCAAAGTTTCTTTCATATCTATTTCTCCTTAAAAAATTTTCAAAACAAAAAGTCCCCGTCAAAAAGACAGGGACGAACAAACATTTTGTCCGTGGTACCACCCACATTCAGCATAAAAATGCTCTCAGAAGCAAAAACTTCTTTTGTCGATAACGGGACATACCGTGCCTCTCTACTTGAAATTCAAAAGGCATGCTCCAAAGTGAAACGCATATAATCAAACGGTAAAGTATCTCTCAGCCGCGAATACTCTCTCTTTCTGCCGTATTTTTTGCTATATGCAGGCTTTTTCATCGCATTTCCCGTATATTTTAACATATACTTTTTAAAAAAGCAAGATATTTTTTCTTTTTTTAAAATTTTTTTGTTTTTCAACTATTTTTTTATGCGTGTTCATAAAATCGTCACATTATTGTAGTAAAATTATAAAAAGAAAAGATATATTTAAGGAGCCTTTTATGTCGGATTATATCTATAACAATTTTTCAAATTATCCGGACAAAAACACTGATGAGCCGGTAAATATTTATTTTGCAACAGAGCCAAAGCCTCCCAAGAAAAATAATACTCTTATAATTACTATCTGCTCGCTTTGTATCGTTTTTTCCTTTATGGCGGGAATTTTAGGCGTGATCTTTGCAAACGGATTTGCAAATACAAATTCCACAAATAAAAACATAAACTCTCAAAACGGTTATACTGCTCAAATATTTTCTTCTGTTGTTGAAACAGAGGTAAATTACGATGTTCCCAACGGATATTTTTCAAGAACGCAGGTCGTTTCCATGGTTAAGGACAGTGTTGTTGAGATCCAAACGGAAGAGGTAAGCTATCAATATACATCAACCGGCGCGGGAAGCGGCGTTATTATCGGAAAATATTTTGACGATAATGATGCTCTTAAGGGCTATCTTATAGTAACGAATGCTCACGTAATAACATCCTCAAGCGGAAGCATTCTCGATACCATAAAAATAAGAACAACGAACGGTACCGAGTATTACGTTTCGAGCGTAAGAGGCTGTGATAAAATAGGCGATATCGCCGTTTTGGCAATAGAAACGACTGACACTCTTACTGTGGCAAATTGGATAAGCGATGAAGAGGATATTCTTCTTGGAGAGGATGTTATTGCTATCGGTAATCCTCTCGGTCAGCTTGGCGGCACTGTAACAGATGGAATTATCAGTGCTCTTGACCGTACGGTTACTGTCGAGGGTGTTTCGATGAGCCTTATTCAGACAAGTGCTGCTGTAAATTCCGGAAACTCCGGCGGCGGTCTTTTCAATATGAAGGGACAGCTTATAGGAATAGTTAATGCAAAATCCACAGGAACAAACGTTGAGGGGCTCGGCTTTGCGATACCCGCATCCGATGCTAAGAAAATTCAGAACGATCTTATAACATACGGTTACGTTCAGGGCCGCGCAGGTCTTGGAATAATAGCTGTTAAGAAAACATCCTCAAGCGTTCAGATAAGTGAGCTTAAGGAAGGCTTCAATGAGGATAAGCTGAAGATTGGAGATATTATCGATTCGATAAACGGAATTGACGTGACATCTCCTGAGGATATAGAAATTATCGAGAGCACCCTTACCCCCGGTGATACTGTTGAGATAGTAGTTATCCGCGGAAGATACAGCAAAACACTTGAGATAACGGTAGGAACAAGAAATTACTAAAACGGTACAGTACGAAAATCCTTTTTTCGTACTGTTTCACTAATAAGACTTTATTTATGAGGTGATGACTATGTACAATATTCTCGTTGTAGACGATGAGGTCATGATAAGAACTCTTATTAAAAAATATGCGGAGTTTGACGGTTATTCGGTAACTGAGGCAACCGACGGAATGGACGCTATCGTCAAATTCAAAAACAACAAATTCGATATAATAATCATGGATATCATGATGCCTGAGCTTGACGGCTTCTCTGCTTGCAGAGAAATACGAAAAACCTCTGATGTGCCGATAATAATGCTCTCGGCAAGAGGTGAGGATTACGATAAGATCAACGGCTTTGAGATCGGTATAGACGATTACGTCGTAAAACCGTTTTCTCCGAAGGAGCTTATGCTCAGAGTTGCCGCTATTATGAAGCGTTCAAAATCCGCATCGTCCGAGTCCGAGCAGAAAAACGAGGTTGTTAGCTTAGCCGACGGCGCTCTTATTGTTGATTTTACCGCAAGAATAGTTACAATTGACGGAAAAAGAGTCGATATGTCGCCCAAGGAGTATGATCTGTTCTTTTATATGATAAAGAACAAAAACATTGCTCTTTCAAGAGACAAGCTTCTTTCCGACGTATGGGGATATGATTTCTTCGGTGACGACAGAACGCTCGATACACATATTAAGATACTTCGCAAAAGCCTCGGCAAATACAGCGATATGATTGTTACTATCCGCGGTGTCGGCTATCGCTTTGAAGAAAAAATATGAATGCCAAAAGGGTAAAAATACCGAGACTAAAAGAGCCGAAATCCATAAGGACAAGTATTTTAAGCTCTCTTCTTTCATTGATCGTTATAATGCTTATAATTATGTGGTTTGCGCAGACTGTAATGCTTTCGTACATTTACAAGTATATAAAGATGAACGAAACGGAAAATCTTGCTGAGGATCTTACTGTTGTAATGTCTGACAGTGAGATAGGAGAGTCGGAATTTTTCCTTTTTGCAAAGGATGTCTCTCAAAAATACGAAACCTGCATATACGCGATAAATATTTCAGATGGATATAGCTGCTACTACGAATGTCATACGCTTACAGATTGCTTTGTTCATACCATCAAGCACGATGATAAATCAAATTACGGCTTTTACGAAAGCTGGTATGAAAAGGCTTCAAGCAACGGCGGACAGTATACTTATATTCTCTCTCTTGATGAGTTCAGAAATTTCAATTACAGTGTAAACGACGTTAATCTGTTCACACCCCAGTCAAACTGCATAATCTCTATCCGTCTTGTAGAAAACAAGTACGGTGAAGAAATAATGCTTATTTTAAACTCCTCGGTAGAGCCTGTTAACGCGACTATAAGAACGCTTAATCTTGAGCTTATGCTCATTTCAATAATAATGCTTATCATTGCTTTGATAATCTCGTTCTGGTCGTCAAAGCGCTTGTCCTCTCCGATCACCAATATGAGTGCTTCGGCAAGAGCGCTTGCTAAGGGCAATTATAAAGTAAAATTCGAGGAAAGCGGTTCTATCGAAACTGTGGAGCTTGCAAAAACGCTTAATCACACGGCACAAGAGCTTTCAAAGCTTGATACAATGCAAAAGGAGCTTATAGCGAATATATCACACGACCTGCGCACTCCGCTTACGATAATCTCGGGATATAGCGAATTTATGCGTGACTGTCCTTCGGAGATAACGTCGGAAAATCTTCAGGTTATAATCGACGAAACGGCGCGTCTTTCTTCACTTGTAAACGACCTTTTAAATGTATCGAAGCTTCAATCGGGTAATATTCCTATCAAGCTTCAAAAGATCAATATTACAAGCACTGTAAGAAGCACCATATCAAGATATTCCCAGCTTATCGAGCATGACGGATACAATATCTCCTTTGATTACGACTGTGAGGTATACGTCGAGGCTGACGAGATACGAATTTTGCAGGTTGTTTACAACCTTATAAACAACGCTATAAACTACACAGGAGATGACAAGGTTGTAAAGGTTACGCAAAGCGTTTCAAATGATATCGTAAGAATATCTGTTACCGATACAGGTGAGGGTATAAGCGATGAGGATCTTCCGCTCATTTGGGACAGATATTACAAGGTTGACAAGGTTCACTCCCGCGCAAAGGTTGGCACAGGACTTGGTCTTTCGATCGTTAAAAATATTCTGTTGCTTCACAATTCACGCTTCGGCGTATCAAGTGAGCTTGGTAAGGGAAGCTCGTTTTGGTTTGAGCTTCATATCTTAGGTCAGACATCTATAATAAGCAATTCTGACGAAGAAGTCGCCTTATCCGATGATGACTCAAATGACCAATAAATAATCGTAAAACACTCGGCAAGATAGGTTGAGGTTCTTAGCGGAGAATTTATACTTTGGATAAAGTGCGAGCATCGCATTTGACCGGTCAAACGCGCCTCGGGGTTCCCCAAAAATTCGTAGAATTTTAGGGGTTCGCGAGTATGGGCTAAGCCCCCTATTACAAGCAGAAAGAGAGAACAAATCGGTTTTAATGTGCCCCCTGTCAAGTAGACAAACTAAAAAACAAAAGAATTTACAAATTGAATAAGATTCTTTCATCTCCC
>JAFTXO010000012.1 GCA_017461765.1 Clostridia bacterium | reverse complement strand
TTACTGTTTGCGGCATCACGCAAACTGTTTCGCACGGACTTGCGACATTCAGGTTTACGCTTTCGAAGCCGTGAGCATCGAGCGCGGAGCGTGTCGTTTCGTATGCAAGCTCGGGAGTATTATTCTCCTTGCTGAGATGTGCAAGAGTTATCGACCTTACGCCCTTTTCAGCAAGAATGCAGGATAATTCGGCACAATCGTCATTCGAGAGATGTCCGCCATCGGAAAGAATTCGTTGCTTCAAAAATTCGGGATAGCGTCCGCCGATGAGCATATATTTATCGTGATTTGATTCAAGTATTATTCTCTCGCACAACGAGAGCGATTTCACCATTTCCTCGGTCACGTATCCTATATCCGTCGCCACACCGAACACCTCATGCTCGGAATTTTCGATCACGTATCCGACGTTTTGCGCGCTATCGTGAGGTATAGCGAACGATTTTAACGTAAGCGTGCCGACGCTCTCGCTGTAATGCGTATCGTGACAGCTTGCGCACTGCGAAACGAACGAGCCCTGATGTACCGCGCGTCTGTACGATCTTTCGGTCATATGTACGGGTATGTGGTATTTTTTCGATATAATTTCGAGTCCGACAAAGTGATCTGAATGCTCGTGCGTCAAAAAGATCGCATCGATATTCCTAATCGAGCTGCCAAGCGAGGTCAGCGATTTTTCGATAGCGGCAGCGCTCTTTCCCGCATCAATAAGTATCTCGGTACAATTGTCCTTGATATAGATGCAGTTACCCGACGAGCCCGAAAAAAGTGTATATGCTTGTATCATTAAATCACCTTTATAGCACCGTAGGGGCGTATTCTGAGAATGTGACAAGCTCCCTCGCCGAAGCATCCGTCAATAGCCTTTTTATAAGCCTGAACCTCGCTCACGGGAACGAAAGCCTGAATAGTTCCCGCAAATCCGCCGCCGTGTACGCGCCAAGCCGCGCCCTTGCCCGAAAGAAGATTATCGGTGATGGCAAGCGCCAAGGAAAGTCCCTGCTCGTTTACGTTCTTTGTCGTGAACACGTTCTGAAGATATTTAAACGACGAATTTCCCGAAGCAATAACATAATCAAAGAACGTCTTTATATCCTTATTTTTAAGCGCCTCTGCCTGTTTTTCAACCCTCTTGTTCTCATTAAAGAAGTGGATAGCACGCAATATCGCGCGGTCGCCAACCTTTTCGCGAAGCCCCTTTATATCGCTCATAAGTGTAGCCTCGTCCATCTTACGAAGAACCTCGAAGCCGTAATATTTAGCCACAGCCTTCATCTCAGCGGGAACTGACGCATAATCCTCGTTAAGATCGGCGTGGTTTCCGCCCGTATTTACGATACAAAGCGCATATCCTGCGCCTGAAAGGTCAAAATCGATCTTTTCGATAACGGGAGAGGCGGGATCTTTAAAATCGATCGAAACAAATCCACCGACAGCGCACGCTACCTGATCCATAAGTCCGCAGGGCTTGCCAAAGAATTTATTTTCCGCAAACTGCGCCATCTTCGCGATCTCTACGTTGTCAACGCTTCCGCCGTTATAGAAATAGTTAAGTATATTTCCCACCATATCCTCAAATGCAGCAGAGGACGAAAGTCCCGAGCCCTTGAACACATTCGAGGTCGTATAAGCCACGTATCCGCCGATTTTAAGCGACGCATCGCTAAACGCCTTAGCCATACCCGCAATAAGCGCGCTCGACTTAAAATAATCGCTTTCTACGGGGGATGTGTATGTTTTTGTATCAACGCAGTCCTCGTCAAAGCCCTTGCTCTTTATTTTTATAACTCCGTCATCCGTCTTTGACGCAACGGCGATTATATCAAGATTTATAGAGCCGGCAAGCACCTTTCCGAAGTTATGGTCGGTATGGTTGCCCGATATTTCGCTTCTGCCCGCAACGGAGAAAAGCGATACCTCTCGCTCGCCGTAAATTGAATAGAATTCGCCGATCGCCTCAGCATATCTTTCTCTTTGAGCGTCTACATTTTCTGCGCCGTAAATATCGGCAAGGCGCGCATCAGCGCCGTTTTCCTTGATAAGCTTCAAAAGCTCGGTAGTTTTCATAATTATCTCCTAAAATTTAATAGTTTGACACGAAACAGCCTTACCTGTGTCCGTATTTATATCAAAAATCGCGCCCTGAGCCTCAATGTCGCCGTCGGCAAAATCGAAGCGTGAAAGCATTTTCGTTTTCATTTTGTGTATCACCGCTTCCTTTTTAACTCCGAGAATGCTGTCCTTAGCTCCCGTCATTCCGAGATCGGTAATATACGCGCACCGCTCCATAAGTATCTGCGCATCGTTGGTCTGAACGTGAGTGTGAGTTCCGAAGCAAGCGGAAAGCTTATCGCAAAAATCGTATGCTATCGCCTTTTTCTCACCCGTTGACTCCGCGTGAATATCAAGAACGGCAAGATCATATCTGCCCTCGTTCTGCAAAAATGCTCTTTCGACAGCCTCAAATGGTGAAGCGTCGGCTTCCGTATAAGCACAGCCCATTACGTTCATAACCAGCACAGAGTAGCCGTTTATTTTGACTACGCAAGCACCGTGACCGGGATTTTGCGAGGGAAAATTAAGCGGACGAAGTATGCGCTCCTCGTCATCAAGATATCTGAAAACGCCGCTCTTGCGCCAAATGTGATTTCCCGTCGTTATAACGTCAACTCCGCCCTCGAAAAGAGCTATCGCGCTCTCCTTATCGATACCGTTCGGCTCAGCGGAATTTTCGCCGTTTGCGATGACCATATCGACATTTAATTCTCTTCTCTTGCTCCAAAGGCTTTTTGATAAATATTCTACTGCTCTCGGCCCGCAAACGTCACCAAGAGCCAAAATTCTGAAACAGTTACTCATTTTTATTCTTTCTATGCTAAAAAGTGAGAATTAAAGCGGAGATGGCTCTCCGCTTCGGTTCTTATTTAGCGTAATCTACTACGCGGCTTTCGCGTATGAGGTTGACCTTGATCTGTCCTGGATATTCAAGCTCGCTCTCGATCTTTTTAACGATATCTCTTGCGACGAGCGCCATAGTTTCATCGTTGACCTGCTCGGGCTTGACCATAATACGAATTTCTCTTCCTGCCTGAATTGCAAAGGTCTTTTCAACTCCGTCAAAGCTTTTTGCGATCTGCTCAAGCTTTTCAAGACGCTTGATGTAGTTTTCGAGATTTTCGCGTCTTGCGCCTGGACGAGCCGCAGATATTGCGTCTGCCGCCTGAACGATAACGGCGATAAGCGAATGAGGCTCAACGTCGCCGTGATGCGCCTCGATAGCGTGAATGACCTCCTTGCCCTCCTTGTACTTCTTGGCGATATCTACGCCGATCTGTACGTGCGAGCCCTCAACCTCAGCGGTAAGAGCCTTACCGATATCGTGAAGAAGTCCTGCGCGCTTAGCAAGTGTAACGTCAGCACCAAGCTCAGCCGCCATAACGCCTGCCAAGGTTGATACCTCAACTGAGTGATTAAGTACATTTTGTCCGTAGCTTGTTCTGTATTTAAGTCTTCCAAGAAGCTTAACAAGCTCGATATTAAGTCCGTGAACGCCTGTATCGAAGGTTGCCTTCTCACCGGCTGCCTTAATGGACTGCTCGACCTCTTTCGTCGCTTTTTCGACCATTCCTTCAATTCTTGTCGGATGGATACGGCCGTCTGCTATAAGCTTTTCAAGCGAAAGTCTTGCGATCTCACGTCTTACGGGATCAAAGCCCGATATCGTGATCACCTCGGGAGTATCGTCGATTATAAGCTCAACTCCCGTCAAGCTTTCGATAGCTCTTACGTTTCTTCCCTCTCTTCCGATGATCCTTCCCTTCATATCGTCGTTGGGAAGAGGAACAACGGAGATTGTTGCCTCAGCAACGTGATCGGCAGCGCAGCGGGAAATTGCAAGCGAGATAATATCCTTAGCCTTCTTATCTGCCTCCTCCTTAAATTCTGCCTCAAGCTCAATAAGCTTTTGAGCCTTTTCGTAACGGACCTCCTCCTCGAGATTTTGAATAAGAAGCTCTCTTGCCTCCTCAACACTGTACCCCGAGATCTTTTCAAGAAGCTTGAGCTGCTCGTCCCTTGCCTCCGAAAGCTTCGATTTGAGTTCTTCCGTTTCCTTGATCCTTTGGTTTAAGATCTCATCCTTCTTTTCAATAGCGTCAGCCTTTCTGTCAAGGTTGTCTTCCTTGGTGGCCATTCTCTGCTCTTGCTTTGAAAGCTCCGAGCGACGCTCTTTGATTTCCTTTTCAAGCTCGTTGCGGCTCGACAAAATATCTGCCTTCGCCTCAAGAACCATTTCCTTGCGTTTGGTTTCGGCTGTTTTTATTGCGTCTTCCAATAATTTTTTAGCCTGTAATTCAGCAGAGCCGATTTGCTTTTCCGCAGACGCTTTTCTTATAAGATAACCAAGGACAACGCCTGCCGCGATACCGACAACTGCCGCAATAACGATCCAAATCCACATAGCCTTTCTCCTTTCATTTAGATTTTCCTATGTATAAAGACGAGGTTTCCCATCATATCTAACTACATATTATAATTTTATAATATATATTTTAATATGTCAAGAGTAAAATAAAAAATAAATTTGTTTATTTGCTTTTTGTAGCACCAGCAGTGCCGGTGGTTTTCTTTATAAAAAAGCAAAACGAGAGCAATTGCTCAAGCTCTCGTTCTGTTTATAGGGATTTTATGTTTACTAACACTTATTAAGATTTCTTTTTTACGAAAATTTTTAATTGTTTTTAATTGTTTTTAATTATTCGGAAACTTTGTCTTTTTGAACTAAAACATATCCGTGTTTTCTAACCAACACGCCTTCTTCTGTAACAACAACTTCAACTTCCTTCTCAAATCCGAAAAGAGTTCTCATCTCTTTGGGGATAACGAGTCTGCCAAGGCTGTCAAGCTCTTTTACAACGCCGGGGTGTTGAAACTTAGCATTTTTCTTCATGTTATGCACCTCCTTACGACTATATTATAACTCATCTTTTTACATTTTTCAATAGTTTTTTGAAAAAAAGTAGAAATTTTTGTCACTTTTTATTGTTTTGACAAAAGTTCGAGTATTTTTTCGCCATATTTTTCCTTGTTTTTCTTCAAAAAATGCTGATAAATAGGGAAAGCTGCTATTATCGGAGTGAGAGATACAACAGATACGACTATTCCGACGATGAGCATATCAAACTCAAGAACCAACGAAAGCCCGAGACCAAAAAGCATCGTTCCGATAATTCCTACCGTCAGCGAAATCAAGGTCGGAAGCTGATAAACGAGCTTATCAAGACGCTTCGCCTCCTCAAGAGCGTTTTTCTGATCGGAAGTTTTCTCGTATCTTTTTCTTATATCCTCAATCTGACGCTTTTCCCCATCGGAAAGAGCGCTGTAGGTATATTCAAACTTATCCTTGTTCTCCATTTTGGTTTTCCTTCATATTTTTTATTTTTGAAAACGACGCCTTTATCATATATATTCCGATCGCTATCGTTATAAAGCATACCGCCGCGCCCGTTACGAAGTTCATAGGCGTTATATTTTCGCCCTCGGCGGAAAAGGTATTTATCAAAGCCACCTGAAGCATAAACAGCGTTATGAGTGCATCGGAGAGGTTTATATTCCTGAGCGAGCGCACGATATAATCGTCATCGCGTCTTGCCTTGACGAAATTTATAATCGCTACCGTTATTTTAAAGAACGCGTATGCGGCGACCGCATATATCATAAGATCGGCATAAAGAAGCTTTATATCGTAAATGAGCGAATGAATTATCGTAGAAAATAACGCTATCGGCAAAATAACGAGCATAATGCCGCAGGAAAGATGTCTTTGTACGCTTTTTTGCTCGAAATTTTCGTCGTCTCTGTTTTTATACAGTAAAACCGCTCCGCTCCTTAATACAAGAAGCGAGATATGATAGCACGAGAACGAAATATAAAACATCGAGCGCGAGATTATTCCGATAACAAACGTTGCCGCGGCGTACGCTACGTTAACAAAGAGCGACACTGTCGAAAAGATAACGGTACGGAAATCGTATTGCGTCATCATTTTTCGAGTCAAGGGATTTGACTGTAAAAACGTCCTTATGCGTTCCTTTATCTTTGGAAAGATTATAACTATAAGATATATGCCGTAAAAAAACGATACCGCCGAAAGAGCGTAAAAGATATAGCTAAGAGGGCCTTCGTTTGCAGAAACGAGAAACAGTACAGTTGCTACGATCGATACAAGAAAGATCAGAATATCAAGAAAAACGACCGTACCCGATGGATTTTTCAGCTTTTTAAATATATTAGAAAAAAGATCCTTCATTATAAACCGTCCTTTGAAGAATTAAGTAATACAGTAAAGGTCGAGCCCTTGCCCTGCTCACTCGATACGGATATTTTTCCGCCGAGAGTGTCGATAACCTTTTTAACAAGTGCAAGTCCGAGACCGTTGCCCTCGCCGGAGTGTGATGTATCTCCCTGATAGAATTTATCGAAGATGTGCTCACCGACATCCTTTGAAATACCGCAGCCTGTGTCTGATATTTCGACCAGAGCACCCTTTTCGGTCTTCTTAACCAGGATACCTATGCGCCCGCCCTTTTCCGTAAACTTTATCGCGTTTGAGATAAGGTTGTTCCATATGATCTCAAGATATGACGGAGATGATATTATCGACACAGGGTCAAGCTCCGCATCGATCTCAAGCTCCTTTTTTTCTATTATGCTTTCAAATTGCAAAATACATTCCTCAAGCTGAGCATCAAGAAAGAAGCTTGTATATTCTATCGAAAGCTCGTTGTTTTCAAGCTTGCTTAGCTTTAGTATGTCGCTTATAAGATTTGTAAGGCGCTTCGTCGCGTCAATGACCGTTTGGGCGTACCCTGTGCGTGTTTCTTCGTCAAGAGAGCTGTCATTCATAAGCGCAACATAGTTTCTGATTATTGCAAGAGGAGTCTTTATCTCGTGCGATACGTTCGAGATAAAATCCGTTTTTAAAACCTCGCTTTTTTGAAGCTCGTTTGCAAGCATATTCATATTATCGACTATAAGATCGTAGCTGTCGTAATTGCCGTAGGAGTGTCTTGGCTTAAGCCTGATCGAAAAATCTCCCTTAGCCATTTTTTCCGTCGCTATGAGTATCTTTTCAACGGGATCGTCAACCGTTTTTTTGCGCCTGATTATATCGGCAAGCGTGAAGAGTGTCGATAAAAACACCGTAACAAGAAGCATCACCGCGCTGATCGTGCCCACGTCTCCATGCGCTCTTTTTTCAACCACTCCGTAAACCATCAAAGCTACGGTAACTATCGAGGTAACCGTTAAAAAAACTATTAGCTGACCGAGAAATACGGTAAGAAGGCGCCGTTTGCTTGAGGATTTTCTCATTTCAGTACCGCCTTATACCCAAGACCGTGAACGGTCTGTATCTCAAATCCGTCACACTCCTGCGTCTTTTCGCGCAGCTTTGACATATATACGTCGACCGTGCGCGAGGTGGCTGAGGAATCGTAATCCCAGAACTCCTCCATAAGCGACGAGCGGGTGAATGTCTTTTTCGGGTAAGAAAGAAGCTTGAAAAGAATATCGAACTCGCGAACCGTGAGCGATATCTCACTGTCGTTTACGTATGCAGTGCGCTCGTCGGTGTTCATTTTGAAGTTTCCGATCGAGAGCTGCTTATCCGTTTCGATCTTCGCTCTTCGAAGGATCGCATTTATCTTCATAACAAGCACGTCAATGTCAAACGGCTTCTCGATATAATCGTCAATGCCGAGCCTGTATCCGAGAAGCTTTGATACCTTGTCATCCTTTGCCGACATAAATATCATCGGGATCTCAGTGTCAAAAAGCCGAACGTTCTCCGCAAGCGCAAAGCCGTCCATGTTCGGCATCATTATGTCGCTGAGTATCATGGAGTAGCGGTTTTTTTCAAGCTCCGAAATAGCCTCCCTACCGTCAAAGCACGATTTTACCTCGTACCCTGCGTCTCTTAAACGCATACTGATAAGCGAATTTAATGCCTTGTCGTCTTCTGCTATAAGTATTTTTATCATGTCGATCCCTCGCTTTCTTTAATTCTATTCTAATATATAATTATTATGTTTGCAAGTGTTTTCTGTTTTATGAACGGTTTGTTAATTTATAAACCGACAACCCTTCATCCCTGCCTTCCCACAGCAGGCACGCGCCTGCCAAGCGTCAGACGCTTGACCTTTTCACTC
>JAFTXO010000011.1 GCA_017461765.1 Clostridia bacterium | reverse complement strand
TTGTCGTATTTCTTTAATATCTTTCACTAAATTATCACCCATATATAACTTTACAATATTTCAAAATAAATGTCAATGTTGTAGTGTCTGTATATTGCGACAGTTGAGGAAAGTATTAGCTATGTAAAGGCATTGACAGTTAGGCGTGTGCTTGTATATATACAAGTGATTAAGTGAATATGGTTTAAAAGTTGGGAAAATCAATAGTTAAAGCAGTATTTCGTCATATTGTATCGAAGAGCTTTTAGTTGTAAAATAGTAGTAGAATTTTTAGAAAGGAGTGCAAAATTGAACAATGAAATTAAAGTTGATGCTATTGGGCAAGAAAACATAGCCGAGCTTTTGAAAAATGAAAGTCAGCTATATTTAACTCTGTTAGAAAGAATAACGGAGCTAATAAAAAATTCAAAGAAATGAGGTTAAAGCTTATGCTTAACAGACTATGTGTTAATTTGTCTTTCGCCCGGTGGGGGTTAAACGAAATTGCCATTTCTGTCAAGGGAAAAATATTTTGATAAGACTATCAAATAATAGGTGTTTGAGCAAAATATTTTTTGGGACCCGTTGACAGCCCTGTCAATTCCGTTTTTGGTTTTTCCTGTCGAAAGACAAATTAAAAAAAGTTTAATTAAAGGAGAAATCAAAATGGAAAAAAGTTATCAATCACAATCAAATCAGTTGAAAACAGCTGTAATTTATGCTCGTTATTCAAGTGATAATCAAACTGAGCAATCAATCGAAGGACAATTAAGAGTGTGCAACGAATATGCAGAAAGAGAAAAAATTATAATCGTTGGTACATACATTGACAGAGCTATGACAGGAACAAATGACCATAGACCTGCTTTCCAACAAATGATTACTGATAGCAAACACAGAAAATGGGATTATGTACTTGTATATAAGCTTGATAGATTTTCAAGAAACAAGTATGAATCCACTAAGTACAAGCATATTTTGAAAGCAAACGGTGTAAAAGTAATATCAGCCTGTGAGCATATTCCAGAAACACCAGAGGGCATTATTCTTGAATCTATGCTTGAAGGTATGAATCAATACTATTCAGCAGAACTTAGCCAAAAAGTTAAAAGAGGTATGAGAGAAACAAGAATTAAAGGTAACTTTCAAGGCGGAAGCCTACTCTATGGCTACAAGGTAATTGAAAAGAAAATCTACATAGCAGATGAAGAAGCTGAAATTGTAAGATTTATCTTTGAACAATGTGCAAGTGGAATTGAAATCAAAGATATTATGAAGCAATTAGAAAGCAAAGGCATAATGAACAGAGGTAAGCCATTTGCAAGAACAACAGTTTACAAAATGCTCCGCAATGAAAAATATATCGGTATATGCAAGCACGAAGAGGAAATCTATACTAACATTTACCCTCAAATTGTGCCTACTGATTTATTTGAAAGAGTTAAAAGTAAGCAAACCTGTTACAAACACGGAAAAAATAGTGTAACTGTTGAATACCTATTTAGCAGAAAATTAAAATGTGGTTACTGTGGCAAATCAATGAATGCTGAAAGTGGCACATCTAAAACAGGTGCAAAGAAGCACTATTACAAATGCCAAGGCAGAAAATTGAATAATGGTTGCAATAAGAAAACAGAAACAAAAGAAAGTCTTGAAAAGCTTTTAGTTGACTCTATTTTAGAAAATATGTGCAAAGAAAAGGTAATCAAATTAGTAGTAAAAAGAATACTTGATGCACAAAAAGAGCTTGCAAGCAATAATGTAGTACTTAATATGCTTACTAATGAAAAGAAAAAAGCTGAAAATGCTCTTAACAATTTAGTAAAAGCACTTGAAAGAGGTATAATGTCAAATACCACTAACAAAAGATTAAATGAGCTTGAAAATACTATTGAGGAATTAGAAAGGAAAATACTCATAGAAAGAAGTAAATGTGCAGTTGAATTTACTGAAAAGGAAATACGCACCTTTATTGAAACATCATTAAATCTTGAATTAAAGTCCTTGATATGTATTTTAATCAAAGAAATAGTAGTGTTTGATGATAAAATAGAAATTCACTACAATATGCCCAATAATACAACAAGTCCTGACGGAAGTCAGGGCTTTTGCTTTTATACAGAAGAAAGAAATGATTATATAATAGAAATGCTAATCTAATAATTAACGAGTAGCATTTATTCCACGGAACAATTGACAAGAGCCTCTCGGGAGTGTGGATGTCAGGCATAAAAGAGCCAAGACATCAACCCCGAGGGGTTTCGTTTGCCTTTCGGCTTGAAATAGCCTACCACACTCCCTACTCTTGTCAATCGTCTTTCGCGGCATAAAAGCCACTCTAAAATGAAATTTTAACGCACCTAAGCAAGTGATTAACAATAGAAAAAACAGGGCAAAAACCCTGTTCAAAAACTCTTATACGCAGAACAACAAACTCCAATAAAAACAAAAGAACCTAAACTCAAACAAGGTGTTCGTTTTAGGTTCCCATTGGCGCGCCAAAAATAAAGGACACTCCAAGTGGGTGTCCTTTGTTTTTATCACAAACAAAATGGAGGGATTCGAACGCAGCGTTAAGCGACTCTTTCGGGGAACGAGTCGTAGCGGTGACCGAAGGATTTTGCGAAACAAAAATAAATGATTAGCACTTAATGTTTCGCAAAATACAAGAACGAAATCCCTCCCTCTGCGCCAAGAGAGACCTTAACCGAACCCTCGGTTAAGGTTTTTTGTTTGTTGGTGCAGGAAGAGGGTACGAACCCACCTTTGTATTGCGTATCAATGCAAATGGGGTGCGCAAGTCCGCCGCAAGGTGTCTGGGTGCTCGCACACAAAGACCTCGGCGTGACTCATTTCCGCAGGAAATGTATCCCGATTGACAATTATCCTAAAATAGTGTTATTTTGTTGCATTTTTTAAAATAATATGTTACTATACAAATGGATTTAAAAAACGGAACGAGAGAAAAAACACTTCTTATTTTTCTTGTTTATATTTTAGAGGTGAATATAGATGGAAATCGTAAAATATATTTTGTATTGTATAATTGGATGCTTTGATGCGTTAGTAGGCAAAGGTATGGGTGGTGGAATAAAAGAAGGAATAATTGGACTTGCATCTTTGCTTTTTGTTATATTGTTATTTTTTATTTCACTTAGCATTTTAAATAAAAAGACTAAATTGAATTTCAAAATTAATATTTTATGTTCTGCAGGAATAACTATTCTGTTAGTTTGCTTGATTTTTTTGATGCTAATAGTTTTTGAAAAAATATTTTAAAGCGAGATACAAGAAGCCGAGGAAAAGACAAGAAATCGTTCTATGCACCTTTAATTTTGTTTTCTCCATAAAAATTAATCTGCTTCACCAAAATATTACTTATTACAGTTCGATTTTCATCTCTTTTCCTGCGCCAACAAATGAAAACAGCACTCACAGAGTGCTGTTTTCATTTTTAAAGTATAAAGGGGATTTATAAAAGCTCTGTAATGATTACCGAGCTAATATGCTTTTAGGTATGTATTATAGATTTTGCTCGATTGCGCGTGCGAGCTGATCGGGGCAGGAATTATTTCCTTGACATTTGATGCCTTTAAGTCTTTTTACGAGCTCCTCTGCCTTTACTCCTTCTGCAAGAGCTCCGAGCCCCGCAGTATTTCCTTTGCAACCGCCTTTAAATCTTACATTATATACATATCCGTCTATAAGATCGAATTCAAGAGCTTTTGAGCACACGCCGCTTGTCTTATATTCAACGTGCTTTTCCATTTTCCAAGCCTCCTATATTTTTATATTTAGTATACATTAAAATATACTTTCTCCCTTCGGTTGTGAAAAGAGAAAGTATATTGATATCTATAATTTTCTAATCATTATAGATTTTGATTATCAGATTTATCTCCGTTGTCAGAGGACTTTTTCTTTCCAATTACTATAACAGCTGCCACAATGGCAATAACGACTATAACTCCTATAACCGCAGCTACGATCTTTCCTGTATTACTGCTGTTATTTTCATTATTCTGACCTTCATTCTGACCGTCATCCTGAGCCTTGATAAGATCATTCGGCTGCTCAATGTTCTTAACCGTCGCGCCTACCTTGCTTCCATAGGCTGATACGACATCAAATGCGGCTGTCGTGTAATCGATATAGTTTGCTTCAAGACCTATATAATCGTCACGCTCGGATTTTAAAGTATACATTTTTTCAACATAGCTTACAATAGGTGCATTGTGTCCGTCTTTATCAACATTAGACTTATCGTAAGTAAAGAAATACGGAACTTGAAGCTTGTTTGCCTTTACCTCAGCATCGTTTTGATCCTTATAGAAGATATATTGACCCTCTTTTGTAATATCATATTCAGTCTTGATATAAGGCAAATAAGTATTTACAAGGCTTACATACAAGTATGAAAACGGATTATTATTGTCTCTTATGTGTACTTCCTGAGAATAGCCCCATTTGTATTTTGCATAACCTCCGTCAAGCTTTGTATCGAAGTTATATACTGTAACATTATTTGCAACGGCATAATCGTTTATGATATCGATTACAGCCTGTGTATTTCCGCACCAAGCACCGCCGAAGAGTATGAGATACGTGCCGTCCTGCTGAAGCAACCAATCAAGCTGTTTATATGTGATCGTTTCTATATTGATCTGTTGACCGTCTTCAAATATCTTCTTGCCTGCTCTTTCATTATAAGCAAGTCTTATGTAATCGGCAGAGGTAAAGGACGAAAGTGTAAGCTTGCCCTCACCTGTTCCTATGTGGCTGAAAATTGCGTCATTTAATTCCTGAATGTAAGTAGCATCGTCTACTCTTGTCGTTACTCTATCATATTTTTCGGTTTCGGTGTTATATACGCGGCTTGTTGTATATAAGCCCTCTTCGTCACGATTAAGCATTTTTTCGTAACCGTAAACGATAGGATATGTCTTGCCTTCTACGCTTTCGCCCTTATAGTTTACGGTATTGTCCTTGTTATAGATGAAAAGGAACGGAACTTGAACCTTCGGAACGGCGATATCAGCATCTGTATAGATCAATGCGCTACTGCTATCCTTAGTATATTCCACCCAATCGTTGAGGTTTGTAAGATAGCGTGTTACGAGCTCTGCGTAGAGATAGTTATAATCTGCTCCGTCAAGAGAGCTTGAATTGCTTTCACGTATATGAGCGTTCTTATTGGGAGCTATCTCTTTACCGAGATTGTTATATCCGGCGTTTCCGTCAAGAACAAGGTCAAGATTATAAACGGTCGTTACACCCGCAGCCTTTGCGGCATCGTTAATATAATCGATTACCGCATTCGTGTTTCCGCACCACGGTCCGCCGAGGAAAATAAGATAGTTGCCCTTCTGTTGGAAAAGATAAACCGCTTCCTCGTAGGTTATGTTCTGAAATACAACATCCTTATCTGCAAGATGCTCATAATCGTCACTGTAATATGATTTGTCGATATCAAAGCTTGCGCTTGATGCCTCTGCCGCAGATACACGAAGTACTGAAAGAGGTGCTATCAATATTGCCGCCAAAAGCGCCAGCGCGACAATAATCGATTTTGATTTATTTTTAATATTTAACATGATTATTTCTCCTATGGGTTTAATTCTTGAATATTTTTAGCAGAGCTCGATCTCCTCATCAGTCGAGCCGCCACTGCTATCAGAGGGCGATGAGCCTTCCGAAGCATTTGTTTGTCCTGAGCCGTATTTTTCCTCTAAGGCTACAAGATCAGCATAATTACTGATATTTGTGCAATCACCCGTTTTACAATATTCGTCAAAGCTTGCACGGGCATCCTTGACATATTGCTTTACGGTTTCTTCCTCCTCACCGTTTTTATCGGCAAGATATGCTTTTTTTATGCCGAGACGAACATATTCTATTTTCGCATTGGTAAGCTGCTCGGCATTAGTGATCCTTTCCTGCAATCCAATGTTA
Organism: Clostridia bacterium; assembly: GCA_017461765.1. GTDB lineage: Bacteria > Bacillota > Clostridia > Oscillospirales > CAG-272 > RGIG2000. The sequence goes on along the minus strand of JAFTXO010000011.1, from coordinate 51,380 downwards.
GTGTCCAATTCATTGTAATAGGACAGTGCAAGATCGATCTTTTCCTTGCTTGCGTCGGTATACTCTACCGTTCCGATAGCGTCTATGGCGTCAACTGTTCTATTTACCGAATGTGCAGCCGAGATAATACTGAGGACCAAAAATACTACAGCCAGAGCAGCAATTAAAATTATAAGCTTGATCTCAAAAGAAAGCTTTTTTGCTTTAGCGTTGTTACTCATACTTTCTGTTCCTCCTCTTCATTAAATATATTATCATCAAGCTGTCCTTCCTTGCGGGCAACGATAGCTGTTGATACTGCTGCGGCAGTTACGTTGTTCATTGTTCTTGCCATATCCGATACTGTATTTATAGGGAGTAAAAGAATAACGGCGGCAATCGGCAGATTAAGAGCGCTGAATACGGCAATCGAGGATACGACCGCGATACCCGGAACTCCTGCACTTCCAAGTGAAAGAACGAGAGTTATAACTGCAAGTATAATGTAATCTCCGACACTCCAATTCAAGCCCGCGGCATTGACAAAGAACATAACGAGAAGAACGGGCCATATGCAAGTACATCCGGGCATTCCTATCGTTGTTCCCAAGGGCGCTGTAAAGTTTGCGATCTCCTCATCAACTCCCACCTTACGCTTTAGGCTGTCGATAGTCACGGGAAGCGTTCCTATGCTGCTCTGCGTTGTAAAGGCGGTTGCTTGCGCTTGGAATATCTTTTTAAAGAATTTTATAGGATTGAGCTTTGCCACGAATTTAATTAAAAATCCGTTGAACACATAAGCGTGAAGGAATGAAACGACATAGATAATGCCAACCAAAAGCAAGAGCTGCAAAATCGTGCCGATATCCGAGAAAATGCTACTTGCGCTTGATGCGATCAGGCAAAGCACGGCGTAGGGGGTAAGATCGATAATAAATTCAAGAATTCTGTAAACGATCTTTTTTATTGCTTCAATAAGCTTTTTGAAGGAGACAACGCCCTCTTCTCCTTCTCTTGACGAAACGCTCAGGTAAGCGAGTGCTATCGCCGCCGCGATAATGATGATCGCTACGATGTTGTTTCCCTGAATATCTCCTATGATATTTGACGGGAACAGTCCCAGAAGCACGTCGCTAAAGGACTTTTTGAGTCCTCCGTATGCGGAAACGGTGGAATCGCTGACCGAGGCAATATCCTTAAATACCGCAGATGCATCCCAAAGCTTGAATACCAAGCCTCCGAGCAAGCTGAGTACAATCGCGCCCGCCGCAGACAAAAGTAACCAAAATACGGAACGCACGCCGATTGATTTTACCGAATCCTTGTTTTTAAGAGATACAAAGCTCGATATGATAGATATAAGTATGATCGGTGCGGCAAGCGCGGTAATTACGTTTACGTAAATATTACCGATCAGATCTATCCATACAAGATATGTATTATTTTCCGACGCAAAGACAATTCCGACAACCGCACCCAAAAACAGCGAGAACAGAATGACAAGCGTCCAATTTAATCTTTCCGAAAGATAGTGTATCAGCACAAACAACAGACCCACTATTGCAAGTGCGAAAAGAGCTATCCAGTTAATGCTCAATAAAAATTCCATAAGTCCTCCAATATTTTAAAAGGTTATTTGATGCTATTTTTTAACATCGTCCAAACCTGAAGTTGTATCTTACCAACATCTCGAAATAATTTATCATTTTCGTATATTACTCTTTTTACTGTATTTTATCTGTCGCGTGCTTCAGATTTTTCAAAGCCGACTTCAAAATGCTTCTTGGGCACGCAATATTGATCCTTTCATATCCGCTTCCCCCTGCACCGAAAATATATCCGTCATCGGTCCAGAGCTTAGCTTCGTCCTGAATAAAGTGTTTAAGCTCATTATCCGTAAGTCCCAAGCCCCTGCAATCAAGCCATACAAGGTAAGTTCCCTGCGGCTCAACAAGCTTGATCCTTGGGATGTTTTCTATAAGATACTCGCGAACAAAAGCAAGATTATGCTTAAGGTAAATTTTCAGCTCGTCAAGCCAATCAGCTCCGTATGTATACGCCGTTTGACAAGCAATAAGACCCATGATGTTTGATTGACTGTAGCCCTGAGCTGCGAGCTCTTTAATAAATCTTCTGCGAAGGCTATCGTCGTATATATAAGTATTCGAAAGATGAAGACCGGCAAGATTGAAGGTTTTTGTGGGAGCGGTACATACCGCACAGCTTTCTTCAAAATCTCTTCCCAATGTTGCAAACACGGTATGCTTGTTTTCCTCGTAGGTGAAATCACAGTGTATCTCGTCGGAGATTATGAACACACCGTTCTCGAGACATATCCTTCCGAGCCTTGTAAGCTCTTCCTTTGTCCAGACACGTCCCACGGGATTATGAGGATTACAGAGAATAAAAAGCTTAACCTTGTTTTCTTTTATTTTTCTCTCAAAATCCGCGTAATCTACGGTATAATAGCCGTTATCGTTTTTAAGCTCGCTGACGATCAGCTTTCTGTTGTTATCGATGACCGTCTGTGCAAAGGGATAATAAACAGGCTGGCAGATAAGCACGGCATCACCGACATTTGTGATAGCTCTTATAAGTGCGCTGATCGCAAATACCACTCCGCAGGTCTGCACAAACCTTCGTCCATCGACTTTCCAGCCATGACGGGTAGAAAACCAATTTTCAAGTGCCTCAAAATAATCCGCCTTTGGCTCGGAGTATCCGAAGATTCCGTGCTCCGCCTTTTCTTTCAGTGCGGTAATCACTTCATCGGGTGCACGAAAATCCATATCCGCAACCCACAAAGGAATCAGATCGTCGGATTTGCCTCTTTCCTTTGCGAAATCGTATTTTAAGCTATTTGTATTTTTTCTATTGTGTATCGTATCAAAATCGTATCTCATTGTTCAAATGCCTGCCTTAAATCTTCTATCAGATCCTTTTCGTTTTCGATACCGATGGAAAGTCTCAGGAAGCGGTCGTTGATGCCTCGTTCAAGCCTTTCCTTTTCCGGTACGTCAGCGTGCGTCTGGCGCATCGGATAGGTAATCAGGCTATCCACTCCGCCAAGGCTTTCGGCATACTGAATAATCTTTACATTTGCCAAGATATTCTCGGCAAGCTCCCGACTTTCTACCTCAAAGGAGATCATACCGCCAAAGCCTCTTGACTGCTTTTGCGATATTGAATAGCCCTTGTGATCCTCGAAGCCGATATAATAGATCTTTTTGACTTCCTTTCTACATCGAAGCCACCGTGCAACCGTTCTTGCATTTGTGCTTATCTTATCCATTCGAAGAGGTAAGGTTTTTATTCCTCTTTCGATCAAAAAGCAATCAAAGGGAGAGAGCGCTGCACCGATGGTCTTGTAAACGTATGCGATTCTTTCCGCAAGCTCAGAGCTTTTTACAACCGCAAAGCCCGCTAATGTATCATTGTGTCCGCCGAGGTACTTAGTTCCGCTATGTATCACGATATCGGCTCCCAAGTCAAGCGGATTCTGATAATATGGCGTTAAAAAGGTGTTATCCACAATCAGTAGCAAACCGTATCTGTGAGCAAGCTCCGCAAGTGCCGCAATATCCGAAACGTGCATCAGCGGATTACTCGGCGTTTCCGCGTAAATGGCTTTAGTATGCTCACCAATCAGCGATTCCACCGCTTTGATATCTGCTGTGTTTACAAAGTCGAACGTCATCCCCTCTGCCATATTGACGTTACGGAAAAGCCTTAAGCTTCCACCGTAAAGATCATCCGATGCAATTATGTGGTCCGAGGCTGAAAAGAGCTTCATAACCGCGGATATCGCCGCCATGCCTGATGAAAATGCAAATGCTGCCGTACCGTTTTCCAAAGACGCTACCGTTTTTTCAAGACGTGCTCTTGTAGGATTCGAAAGTCTGGAGTAGCTGTACTCCGAAACTTCTTCAACACTCTCATGTACAAACGTTGCCGATTGGTATATTGGTGTGGCGATAGCTCCGTATCCGTTTCTCTTATCCCCGTTTGCGTGTAAGCACAGCGTATCAAATTCCATTTGTATCACCTCGATCCGATAAATTAACTACCCTTTAAGTATGTAGATATTATACTACCCCAAGCGCCATTTGTCCAATACACGATACATATACCGAGTTATAGATTAAAGCTATAACAAAAACGATACCGCCATCTTGTTCGGGATGCGATATCGTTTTTATACATATAGTAAATATATTAAATAAACAAGCTCATATTAGACTGCTCGCCTGATCCGAGGAAGGTTGCAACACCGCCGAGCTCCACACCGTCAATAAGCTCTTCTCTTTTAATTCCCATAATGTCCATAGACATCTGGCAAGCAACAAGTTTCACGCCGTGATCGATGGCATTCTGAATCAATTCCTCCAGCGAGGACACGCCCTTGCTCTTCATAACGGCACGAATCATCTTCGCGCCTGCTCCTCCCATATTCATTCGAGAAAGACCAAGCTTTTTTGTACCTCTGGGCATCATAAAGCCGAACATTTTTTCAATGAATGTCTTTTTTACCTTTACCTTTTTGGGCTTTCTCAAAATATTGAGCCCCCAGAAGGTAAAGAAAATAGTGACCTTCCTGCCCATAGCGACAGCACCGTTTGCCATAATAAAGGCGGCAATCGTTTTATCGAGATCCCCGCTGAATACGACAAAGGTTTTGCCGTCCGGTAATGCGGTTACGTTTTCAGCGGGCTTCGTTCTTTTTTCGATGACGGCTGTGATCACGCCGGAATCAACTTCCAGCTTTTCAAGATGGTTGCCTGTTCTTTGGCACCACACGGCAATATCGGACGCAAAAGCATCCTCGGTCGCTTCCGCAACGACCTTTTGACCGTCTGCAAGGCTCTTGACGGTATCTGCTACCTTTACGATAGGTCCGGGACACTTGAGCCCCTTCGCATCAATTTTGATTGGCTTATAGCTGGCAAGATATTCCTTATAAGCCTTGAACCCACCGACAAGATTGTAAGCATCATATCCTCGGTCCGCAAGAATTTCGGCTACCTCCTCGCTCCAATCCCCCGTGCGACAAAATACATATACGGGAATATCCTTTGGAACTTCGTCAAGTCGCCGTGCTGTCTGGGAAAAAGGAATATTGATCGCACCGTCAATACCCGCGACCAATACCTCGGCTTCTTCTCTCAGGTCAAGAAGCGTGACCCTTGAAAAATCCAATTTAGCAAAATCCTCTGCCGAAATGTTTTTCACCTCAAGCTCTTCGGTTTCATTTATGCTCATCTTACCTACCTCACTTTACACCGCTTTACTTACTTTTCAAATATTCTACCGCCGATATGGCGGCATTTGCTCCGTCCGATACTGCGGTCACGACCTGACGAAGCTTTTTCGTTCTCACGTCTCCCGCCACAAACAAGCCGAGAGCATTCGTTTCTCCGGTTTCATCCGTAATAACGTAACCGTTTTCATCTATCTGAACAATATCCTTCAAAAGATGCGACTCGGGAATCATACCCACCGCAACAAAAACACCGTCAATGGATAGTCGGCTTCCGTTGGCAAGTAAAACCGCTGTCACCCTGTCATTTCCGATGATTTTCGAAACCGTTGCCGATAAGATCAGCTCAATATTCGCTTTGGCTTTTACCTTGAGTACACGATTTTCCGAAGCCCTGAACTCGTCTCTTCTATGGATAAGATATACCTTCTTTGCAATATCCGAAAGGTATAATGCATCGTCAAGCGCCGTATCACCGCCGCCAACTACCGCGACGATTTTGTCCTCATACAAAGAACCGTCACAATAGGCGCAAAAGGATACGCCGTTTCCTATGAAATTCTCTTCGCCGGGCACACCCAATTTTCTGTGCGTAGCACCCGCAGCGTAAACGATTGTTTTTGATTCGACAGCTTCTCCGTTATAAAACCTTGTGATCCAATAACCGTCACCGCATTCAATTTTGATCGCAGTGCCCTCATAAAACTCTACACCCAGCCTCTCCGCATCCTGACGGAAGATTTCACCAAGCTCGTAGCCACTTTTTCCGACAAGTCCGATATAATTGTCAACCTGCGCGCTCTCTGCGATCTGCCCTGTACCGAGATACTCTTTCTCCGCAACCAATACATCTAAGTTTGCTCTTTTAGCATAAACGGAAGCGGACATTCCGGCAGGACCGCTTCCTATGATAAGTAGATCTCTCATTTTGCCACCGTCACTCAACGATCAGCTCTTCTTTGGCTGCATCCGTTCCCTCAATATGAAACGAATTCAGCACGGGAGCTTCGCGATCCATAAGTGAAAGGATCAAATAGCTTGCGTTTTTGTCATAGGCAAGCCGTTTGTCCTCCTCCGAGGGTCTTGACGGCGTTTCGGGGTGGGAATGCCAATTGCCGAGAGGAAGATAGCCGCTCGCTCTCATATCCTTGATAGCGGCGAGCTGTTCCTTCGGGTCAAGGGAAAAATGCTCGTTCGACTGATCTGTATTTGTGAGCAGATACACCCTCTCGATTCGTTTATCTTCACCGTCAATTCTTCCCGCAATCAAGCCGCAGGCTTCATTCGGCAGCTCTGAAAGTGCATGATTGATGATTTTCTGATAATCCTCTTTTGATATTCTGATCATAGCCGACGTACCTCTTTACACGCCGTCACATTCAGCCTGCTCATAGTCGATAAGCTTTGTGATCGTCGGATGTGTTCCGCATACGGCACAATTCGGATTTGGCTTTGGTATCGGAATTTTACGGAAGTTCATAGTGGTTGCATCAAATGTCAGTATGGAACCTGTCAAAAGCTTTCCAACACCTGTTATATATTTCACCGCTTCCATTGCTTGAAGACTTCCGATGACACCACCCATTGCTCCTATAACGCCTGCCTGCTTACAGGTAGGTACCGCATCCTTGGGAGGCGGATTTTCAAACACGCAACGGTAACAAGGTCCCTCGCCGGGAACGTAAGTCATAAGCTGTCCCTTAAATCGAATGATTCCCGCGTGGGAAAATGGCTTCTTTGCCATAACACAAGCATCGTTTATCAGGAACTTTGCGGGAAAATTATCGGTTCCGTCAATAATGAAGTCATAATCCTTGATCAGATCCAAAATATTTTCAGAGGTGACAAACTCATGATAGGCATTGACGGTTACATCGGGATTCATTTTATTCATCGTCTCTTTTGCCGACTGTACCTTGGGCTTACCGACATCCTCGGTGGCGTGAATGATCTGCCTTTGAAGATTGGAGAGATCCACCTCATCGGCATCCACGATACCGATGGTTCCGACTCCCGCAGCCGCAAGATACATTGCCGCAGGTGCGCCGAGTCCTCCTGCTCCGATAATGAGCACCTTGGCGTTCAGTAGCTTTTTCTGCCCCTTTACGCCGATCTCCTTCAGAATGATATGGCGCGAATACCGTTCCAACTGCTCATTCGTAAATGCCATTATCGACCACCTCCCATAAAGTACAGGAACTCCACATTATCTCCATCCTTCAGTTCATAAGTGGCAAAGTCTTCACTCTTTGCAAATTCATCGTTGACAGATACCGATACGTACTGCGGATTCTCCACATTCTGCTGTTCAATTAGCTCTGCTATAGTCAGTCCTTCCTTGACTTCCTTTACCTCGCCCGATACTGTAATCTTCATACTCTCACCTCGAATTTTTTATATATTAGCTTCAATGATCTTTTCCAGATCTTCTTTTCTTTTTGCGCCCGAAAAACGGTCAACTACCTCGCCGTTTTTGAAAAGCAGAAACGTGGGGGTGGAACGGATCCCATATTCCTCCACCAGCTCACGCTCATACGCCACATTGACCTTCGCGATATAAAGTCCTTTCGGATACTGGGCTTCCAGTGCGGCGAGCACAGGTGACATCCGTTTGCACGGAACACAGGTATCAGAATAAAAGTCAACCAGTGAAAGCCCCGAAAAAGCGACTACTTTTTCCTGAAACTCATGATAAGTCACTCTCTGTGCCATACACTAATCTCCTACCTTTCTGACGATGAGATCGAATGTACCGTCAGCATTCTCCATAAGTTCAAGAACCTCATGACCTTCTTCCTTGAAGCTTCTCGGCACATTGTTTGCGGGCTCTCCACCGTTCATATGAACCTTCAGAACCTCGCCGTCCTCAAGCTCGTCGAGTGCTACCTTTGCTTTTACAAATGTGATCGGACAGTTTACATCCGTAATATCCACCGTATCGTTAATTTCATAAGCTGCCATTATTCTTCTCCTTCCGTTTTGTCAAGACGCTTAATTGCCTCGACAAAATCTTCTATCAAGTCCGCCTCGCCTTCTATACCGACGCTGACTCGGATCGTATCATCATATACGCCCGCGTTGTTCTTCTGTTCCTCCGTGCTATGCAGGTAAATGGTTGAGGCGGGGTGGATCACCAAGGTTTTTGTATCCCCGATATTTGTTGCCTTCAAGGCGTATTTCAAAGAGTTCATGAGGCGGTATGCCCGCTCCTTTGTGCCTGCCCTGAGTGTCACAATACCTCCGCCGTCTCCATCAAACTGACTTTTTACAAGAGGATAATAAGGACTACTCTCAAGTCCGGGATAATTGACGCTGATGCCATCGATGCCTTCCAAAGCTTTTGCAAGGGCAAGCGCATTATCGCAGATCCTCTGCATTCTAAGCCCCAAGGTCTCAAGACCGACAATGTTCAGATATGCGTTCATCGGTGCAAGACATCCGCCGATATTTCTCCAAGTATCGCCTCGAAGCCTTGCGGTAAAAGCCAAATTACCAAACTTTTTGTATTTTGCAAGTGCGGGATGCTTTTCCGTATTCCACTTGAAATTACCGCTGTCAATGATAATTCCACTGACCGAGTTGCCGCTTCCGTTGATATATTTGGATGAAGAATGGATCACGATATCTGCACCGTATTCGATGGAACGGGCAAGATACGGTGTCGCCGTTGTGGCATCCACCATCAGCGGAATACCGTTTTTATGGGCAAGAGCGGCAACACTCGAAGCATCCATCACATCAAGCCCGGGATTGCCAATCAGCTCACCGAATATGACTTTTGTTTTATCCGTAATATTCTTTTCTATCTGTTCAGCATTTACTTGCTTTACGAATCTGGTTTTAATACCGTACGCTTCAAGATCGCCAAACAGATCGATCGTACCGCCAAAAAGCCCCGCGCCTGCAATTATCTCGTCTCCGGACTGTAATATATTCAGCAGTGCCGCTGTGATCGCCGCCATACCGGAAGAACACGCAGTAGCGGCAAGACCGCCCTCAAGCTCACAGATCCTTTTTTCAAAAGCATCTACCGTAGGATTGCCGATTCTCGTATATGCAAATCCCGGTGCTCTGTTTGTAAAAACCTTTTCCAGTTCTTCGGCGGTTTCATACGAAAATGCGCTCACCTGACTGATGGTAGGAAGTGTGGCGCCGTCACAGGGGCGTCTTACTGATTTGCCGTGTAGTACTTTTGTGTTGAATTCCATATAGAGCTCCAATCCATACCGTAGGAGACTTGAACCGACAGGCTCACATCCCTTATGGCTACATTTTTATAATGATCTGAGCACCTTGACGAGTGTGTCGATATCCTCAAAGGAATTATATAGTGCCAGAGTGGGACGCACAACGCCCTCCAGACCGTAGTGCCTCAAAATCGGCTGTGCGCAGTGATGACCGACACGCACGGCAATGCCGTTCTGATCCAGCTTCTGCCCAACAGCATCATTGGAAATACCGTCGATCACAAAGGACAATGCACTTGATTTGTTGCGTGCCGTGCCAATCAGATGAAGTCCCTCAATCTTACCGAGCTCCTTCATGCCGTAGCTAACAAGCTCGTGCTCATATTGGCTGATTGCCGCCATACCGATCCCATTCAGATACTCAAGAGCCGCACCCAAGCCCACCGCATCGGCAATACTGCCTGTTCCTGCTTCAAACTTGTTGGGGGCGGGATTGTACACCGTTCGCTCAAAGGTAACGTCCTTGATCATATTACCGCCGCCGTGATATGGCTTGGCTTCCTCAAGAACCTCTTTTTTACCGTATATAGCACCGATACCCGTTGGCGCATAGATCTTGTGTCCCGAAAATACAAACCAATCGGCATCAAGTGCGCTGACATTCACGGGGATGTGTGCAATAGACTGTGCGCCATCAATGAGAATGCGAACACCGTGAGCGTGAGCAATTGCGATCAGCTCCGCAACGGGAGTGATCGTTCCGAGAACGTTGGAAACGTGAGTAACCGAGACAAATTTCGTCCTCTTCGTAAACAGCTTCTCATATTCCGAAAGTATCAGCTGTCCCGTCTCATCCACGGGAATAACCTTGATGACTGCCCCCGTCTCCTGTGCTACGAGCTGCCACGGAACAATATTTGCGTGGTGCTCAAGAAGCGATACGATGATCTCATCGCCGGGCTGTAGCAAGGGCTTTACATAGGAATGCGCGATTAAGTTGATTCCCTCTGTGGTTCCCCTCACAAAAACGATATTGTCCTTAGAGGGAGCCCCAATGAAGTCCGCAACGGTCTGTCTTGCCTTTTCATAGGCATCGGTAGATCTTGCCGCCAGTGTATGTGCGCCTCTGTGCACATTGGAGTTCTCGTGCTCGTAATAGTAGCTGAGTCTATCGATTACCTGCTTCGGGCGTTGGGTGGTAGCACCGTTATCAAGCCAAATAAGCGGGTTGCCATTGACCTTTTCCTGTAAAATCGGAAAATCTCGGCGAATCTGCTCCAGCGTCTTGGTTCCGATCACGATCTGACTGTTGTTTTTCTGACCGCCAACCGCATCGGCTTTCACGCCTCCGTTATCCTTGGCAGAGATCACGTTGTTGTCATCTGCCGTAGTACGAGCTTGTATCTCATCATCAGAATCCGCTTGATGCTGGGAAATGACGCGAGGTGAATATCCTACGGTCTGCTTTCTCTCCGGCTCCGCATACGCATATGCCGCAGTGTGATCCTCAAGCGGTTGATAGGTACCTCCAACATCCGTAAAGGCAGGATACTCGACCTTGACGCCCGACAGTTCATCATATTTCAGTTCTACGAGAATATTCTCGAAATCCTCTGCACCGAGCTGTCCTCCGAATACCCTTGTAGCCTTGCCTGCGGCAGTATCAACGACACCTGTATCCCCTGTGGTAACAAGCTTTTCGATACCGTCCGCGCAAGCCTCAGGCTGAAAAAGACTTCCGTCAATATCCGGAAACAACTGATTCGCAAGTTCGGTAAGCTCTAATTCCGAAGGCAACCCCAAAGAGACGGCATTCCCTTCAAAATTATTCGTAGTCATAATATTCGCCTACCTCAACATCCTCAAGTACGGCAATTGCATCATCTGCAAGAATCGCCGCAGAGCAATAGAGAGACAACAGATAAGATGCAACACCCTTGTCGTCAATGCCTCTGAATCTTACAGACAACCCTCTAGACTGTTCATTCTTCATGCCTGCCTGATACAAACCGATAACACCGCGCTTTGCCTCTCCTGTACGAACCAGAAGAATATTGGTCTTACCGCTCTGGCTCTTGGGGTTCTTGAGTCCATCTACCAAAAGCTTGTCGGTAGGAATGATCGGAATACCTCTCCAAAGAATGAAGGTACCACCCGCAATATTTGCCGTTACGGGCGGAACGCCACGTTTTGTGCATTCTCTTTCAAATGCCGCGATAGCTCTGGGGTGAGCGAGGAAGAAAGAAGGCTCCTTCCAAACCTTTGTAATAAGCTCATCGAGATCGTCTGGCGTGGGCGCGCCGGTGCGAGACTGGATTCTCTGGGATTCGGGTACGTTTTTGAGAAGTCCGTAGTCATCATTGTTGATGAGCTGACTCTCCTGTCTTTCACGAAGGCTCTCGATGGCAAGAGCAAGCTGCTCCTTTACCTGATCGTAGGGTGCGCTGTACACATCCTCGATTGCCGTATTGACATTGATAATGGTGGAAATCGAGCTGAGACGATACTCTCTGGGTTCTTCCTCATACTCTATGTAACCGTCGGGAATAATATCGGTTTTTTTGGTCTGGCTGCACAAAACGTCAAGAGGCGTATCACCCTCAACGACCTTGTTTACACGATAGATACCTGTTTCAAGTCCCTTAAATTCCAAAAGCTTTGTGAGCCATTTCGGTGTAATCGCACCGTATTGGGGCTTCGTCTTGGTGACATTCGCCAAATTATACGCGGCACGTGCCCCTAATGCCTTGATTGCTTGTTCTTCTTTTGCCATTGTTCTAAATCTCCTATTTTCTATAAATTTTTATGTGAAGTTTCTTTCATTCTAATGCGTGGGTTATGCGTTCACAATAAAGAAAACTTACAGCCATGCACCTTCGTGAGAGAAAATGATATTCTTTGCCGACTCAATGCCGCCCGCGAGGCTATACATGGGTCCTTTGTATCCGGCATCTCTCAACGTATTGATTGCCAAAATGCTTCTCTTGCCCTCTCGACAGATAAAAACGGTGTCAATATCAGGATCAAGCTCCTTTTGCCGTCTTGCCAACTGTCCAATCGGAATAACGATCGCATTCGGGAAGCGATGAATTGCTCTCTCATGGGGCTCTCTTACGTCCACAATCGTGATGGTATCCCCCCTTTCGATTCTTGCAACCAATTCTTCAGCGGTGATCACTTCTACGGGCGTTTCTTCCTCTGTTTGTCGCAGTCCGCAAAAGTCCTCATAGTCAAAGTCTTCTATTTCTGTAATTGTGGGATTGCTTCCACATATCGGACAATTCTCACTCTTGTGGATGTTCAAAACAGAGGAATGAAGATTCCACGTGTCAGCCACAAGTAATTTTCCGATCAAAGTCTCTCCGCCACCTATAATCAGCTTTAAGACTTCGTTTGCCTGAATACTGCCGATGAGTCCCGGCAAGGGACTGATTACTCCGCCCTCGGAACAGGTAGGAACAAGTCCCACAGGCGGCGGTGATGGAAACTGACATCGGAAGCATGGTCCAGATTTCGCATCAAAAACGCTTACCTGTCCCTCAAATTGATACATCGCACCAAAAACGACAGGCTTACCGAGCAATACGCAGGCATCGTTTATCAAGTACCGTGACTTATAATTGTCGGTACAATCCACAACAACATCATACTCACCGATAATATTCGCAATGTTGTCGGACTCAAGCTTCTCATTGTACGCTTCGATCTTGATTTTGGGATTGATCGCCTTAATCGTATCCTTTGCCGATGCTGTTTTTGGACGATGCACGTCTCGTGTGCCGTGAATGACTTGGCTTTGCAGATTTCCGAGAGATACCTCATCAAAATCGGCAATTCCGATGGTTCCCACTCCCGCTGCCGCCAAATACTGCACAACAGGTGAACCGAGAGAGCCAAGACCGACGATCAGAACCTTCGCCGCTTTGATACGCTTTTGTCCTTTCACGCCGATATCACGGAGCATCAAATGCTTGTTAAACCGTTCAATCTCCGCATCATCAAGAGATACTTCCTTTCTCCGTTCATCCGAGATCACACTCTCTGTAGGAGCGCCCCCCGCAATAATGGGCAATAATAGGATCTTATCGGTTTCCTTCAAAGCTGTATCATACTCCGAATCCGTCGCAATAGGCGCTTCGTTTACAAAAACGCTCACAAATGGGCGGAGCGCACCGCTTTCCTCAAATAAAGCCTTTTTGCTTTCGGGATACTCATCCTGCAACCGCCCCAGCACCTCACGAACCGTACTTCCCTCTATTTCCACTTTTGCCTTGCGTTCGGCAAAGGCTCTGAGTGTTGCCGATATATATACCTGTATCTGCATTATGTCTCTCCTTGTATCATGATTTTCTCTTCTTTTACCTCGACACTCGTCGGTGAACCTTTTTCAAAGCAAGCCATTTGATACGCACCGTCACTGATTGAAATAATGGGATATGAGTAACCTGCAAGCATATAAAATGCATCTTCTCTTGATGCCGATGCCGCATAATTCGGATGCGAATGATAAAATCCGACGATTTCAAGTCCTTCCTGCTCTGCCGACGCTTCCGTCTTTGCAATCTCAAGAGGATCCATTACAAAATGTGTCGTTTTCAGTTTTTTATTTCCTACGTTCTCTGTACAAATTGCTTTATATACGAATTTTTTCTCTTTTTCCCGCTTGCCGAGCAGGATTCCGCAGCATTCCTCCGGGTATTCCGTTTCGGCGTGAAAATATAAAGCTTTTTGCGTCTCACTACTCAAAACCAACATTCCGCTCGCCTCATATAAAGCAAAGATTTTTGATACCATTATTATACTACCGGTCACGTTCTTTGTCCAATACATGATAAGTATACCGAGGTATAGATTAATCCTATAATAAAAACGATACCGTACCATTCATACAAGAATGTACGGTATCGCTTTACGCCTCAGCAGGCTTATGATATTCGTCTAAATACTGTTTAATTTCGTCAATATAAAGGGCTCCCATACGGCTGAGCGGCATATTTTTTCTCGTAATATAACCGATCACCATTCGATCTGCACTTTCCAAATTCTCGTGCTCAAACGGAACTGCAATGTAATCACTGCCGTTCAATTCCTCACAAATGATACCCGAGCAAAGTGTATAGCCGTTCAGACCGATCATCAGATTCAGCATCGTCGCTCGGTCATTCGCTTTGATTGTTCTCGCGTACTCGTTGGTGCTGAGTATTTCTTCGGCAAAATAGAAGGAGCTGTTATCTCCCTGCTCAAAGGACAGGCAAGGATATTCATTGAGTTGTTCAAAACGGATTGACTTGCAGCTCGCCAGAGGATGTCCCTTCCACAGATATACATAAGCTTCGCAAGCAGTCAGCTCATGAAATTCGAGATCCTTCGTGTGCAACAGCTTCGTAATTGCCATACGGTTGAAATTGCTCAAATATATAATTCCGATCTCGCTTTTACCGGTGCTTACGTCATCTATAATATCTCTTGTTTTCGTTTCTCTGATGGCAAATTCATATTCCGCCGTATTGAATTTCTTCACCATCTCGACAAAGCTTTTTACCGCAAAAGAATAGTGCTGTGTGGAAATTCCGAATTTCTTTTTCAGCGTACCCATCTTCCCGTACTTTTGCATAAGCGATTCATATTGCTGATATAATTGACGGGCGTACAGCACGAACTCCACTCCGTCATTGGTAAGCGTTACGCCTCTTCCGCTTCTGTGAAAGATAGAAATACCGAGTTCCTTTTCAAGTTCTTTTATTGAGCTTGTCAGAGATGGCTGTGCTACATAGAGAATTTCCGCCGCCTTATTAAAGGAGCCCGTCTCGGAAATTGTGATCACGTAATGTAATTGGTGTATTGTCATAATGCTGCATCCAAAAATGAAATATCAATTCCGCTTGTGTTGTTCTCGCCGTTGCGCGTAAGATCCTTGATTGTGATACCGTCAAAATATCCGTCAATCAAAGACTGCAAATTTTTCCACATTGATATTGTACGGCACTCATTCACTTTTTTGCAAGGCTCTGCTCCGCACTCAAGGCAGGCAACGGGGGCAAGGTCTCCTTCTGCCAAGCGAAGAATTTCGCCCACGGTGTATTCTTCGGGTTTCCTCGTCAAGCGGTATCCGCCGCCCTTGCCGTGCTGCCCTTCAACGATGTGATTTTGAGTCAACACAGGCAGAATGTGTTCCAAATACTTATGCGGAAGTCCCTGACGTTGCGCGACCTTTTTCATCGGAATATAAGAACCGTCACCGTTTTCCGCAAGATCTATCATTATTTTCAGTGCATATCTGCCTTTCGTCGATATTGTCATTTTTGATATTCCTCTCTTTTCCGTAAACGATCATTTTTGTATTTTTAACTTGGTTAGATCCTTGATTACCTCTCCTGCGATAATTAAACCAACAACCGAGGGAACAAAGGCGTTACTGCCCGGAACTTGCCTTCTTTGAGTACATTTTCTTGCTGTACCCGGAGGACAAATGCAGTGAGCCTTACAGCTTATTGCCATATCCTCGATTGGAGTGATCGGCTTTTCCTTTGAATATACGACCTTGAGCCTTTTGACTCCCCTTCGTTTAAGCTCATAACGCATAACCTTGGCAAGAGGGCAAACCGAAGTCTTATAAATATCCGTTACCTCAAATGCCGTGGGATCGACCTTGTTTCCTGCGCCCATAGAACTGATGATTGGAGTTCCTGTGGCTTTGGCATTCATAACAAGCGCAATCTTTCCTGTCACGGTATCAATGGCATCTACGATGTAATCGTACTGCGAAAAATCAAATTGCTCCGCTGTTTCGGGTGTGTAAAATGTTTTATAGGTACGAACAGTAGCATTTGGATTTATCTCGGCAATACGCTCAGCAGCAACGTCCACCTTATATTTTCCAACCGTCTTTCTCGTTGCATAGATCTGACGGTTGATATTTGTAAGGCAAACCTTGTCATCGTCAATGAGATCGATCGCTCCCACGCCCGACCGAATCAACGCTTCTACAGTATATCCACCAACTCCGCCGATTCCAAATATTGCAACACGAGCGTTAGCAAGCCGTTCCATCGCTTCCTTACCGAATATAAGCTCGGTTCTTGAAAATTGATTCAGCATTATGAAAGTTCCTCCACGGAGAAGTGTTTACTGTCTTCCGAAAAACGCACCTTCAGCTTGCGCTCGGCAAAGTATGATGCGATATATTCCTTAAGCTCCTCAGTCATCTCATCAACCGTAAAATGCTGTCCTCCGCAGCAGTCGTGAAAGTGTATTTTGATAGAAAATCTCTGATCGATCGCTTTTTTAAACTCCGTAATGTCGGAAAAACTCAAAATCATAAAAATATCCTTTCTTTATATAGCAAGCGGGAAAAGACAAAACCAAATTTGAAACGGTCAAAGCCCCGCCTTCCGTATTAAAAATTATTGAACGGATTTTACACTGTAGCCTTCTTTTTCAACGGCGCTCACAAGTATACTGTCCTCAAGCGGTGCATTAAGCGTTACTTTAGCAGTTCCGCTATCATATCTGACTGTTGCAAGATCTACCTCGGAAAGTGCTTCAAGCGCATTTTTTACTCTGTTTTCACAGTGCGCGCACATCATCCCCTCAATATTCAGTATCTTTTCGTAATTTTCCTTGTACGAAGATGCTTTACATGAGACGGATCTTATTTTTCTGTCTTTTTTTGTACTGCGTATTTTAAATAGGTTCAGACGCAATGCATTGGTAACAACGCAAAAGCTTGATAAGCTCATAGCGGCAGCCGCAAACATAGGATTGAGCGTAAGCCCGATTGCAACAAATACGCCTGCGGCAAGCGGAATACCGATAATATTATAAATAAACGCCCAAAAAAGATTTTCATGGATATTTCTAAGAGTTGCCCTGCTTAAGCGAACTGCCGCAGGAACATCACTGAGATTGCTTTTCATCAAAACGATATCCGCCGCATCGATTGCAATATCCGTTCCCGCTCCAATAGCAATACCGATATCAGCTCTTGTCAAGGCAGGGGCATCGTTTATGCCGTCGCCAACCATGGCAACCTTACCCTGCTTTTGCAGATCGCGAATCACACGCTCCTTGCCATCGGGCAAAACACCCGCAATAACCTCATCAACGCCTGCCTCTTTTCCGATGGCTTTGGCGGTCTGCTCGTTATCTCCCGTCAACATCACGACACGAATGCCCATATTTTGAAGCTCCTTAACTGCCGATGCACTGTCCTCCTTGATCACGTCAGCAACAGCAATCAAGCCAAGCAAGTGATCATCCTCTGCAAACAAAAGCGGTGTTTTTCCGCTTTCGGCAAGATGCTTTGCCTTTTCAAAAAAGGTCTGATGTACCGATATCTGAGCACTAACGAATTTCATACTTCCGCCAAGCAGCTTCTTTCCGTTAAGCACCGCGGTAAGTCCGTTTCCCGTAAGCGCCTGAAAATCAGAAACCTCTGCCATTTGAAGTGAGCGCATTTTTGCTTCCTGCAATATCGCCTTTGCCAAGGGGTGCTCGCTCTTTTGCTCCAGCGAGGATGCCATCATAAGAAAGTCCTCATCCGTTATTCCGTCGGCGGGAATAATATCGGTTACCTTTGGGTCTCCGCTTGTAATCGTTCCCGTCTTATCCAAGGCTACGATCCGGATTTTTCCCGCTTCCTCCAGGGAAACAGCGGTTTTGAACAATATGCCGTTTTTAGCACCTTTTCCGTTGCCCACCATAATTGCAACGGGTGTTGCAAGTCCCAATGCACACGGACAGCTTATAACCAGCACGGAAATAGCACGGGCAAGAGCGAAGCCGATATCCTGTCTCACAATGAGCCATACAATCGCCGTAATTACGGAAATTACGATCACGATTGGAACGAAAACGCCCGAAACCTTATCTGCAACCTTAGATATTTTCGCCTTTGTTGCCGCAGCATCACTGACCATCTGAATGATTTGCGAAAGCGTAGTGTCTTCTCCGACTCTTGTTGCCTCGCATTTGATAAAGCCCGCCTGATTGACGGTAGCAGCAGAAACCGTATCTCCTACCGCTTTATCAACGGGAATGCTTTCTCCTGTCAGTGCTGACTCGTTGACTGCACTGCTTCCCTCGATTACAATTCCGTCAACGGGAATATTTTCTCCGGGACGAACGACAAAAATATCGCCCTTGTGTACCTGCTCTATCGGAACGGTAGCCTCAACTCCGTCTTTTAAAATAACGGCTGTTTTAGGTGACAGCTTCATAAGGCTTTTCAAAGCATCTGTCGTTTTACCCTTTGAATGAGCCTCAAGCATTTTCCCCACTGTTATCAGTGTCAAGATCATCGCCGCCGTTTCGAAATAGAAGTCCATCATATACATTATGACCGCTTCCGTATTACCGTCCACTTGCGCTCTTGTCATAGCAAACAGCACGTAAACGCTGTAAAGGAAGGACACCGCAGAGCCCATAGCTACCAAGGTATCCATATTTGGCGCTTTATGCCAAAGGCTCTTAAAGCCGCTGATGAAGAATTTCTGGTTGATTACCATAATCATACCCGAAAGCAAAAGCTGCACAAGCCCCATTGCCACGTGATTATCATCAAACCATGACGGCAACGGCCATCCCCACATCATGTGCCCCATAGAAAGATACATCAAAACGACAAGAAGCACCACCGACGCGATCAAGCGCTTTTTGAGTGCGGGAGTTTCTTTATCCGCCAACAGATCCTCAGATACGAGCGTTGACTTTGCCGATGTCTGCGTATCCTTGGAAGATGCGCCGTAGCCTGCCTGCTCCACGGCAGCAATAATATCTTCCGTCGTGGCAGTACCCTCAACTCCCATAGAATTTGTAAGCAAGCTTACCGAGCAAGAGGTTACACCGGGAACTTTTGATACGGCCTTTTCTACTCTTGTGCTGCAAGCCGCACAGCTCATTCCCGTAACATTATATTGCTTCATATAAATCCTCTCTTCTCATTTTCAAGATATTTGAGCGACCGCGCCTTGGGAGTCGCTTCTGGATAGCGTAGAGACGTTGCTTGAGGACACTGTATCATCACTGCTTTTCTGCGTTACAGTGATGCTTCCTCTGATCATTCCCATCCAGCACGTATAATAAAACGTACCTGTCTCTGTCGGCGTGAATTCAATAACATTTTCACCGTTTTTAAATGTGTATTCGATGCCGTATTCCTGAACGAGCATTCTGTAATTACAGCTGTTTATGCTTCCGCTCGGTGCATTGATGATCCATTTAACGGGAACTCCCGCCTCTACCGTTATCGAAGGATATCTTCCGGAAGAGAGTGTACTGTTGACGATCTGAAATCCGTCAACGACCTGTATTTCATCACCGCTCGGCGCTTCATCGCGCTTTGAGCATTGCCAAATAACTCCCGCCGTAATAAAAACGGCAAAGGATAAAGCAACGCTAACTATCCGATATGGCTTTTTTGAAAACGGAATTATCGATACAATACCTATAACCGAAAGTGCGATAATTATGAACAAAAGGATTTCCGATGATATCCATCCCGAAAGACTGCCTCCCTGAGCAAGCATTGCAAAGCCGAGAACGGTAACCAAAACAGCGCCGATATTCATAATAGTATGAGTAAAGCGCATACCAAGCACCGATATAAGAGAGCCGAGTCCGAGCATAAGCGGAACAGTTCCCAAGCTGAATAATAGCATAGAAAGCGCGCCGACAAAAGGATTTGCGCAGGCAAGCGCCAATATTTGCATCGATTGTAGCGGTCCACACGGCATCAAGCCATTCAAAAGCCCTATAACGAACGGTCTTGTGGCTCTTAGCTTTTGAGCTTCTATCTTTTTTGATATAAAAGCAGGCATACGGGGATTAAGCTTACGCAACCAAGGAAATATTCCAAGCATATTTATTCCCATAACGATCATCAATATACCTGCTACGATCTTCAAAGCTCCCTGCAAAACCGTAGGAACTCCGATACCCGAGCCTCCTCCGATGAGCCATCCTATAAGTCCTAAAATAAATCCGATAAAAGTATAAGAAATTACTCTTCCGAGATTATATAAGACGGCAGGCAGAAACGCAGTTGCTTTTTTCTCACAGTCCTCCAATCCCTTTGTCGGTAAGCACTGAGAAAGATTTATGCCTCCGCACATCGCAATACAGTGTACGGATGTCAAAAGTCCCACAAC
The DNA here is from genome assembly GCA_017461765.1 of Clostridia bacterium. Classification (GTDB taxonomy): domain Bacteria; phylum Bacillota; class Clostridia; order Oscillospirales; family CAG-272; genus RGIG2000. Next base: position 30,810 of record JAFTXO010000011.1, on the reverse strand, counting down.
GAAAAGCATTCCGTATCCCATGCCGCTATTTGCAAGCTGACTCGGAACGAGTAAATTCAAAATACCAAATTGCTCAAGCACTATGTATAAGATAATAACGCTTGCCAAAAGGCAGATCGCTCTTATAATGTTTGATTTTGTGCTTTTTCCCTCTCTTCTTACCTCGTATCCAAGCTTTTTGTTAGCTTGCTCTATACGGGCAAAGGAAATTTTATCGGTGTCAAATTCAATATCCGCCGCTCCTGTTCGGTAGCTTACACGAATAGATTTCACACCGTTTAGGTCTTTTAATTTATTTTCTATTTTGCTTTGGCAGTTTATACAGCTCATACCGCCAATATAGAATCGTTTGGTTATCATACCAGCTTACCTTCTGTTATTTAATTATTTAATAGTTCCTCCGCCAAGAACGGTATCGCCGTCATACAATACAGCCGCCTGACCGGGAGTAATCGCCCTTTGAGGGTCGTCGAAGGTGATATGAACGGTGCTGTCGCCCGTCGGAGTAACACTTGCCCACTGCTCGGGCTGACGGTAGCGTATCTTAACCTTACAGCGAAAGGTGTCTTTTGGTGATGAGGGGCTTATCCAGTTAAAATCACATACATTTGCCTCATTGCCGAATAGCTCCTTACCTCCTCCGAGAACCACATCACCGCTTTGCGAGCATATTTTACAAACATATAACGGCTCTGTGCTTGAAATACCGAGTCCTTTTCTCTGTCCCAAGGTATAATGAGCAATTCCCTTGTGTCTGCCGAGGATATTTCCCTGTGCATCAACGAAGTTACCCTGCATCGATTTTTTACCCGTGTGAAGCTCTATCACACGGGCATAATCACCGTCGGGAACGAAGCAGATATCCTGACTGTCCGGCTTATTTGCATTTATAAATCCGCTTTGCTCGGCAAGCGCACGCACCTGCGTTTTTTTCATTTCTCCGAGCGGAAACTGAATGTGCGCAAGCTGCTCCTGCGTTAAGGAATACAGAACATAAGTCTGATCCTTTGTTTCGTCAAGAGCCTTTTTAAGCACATATTCTCCGTTTTGCTTTTCGATCCTTGCATAGTGTCCCGTTACAATATAATCGCATCCCAAGGCTTTGGCACGCTCATACAGCTTATCGAATTTCATATATCTGTTGCAGTCGATACAAGGATTTGGAGTAACGCCCTTTTCGTAGCCTTCGATAAAATTACGTATAACTGTATTTTTAAAATCCTGCGTGAAATTAAACACGTAAAACGGCATTCCGAGCTTGTAAGAGACGCTTCTTGCATCCTCGACGTCGTCAAGGGAGCAACAGGTACGCGAGCGCTCGATACCGGCATCCTCGTTTTGATACAGCTTCATCGTACAGCCGATACATTCAAATCCACGCTCGATCATCAATTTTGCCGCAAGTGAGGAATCGACTCCCCCACTCATTGCAATAAGAGCCTTCATTATATTTCACAGCAGTGACCGCAGCTTGCGCAGTCAGGGAAAAGACTGCGGTCGTACTCGATACCGTTTTTATCGTAGTAATCCTTAAGCGCCGCCTTTATAGCTTCCTCGGCAAGCACCGAGCAATGAAGCTTATGTGCGGGAAGACCGTCAAGCGCCTCTACAACCGCTTTGTTTGTTAATTCCAATGCCTGCGATACAGGCTTGCCCTTTATAAGCTCTGTTGCCATTGAGCTTGATGCGATCGCGCTTCCGCAACCGAAGGTTTCAAATTTTACATCGACTATAATATCGTTTTCTATCTTCAAATAGATTTTCATAATATCTCCGCATTTTGCGTTGCCTACCTCGCCAACGCCGTCTGCATTTTCAATTACTCCGACATTGCGGGGATTGCGGAAATGATCCATAACCTTTTCACTGTATAATGCCATCTCGTATAACCTCATTTTATAATAAATTTCTTTTTACCGCTTGAAAGATCTCGCCATATCGGAGAAATTGAGCGTAAATATTCTACAACTTCCTTGACCGCTCCGATCGTATATTCGATCTCCTCTTCAGTGTTCTCCTCGGAAAGACTCAACCTTAGAGAGCCGTGAGCAATATCGTGCACTCTGCCGATTGCAAGGAGCACATGGCTCGGATCAAGAGATCCCGACGTGCAGGCAGAGCCTGATGATGCGCAAATTCCCTTGTCATCCAACAAAAGAAGCAACGATTCTCCCTCAATGCCCTCAAAGCAGAAGTTTACATTACCGGGAAGCCTCTTTTTCGCATCTCCGTTCAGGATAGAATGCGGTATCTCGGAAAGACCCGAAATAAGTCTGTCTCTTAGTGCGGTTAATTTTTTTGTATTTTTATCTATATTTTCACACGCTTCCTCAAGCGCTGTTGCCATTCCCATTATGGCGGGAATATTCTCCGTTCCCGCGCGCTTACCTCTTTCCTGCGCACCACCCTCTATAAGGTTGGTAAGGGGTATTCCCTTTCTTGCATACAAAACGCCAATTCCCTTAGGGCCGTGGAACTTATGCGCTGAAAGTGAGAGCATATCTATATTTTGCTCCGTGACATTGATTTTCAAATGTCCAACCGCCTGTACCGCATCGGTGTGGAAAAGCACGCCCCTTTCGCGGCAAATCGCTCCTATCTCGGCAATCGGCTGAATAGTTCCTATCTCATTGTTTGCGTACATAACTGTAACAAGACAGGTATCGGGGCGGATCGCCTCAGCAACCTGCTCCGGAGTTACAAGTCCGTTTTCGTGAACATCAAGAAGAGTTATCTCGAAGCCTTCCTTTTTAAGTCTTTCAAGCGTATGCAAAACGGCGTGATGCTCAAAGGCGGTAGAAACGATGTGCTTCTTTCCCTTTTTCTCACCGATACGCGCAGCGGAAACTATTGCCTGATTATCCGCTTCACTGCCGCCCGAGGTGAAGGTCAGATCTCTCGATGTGCATCCAAGGCATTTTGCAATTCGCTCTCTTGCGCCGACAAGCGCCTCTGCTGCCTTTTGTCCCTCGCTGTGAAGACTTGAGGGGTTTCCGTAAATACCGTCTAAATACGGCAGCATTGCGTTAATTGCAGATTTGCTCATCTTGGTCGTTGCAGCATTATCTATATATATATTTCTACATCCGTTCAAACAGTTCATTTCAAGACTCCTTTTCTATTGTACGCATAGCAACAATTGTTTTTGTTATCAGCTCATCAAGTGTCCAGCCGAGCATATTTGCTCCGCGCTCGATGACCTCTCTTGAGCATCCTGCGGCAAAATTTAAATTTTTGTATTTTTTCTTCACGGATTTAAGCTCCAGATCCTCAAAGCTTCCCGACGGTCGCATAATAGCGACAGCCCAGATAAGTCCTGTAAGCTCGTCCACCGCGTAAAGCACCTTTTCCATTTCATGCTCGGGCTTTATATCCACAGTTAAAGCGTAGCCGTGGCTTGCGGTGGCGTGAATTATTCTTTCGTCTACTCCGTGATCTTTCAAAAGCTCTTGCTCTTTTATACAGTGCTGTTCGGGATACTGTTCGAAATCAAGGTCATGCAAAATACCGACCGTTTCCCAAAAATCAGCCTCGTCCCCGTAGCCAAGCTCGTTCGCGTACCATCGCATCACTCCGCCGACGGTTTTTGCGTGCTTCAGATGAAACTCGCCCTTGTTATATTCCTTTAATAATTCAAATGATTCTTTTGGCGTCGGTATCATATTTATTGTCTCCATAATTTCTATATTAATATCATTATTTAATAAAATCACCGGCACTCGCATCAACAGGTACCGGTGATTATTTTCAGTTTATTCCGCAAAAAGAGGTGTGGAAAGGTATCTGTCGCCTGTATCGGGAAGAAGTACTACGATGGTCTTTCCTGCATTTTCGGGACGTTTTGCAAGCTCTATTGCCGCATAGGTAGCCGCTCCTGAGGAAATTCCGACAAGCACGCCCTCGCTCTTACCGATCAATTTTCCTGTTGCAAACGCATCCTCGTTGGATACGGGAATGATCTCATCATAAACCTTTGTGTTGAGAACATCGGGAACAAAGCCTGCGCCGATGCCCTGGATCTTATGCGGTCCTGCAACGCCTGTTGAAAGAACCGCCGAGGAAGCGGGCTCTACGGCAACCACCTTTACATTCGGGTTCTTTGACTTAAGGTATTCACCAACGCCTGTTACAGTTCCACCTGTGCCTACACCTGCTACGAAGATATCAACCTTTCCGTCGGTATCCTCATAAATTTCAGGACCTGTATGCTCTCTGTGAGCCTTGGGGTTTGCAGGGTTTACGAACTGACCCGGGATAAAGCTGTTCGGTGTTTCCTTAGCAAGCTCCTCTGCCTTTGCAATTGCGCCCTTCATTCCCTTTGCGCCCTCGGTGAGCACAAGCTCTGCTCCGTAGGCTTTCATAAGCTGTCTGCGCTCAACTGACATCGTTTCGGGCATAACAATAATTATTTTATATCCTCTTGATGCCGCAACAGAAGCAAGACCGATACCCGTGTTACCTGAGGTCGGCTCGATAATCACTGAGCCGGGTTTAAGCTTGCCAGAGGCCTCTGCCTCGTCAATCATTGCTTTTGCTATTCTGTCCTTTACTGATCCCGCGGGATTGAAATATTCAAGCTTTGCAAGTACCTTTGCTTTAAGTCCGAGCTCTTTTTCAATATGTGTAAGCTCCAAAATCGGAGTTTTTCCTATAAGCTGATCCGCGGATGTATATATTTTAGACATGATTATTACCTCTCAAAATTATTTTACTGCATCAAAGCCGTTCTGAAGGTCGGCAATGATATCATCAATATGCTCTGTACCGATAGAAAGACGGATAGTGTTTGGTTTAATGCCCTGATCCTCAAGCTCCGCTTCTGTAAGCTGGCTGTGTGTGGTGGTTGCGGGATGGATAACAAGGCTCTTTACATCTGCAACATTAGCGAGTAATGAGAAGATCTTAAGGCTATCGATAAATTTATGTGCTTCCTTTACGCCGCCCTTGATCTCAAATGTAAAGATCGATGCGCCTCCGTTCGGGAAATATTTCTGATAGAGCTTGTGATCGGGATGGTCGGGCAAGGAGGGATGGTTAACCTTCTCTACCTGAGGATGATTTACAAGGAACTCGACTACCTTTTTGGTATTTTCCGCATGACGCTCAAGTCTCAAAGAAAGCGTTTCCGTTCCCTGAAGGAGCAAGAATGCCGCAAAAGGCGAAATAGTTGCGCCTGTATCACGAAGCAAGATTGCACGAATGTAAGTAACGAATGCCGCAGGACCTACCGCCTTCACAAACGATACACCGTGATAGGACGGGTTGGGATCTGCAATTGCGGGATATTTACCCGATGCCGTCCAATCGAATTTACCGGAATCTACGATCACGCCGCCAAGCGTTGTTCCGTGTCCGCCGATAAACTTAGTTGCGGAGTGTACAACGATATCTGCGCCGTGCTCGATAGGACGGATAAGATAAGGTGTTCCGAAGGTATTATCAACAACGAGCGGCAAGCCGTGCTTATGTGCAAGCTCTGCAAGTGCGTCAATATCGGGAATATCGCTATTGGGGTTTCCGAGCGTTTCGATATAGATAGCTCTTGTATTATCCTGAATTGCTGCTTCTACCTCTTTAAGATCGTGAATATTTACAAATGTTGCGGTAATACCGAAATTCGGGAGTGTATGTGCAAGGAGATTGTAGCTTCCGCCATAGATCGTTTTTTGTGTTACGAAGTGACCGCCGTTCTGACCGAGAGCCTGCAAAGTATATGTAATAGCGGCAGCGCCCGAAGCTAAAGCAAGTGCGGCAACACCGCCCTCAAGTGCGGCTATTCTCTTTTCAAAAACGTCCTGTGTGGAGTTTGTAAGTCTGCCGTAGATATTTCCTGCATCTGCAAGACCGAAGCGTGCCGCCGCATGAGCGGAATCGTGAAATACATAAGATGTTGTCGCATAGATCGGTACTGCGCGAGCATCGGTTGCGGGATCTGCGGTTTCTTGACCAACGTGAAGCTGAAGTGTTTCAAATTTATAATTATTAGACATGATTAAATTTCCTTTCATTATACATAATATGTGATGTTGTTTTTTTGGTTTTCTTCTTTTTTATTTGAGTATGAGATTTAAGCTTCAACATCGACACATTCGTCCGAATCGGAAATTAGCCCTTACAAGGCTTTGAAAGTAGTTGTTCATAGGTTACACCTCTTTTGCACACTTATTAAGTAGGTATTTACATTGTAGCACTATTTACCTACTTTGTCAATAGGTATATTAAATTTTTTCAAAAAATTTTTATTACGAAAAAATATATCGAAAATCACTCATTAAAGCGTATGAAAAGGGCAGAGATTTTTATCTCTGCCCTATACATTCTTATTTACTATACTAATTATATTATTATCTTATTATTTTGAATTTTTAATCATATCAATAAAATATTTATGTACGGATAAATCATCGTTTAGCTCAGGGTGAAACGAGGTTACGAGCTGATTTTTCTGGCGTGCCGCGACAATATTTCCGCCCGACCTTGCCAAAACCTCCACATTGCCCGATACAGACTCGATATAAGGAGCTCTTATAAAGGTCATCGGTATTTTTCCTATGCCTTCAAATTCATTTTCGTCATAAAAGCTGCCGAGCTGACGTCCGTAAGCGTTTCTTAACGCAACGATATCCATAGTTCCGAAATGAACACGCTCGTCATTCTTTATCTTCTTTGCAAGCAATATCAGTCCTGCACAAGTTCCGAATACGGGAAGAGCATTTTCTATCCGAGCCTTCAGCTCGTCAAGCATACCAAGCTCACGAAGAAGCTTACCCTGTACCGTGCTCTCTCCTCCGGGAATGATCAAGCCGTCAAAATGCTTTTCAAGATCGCTCCTTTGGCGAAGCTCGATTGTATCTACCCCAAGCCTTGAAAGCATTTGCTCATGCTCGATAAAAGCGCCCTGTACTGCAAGAACCGCGATTTTCATTATTTGCCTCTTTCCGCCATCAATAGCTCGATCTCCTGCTCGTTTATTCCGACCATTGCTTCTCCAAGATCCTCGGAAAGCTCTGCAAGAAGCTTGGCATCATTGAAGTTGGTTACCGCCTTTACAATAGCAGAAGCTCTCTTTTCGGGATTTCCCGACTTGAAAATACCCGATCCAACAAACACGCCCTCAGCGCCAAGCTGCATCATAAGCGCCGCATCTGCGGGAGTTGCCACACCGCCTGCGGCAAAGTTTACTACGGGAAGCTTTTTGTGCTCGTGAACATACTGTACAAGCTCATAAGGAACTCCAAGCTGCTTTGCGGTATCAAAAAGCTCATCCTCAGCCATAGAGCCGATACGGCGGATCTCAGCCTGCATCATTCTCATATGTCTTACCGCCTGAACGACATCTCCAGTTCCGGGCTCGCCCTTGGTACGTATCATGGAAGCTCCCTCGTTTATACGGCGAAGCGCCTCGCCAAGATCCTTTGCTCCGCAAACAAACGGAACATCGAATTTCGTTTTATCAATATGATATTTATCGTCTGCGGGAGACAAAACCTCACTCTCGTCGATATAATCGATCTCGATCGCCTGCAATATCTGTGCTTCCGCAAAGTGACCGATACGGCATTTTGCCATAACAGGAATTGATACTGCCTCTTGAATACCCTTGATCATTTTAGGATCGCTCATACGGGAAACGCCGCCTGCTGCGCGAATATCCGCAGGAATTCTCTCAAGCGCCATAACTGCGCATGCGCCTGCAGCCTCTGCTATCTTTGCCTGCTCGGGAGTGGTAACATCCATAATTACACCGCCCTTTAACATCTGAGCGAGATTTTTATTTAATTCATATCTGTTTGTTGACATTTTGAAAAATCCTCCTTGATTTCCTGATGAAAATAGTATATAATGATTTTTGGCATATGAAAATAGTCAGAATTGGAGAATTTTATATAACCAGATGAAATATATTATCAGAGAAAACGATCCTGCTCCCGCATACATTCAGCTATACAGACAGGTTCGTGACGATATTGTTGCGGAAGTTTATCAGTATAACAGCAAGCTCCCTTCCAAGAGGATAGTTGCAGAAGAGTTAGGAATAAGCACGATAACGGTGGAGCACGCCTATGCTCTGCTTTGCGATGAAGGATATGTTGAAGCAAAGGAGCGAAGCGGATTTTTTGTGATCTTTCGTCCGAACGACGGCTTCGCTTCCTCTTCGAGCCGAAAAGCTCCGCTTTTATCTTCGAAAGCTCACAGATCGGATACATCTTTGGAATTTCCCTTCTCCGTCCTTACAAAAACAATGAGAAGGGTTATGAGCGATTTAGGCGAGACTATCCTTGAAAGATCCGCAAATTCGGGATGCGACGAGCTTCGCGAGGCTATACGGCAATATCTTTTAAGAAGCCGAGGAATTACCTGCGACACCGACCAGATCATTATAGGAGCGGGCTCGGAATATCTTTACACGCTTATTGTGGAATTGCTCGGAAGAGCCCGTATATACGCAATCGAAGCCCCTTCCTACAAAAAGATCGAGCAGGTATACAAAGCATCTGATGTTAAGTACGAAATGCTCCCTCTCGGTCAAGACGGAATAGAAAGTGGGGCTCTATGGAGCTGTGACGCCGATATTCTGCACATCACGCCCTATCGAAGCTACCCAAGCGGAATTTCCGCCTCAGCCTCAAAGCGTCACGAATATATTCGCTGGGCAAGCATTAACGGCAGATATATAGTTGAGGACGATTTCGAGTCGGAGTTTTCAATATCAAGAAAGCCCGAGGAAACTCTTTTTGCAGCCTCGTCAAATGAAAACGTGATCTATATGAATACCTTTTCAAAAACAATATCCCCCGCTCTGCGCGTGGGATATATGGTTCTTCCGAAATGCCTTGTTTCCGATTTTGAAAAAAAGCTCGGCTTTTATTCCTGTACCGTTCCTACCTATATATAGTATGTATTGGCGGAGCTGATATCAAACGGTGATTTTGAAAGGCACATAAACCGTGTAAGACGTCATAAGCGGAGGTAAGATGGCGAAGATCATTCCTTATGTAAGCTCTTTTTTAATTTCTTTTTTAATGTGATGCTAAGCTTGTTTGCGGTAAAGGATACAAGTATTGTTATCAATTCCATTAAAACAAAAAGGGATATAAAATATATAATCGGAACCTGATCGGGTGAAACGATTTCTTCACTTGTAAACGCACCGGCAAGCAAAGCTCCCGACAAACTAAGAGATGCGCCCGCGGCAAATGTGTAAAATCTAAATATTATCGAAATAATAAATCTCAAAACAAAGGTCAACGTATAATCAAGGCAAAATTGCTTAAATGTGAAATTTCTATTGTTTTGAAAGGATGCAAAAAATATAAAAAATTTTATCATCATCTCAACAAAAAGAAGCGCCATGAACAAAACAATATCCTTCGCCGGGCCTGTATCAACGAAAAATCCTACGATTATGTTTATAATGCCCCCCAACAAAAAAGAAACTGCAATAATTTCGATTTGAATTAAAGCAAACCAAAGAACGCCGTTCTTCCAATTTATTTTTATTTTATGATCGGTCATGAAAATTCCTCTTTATTTAAATCTTATATTATCATTATAGCACGCTTTTGACAAAAAGTAAAGATTTCGTATTTTCAAGACACTTAGCGCAAGCGGAGCATTAATTATATTTATTTTCATATTGACTTTTAATTATTTTATGATAGAATAATGATATAATAATCTTTTAAGGAAAGGCTTACAAATGAATAAAAATTCATTATATTCATATAGCATAATGCCGCTTGACACCGAGCATCTTGAGGAGATATGTCAGGATATCAAGGAGCAGTACGAAAGCGGAGTTGCTTCGTGCGCTCTGTTTCAGATGACGCTCGTTCCCGAGGGTAATCCGCCCTCTGACAAGGTGAGCATCTTATGCAAAAAATTCGAAATGTTTAAAAACAGACTTGCCGAAATGGGACTTAAATGCGGAATTTTAGTTCAGGCTACAGTAGGTCACGGCTGGATACTCGGTGAGATGTTCCCCTACCAGACTCACGTAAACTTCTGTGACGGAGTTGCAACGCGTGTCGTTTGTCCCTGCGACGAGGGATTTAAGGAATATATTTATAATGTTATGGCAACGATCGCATCCTGCCATCCGGAGTGCGTAATGATAGACGACGATTTTCGTCTTATCTGGTATAAGGGCGAGGGATGCGCTTGTCCTTTGCACATGGAACGCTTCAATAAGCGGGCTAACACATCGCTTACCGACAGAGAGCTTTGGCAGATAGTAAACGAAAAAAGCGACAGAGCCAAGGAATACACCGATATTTACATCGAAACTCAAAAGGAGTCGCTTATCGAGACTGCTAAGGTCATGCGTGCGGGCTTCGACAGCGTAGATCCGACACTCCCCGCCTCGTATTGCTGTTGCGGAAACAATGCAGAGTTCGCTTACGAGATCGCAAGCGTGCTCGCGGGAGAAGGAAATCCTACCGTTGTGAGAATAAACAATGGAAATTACGCCCCCGCAGGTGCAAGATTTTTCAGCCGAGTATTTCAGCGTGCCGCAACACAAATAGCCAAGCTTAAGGGAAAGGTTGATGTTCTGCTTGCAGAAAGCGACACCTGCCCGCAAAACAGATACAGCACGGGCGCTATGTCATTACATACACATTATACGGGAAGTATCTTAGAGGGTGCAAACGGCGCTAAGCACTGGATAACGCGCCTTATAACCTACGAGCCCGAAAGCGGACGCGCATACAGACGCATTTTGAGCAAAAATCGCGGATTTTATGAAAAGCTCGCCGAGCTCACTCCCACGCTCAAATGGCGCGGCTGCAAGATATTTACCCCTTCCGTTCCCGATTTTACGTACGGCAGAGTGAAGGAAGAAAACGACGGCTGGGCGTTTTGTGTTCTTGAAAGGCTCGGAATTCCTATGTATTTTTCGAGCGAGAGTGGCGGAGTTTTGTGCTTAGAGGGTGATTTCGACACCAAGCTCAGCGACGAGGAAGTGTTGGAATTTTTAAAAGGCCCCGTTTTCTTGGCATCGGACACGGCGCAAAATCTCGTAAAGCGCGGCTTTGCCAAATACATCGGCGTCGATGTGCGTGAGTGGCACGGAAAGCAGCCTGTGCGTGAAATACTCAAAGAAAACGGCGCTCATATAAAAATACAAATGAAGCTTAAGGAGCTTGTTCCGCTTTACGAAAGTGTCGAGGCTGACTCATTTGTTTGCAACACTGTTGATTATAAAAATTACGAGCCGCTCTTTCCCGGCTCTACCGTTTACAAAAACGAGCTTGGCGGAACTGTTTTCGTTTTTTCGGGCACTCCTGTGGCTGATTTTAATATCTCAGAGGCGTTTTCATTCCTCACCTATTCAAGAAAGCTTCAGCTTATAAATATGCTTAAATCAACAAACGAGCTTCCCGTTTATTATCCGGGAGATGAGGAAATATATCTCAAGGCTGCCGATATGGAGGATGGAGGTCTTTTCTGCGCTATTTTCAATATCGGTCTTGATCCCATAGAAAAAACGGAGCTTGTCTGCTCCTTTAAGGCTTCGAAATTCGAAAAGCTTATGCCAAACGGAGAAATCAAGGAAATACCGTTCACATATGAAAACGGCAAATATATTCTTGACACTCCCTGCAACACACTTGACCCTGTGGTCGTTTTTATTCGCAAATAATCTGAAAAGAGGTAGACTATGCAACAATACAAAAGGGTAAAGCTTGCCTGCTATTCCGCTAACATTTCCATGTCTATTGTGGGAAATCTTTCGCCTATATTATTTCTGACCTTCCGTTCTCTTTATGGGATATCTTATTCCTTGTTAGGACTTTTGGTTCTCATAAATTTTGTAACACAGCTCTCGATAGACTTGATATTCTCCTTCTTTTCTCACAAGATAAATATGTCAAAGGCGGTGAAGATCACTCCGATCTTAACCTTGTCGGGACTTCTTATCTACTCGCTCTCTCCGTTTATTTTTGCAAGCAACGTTTATTTGGGATTAGTTATCGGTACAATCGTATTTTCCGCCTCGGGTGGCTTTGCAGAGGTTCTTATCAGCCCCGTTATTGCGGCGATCCCGAGTGAAAATCCCGAGCACGAAATGAGCAAGCTTCATTCGATCTATGCTTGGGGCGTCGTTGCGGTGATTATTATAAGCACTCTGTTTCTCTTGGCGTTTGATGCGAATTATTGGTGGGTGCTATCGCTTTTATTTACACTTGTACCGATTTTTTCAGCTTCCCTTTTTCTCGGAGCTAAGCTCCCTGAGCTTGAAAAGCCCGAAAAGATATCGGGAACACTCGGCTTTCTTAAAAAGGGCTGGCTTTGGATGTGCGTTTTAGCTATCTTTCTTGGCGGCGCTGCCGAATGTACTATGGCTCAGTGGAGCTCAAGCTATTCAGAGCAGGCTCTTGGCATACCAAAGGTTTGGGGTGATATATTTGGAGTTGCTCTTTTCGCCTTAGCTTTGGGATTTGGGCGCACCTTGTATTCAAAATGCGGAAAAAATATCGGCAGGGTCTTATGCTTTGGAGCTATTGGCTCGAGCGCTTGTTACCTTGTCGCCGTAGTTTCAAACATACCTATCATCGGTCTTATTGCCTGCGCGATGACGGGATTTTGTGTATCGATGATGTGGCCCGGAAGCCTGATCGTTGCGGCGGAGCGTTTCCCGACGGCGGGAGTGTTTATATACGCAATGATGGCTGCCGGCGGAGACCTCGGAGCTTCAATCGCGCCTCAGCTTGTGGGAATAATCACTGACTGTGTTTCAAAAAGTGATCTTGCTAAGGAGCTTTCACACACTCTCAGCCTTTCCTGCGAGCAAATAGGAATGAAGGCGGGTATGCTTGTCGGCTTTATCGTTTCGCTTATTGCTATATTTGTATATTTGATAATATGGAAATCAAAAAATAATCAGTCAAAAAAAGACTGTTGATAATGCTGTGGCTTCTTAAGCACTTTTTTAACCGACTTAACAGATGAATAAACGGCTTAACCATAGGCTCGTCTTTGATCAAAGCAGCACAAGAGGGCAGAGAATGATTACATTCTCTGCCCTCTTTTTTGTCGGTAGGTATTATTTTTTATTAAATTTCAAAGTAGTCCTTTAGAGTTCGTCTTACAATTATTCATAGCAATATTTTCTTCTTTGCTTTTTGGAGCAAATTCGGGGAAGCAAAGCAAATAATAGTCGCACTCGTCGCAGCAACACTCAAAACCTTGCTCTCCGTTACCAAGACAAACGGTAGGCTCCCCAGGCATAAGCTCTGCACCCGTAATATCTGTTACTCTTATTTCAATATTCTTACTCATATATCCCCCTATCAGCAAATAAAAAGGTGCGCAACCGAAGCCACGCACCGAAAAACGCAAACTCCAATTGTCGCCAAACAATCTCTTCATAGCATAGGTTCGCTATACAATCAAGCAGGAGTCGCGTTTTTATCAAAACGTATTTGCTTAATTTTATAGCGAAAAAAGCTATAGTTTCCCCATAAAGAGAAAAAGACCTATAACTATGATATTAAGATTGTTTGGCGTCTTTATTATATCATCATTTTTTAGTTTTGTAAATACTATCCGAGAAATTTATAAAATTACGTTCCGAGAAAAGCACAAATCGACACGTGGTTTCCATTATACAAAAAGGTGCGTAACCGAAGCTACGCACCGAAAAACGTAGCTCCATGCCGCGACGCAAACTTTTTTACACTACCATATAACACGGAAAAGCATACAAAAAGGGAGCATACATTTTTACCAAAAGGAAAAAGGTATACTTATCCCATGTTAACCATGGTAGTGTTGTGTTATTCAGTTTACGTCGCGAGGATATTATAACACGCTCTTGATAAATTGTAAATACTTTTCTGGGAATTTTATAAAATTACCTTCCAGGGAAATCACAAATCGACAATATCATTTTTTCTTAACAATCACTGCATTTGCGGACACAAATACAAAAAATACGGCATACCTCTTTCGAAATATACCGTATTCTTGCAAAACTGTCCTTTAGGGTACGACCATAATGCGACAGCATTTTTGTTTATTTTGCTTCGAGGATTTTTATAATATCCTTAAGAAGATCCTCAGTTGTGGGGTTTAGCTCTCTTTCCTTTGCAGCCGCTTCCTCGGCAAGTCTTGCCGCCTCTGCCTCTTCCTCAGCCTTCTTTTGAGCCTTAGCCTCAAGGAACGCTTTAACCTCTTCTCTCTTTCTCAGGCTGATACCTGCCGCCTTCATTTCCAATATTTCTTCTTTTGTGGGCTTAGCGGCTCTGATGCCTGCCTTGATTTCATCCTGCTTTGTTCTTATCGAGTTTATTGTTCTTACGATTACGAAAAGAACCAACGCGATAAGGAAGAAGTTTATTATTGCGTTGATAAATGATCCCCAGTCGATGTAGATCGACTTTGTAAGATCGATAGTTCCTGCGATCTCAGCGCCTGTCTCATCAACCTGAGGTACGGTATGTAGGAACGTATATACAGCCTCGAGCGGATTGCCCTTGCCGCCGCTTATAAGGAACATAAGATAATTGATAAGCGGTTTAAGAACGTAGTTGCTAAGACCGTTTACGATAGCGGTAAACGCACCGCCGACGATAACGCCGACAGCCATATCAATTACATTTCCGCGGGTTATGAATTTTTTAAATTCGCCAAAGAAATTTTTCATTTGTCTCTCCTTTATATTAAACTTTATAATAAAATTATACACTCCCTCGCCCGTTTTGTCAATATCTATGCAGATTTTTGTATTATCCAATATTATTTATAAGAAACGGTAATGCGCGCAAAAAGGAGTATCACGCTAATCACAGCCACTGGGAAAAGCTTTCGTTTCCGCGTTTGGTGTACCAATTAAAATTAACCGTCTTTCCGTTCAAGAGATATACTTCGGGAGTAGTCGTTTCCATCCAGTCAAGAGGGATAAGCTCGTCTGCCTGTCTTGATGCGATCTCATATGCGCTCTTAAGCTCCTTAAGCTCGTTTTCGCCGAGTATGCCCGGCTTGCACGACACGAAAAGCGGAGATCCGCTCTGTGAAAGTGCCATGAGCCACTCTCTATTAAGCTCCCACGGTATAGCTCCCGTAATTCCGACACAGTCCGCGTCCGACATAAAGAAGCGTCCGTTCTGACAGTTTCTGAACGCCAATGTATTAACTCCCATTTTTGCGGTTCTTGACCATTCAAAGCCACTTGTGTCGTCGCCTGTGCGGTTGAGCTGATGATATGTGGCGCAAAGATGTCCTATACAGTTACATCCGATTATAACTGCTCCGTTTGCGTTTTCCTTGATAACACTGTAAAAGTTCTTTACTATCTCGGCGCTCGTCTTTTTCTTATCGTAAAAGCTCCAGCCGTCATTTGTTATCTTATCATTTATCTCAAATCCCCACTTTCCGAAAATATCGAAGGTGGAAAAATCGTGCTTTATAAGCTCATAGCCCCACTTTTTAGTGAGAGTTTGAGTTGTGTTTTTTACATACTCCAAAACCTCGGGGTGCGAGGGATCAAATGTTCTGTCGTTTCTTGAAAGATACCAGCTCTCGGGCACTTCTATCTTTCTTTCACTGCCGTCCTTGCCGTTTATAAGGTATCTTACCCAAATGCCCGGACGCGCGCCCAAGGAACGCATCGTATCTGCAAGAGCCTTCATATCGGGGAAGCGCTCATTTCCCGTATGCCACGGAGCATCAACGGGATTTGGCTGCCAGCCGTCGTCAATTACCATATACGGAGCGTTTTCGCAATTTTCACACATCTTCATAAGAAGCTTGGTGTCGGAGATTATCTCCTCGTGCGAGCTTTTTCCGTATGCGTAATACCAATTGTTTGAGCCGTAAACCTTATGATCCGGCAAATAAGGCTCAGGACACATTTCCGAGCAAAACGCCTGTAATGCCTTATACGCGCTCGTTTGCTTATATTCCTTGAAAAGAACGGTCGCACATTCGAGCATTCTGCCTTTAAGCTCAGTTCCGCTTCCGCCATTTCTTATATCAAGCCAAAGCGTAACACCCTCAGTATCGTATTGCCAGAAGCACATAGCATTCGGGCAGACCTTAACGCCGAAGCATTCGGTAAATCTTTTACTGTAATCACGCTCGCTGTCAGAGCCGTTTGATGCTGCGATATACCAAGGCATACATCTTTCGGGGCGTATGCTTTGCCATTGAAGGTCTCCGTATCCGCGCTCGTAAGCATCTCCAAGGATTTTTACATCCTTTCTCGTTTTTTCGTTCCAACGGAGTTGAACGTATTTTGCGCCGTACTCAAAGGTGGTTGCAAGCACATTAAGCTCATCGTTTTGAAGCTCGAAAACGATTTTTCCGTTCTCACATTCAAGAACGCTCTTTCCGTCCGTGTTATAAAATTCTTCCTTGCCGCCGCCAAATCGTGCGCCCCAAGGGGTTATAAGCTTATTTTCAGGCTCACCCGTATGATAAAGCGCAACGTAATCGGGTATTCTTAATTTCATATTTTCTCCTCAGGAATTAAATTTTTCGATATGCGTAAGTGTTTTCTCAACAAGAGAATCGATCGACACCTTCTCATGTCCGAGTATCTGTGTTTCAAGCTTGCCGTTTATAGGAGCTGTCCACCTTTCATCTATTATATCGATGCCGTACATCATACCGATTATAGATCCTACCGTCGCACCGTTACAGTCGGTATCAAAGCCCGTTTCGACAGCCATACAGATCGATTTTGAATAATCACCCTTTCCATAAAGCAACGAGGCTACAACGATAAGCGCGTTTGATATGGTATGACACCAATCGTGCCCATTTTCGTTATTGTATCTTGAATGGATCTTATTAAACGCATCCTCTTGTGATGTACCGTTTTTATAATCGTTTATAAGCTCATTTATCTGAACGTAAAGTCTTGAATTTTGAGGTATCTGTGAAAGACCGCCATAGATCACGTCCTCGATATTTTCAAGCGTATGAGCGCAAGCGAGCATTGCGGAGATAAACATCTCGCCGTAAATTCCGTTCTTTACGTGAGATATCGATGCGTCTCTCCAAGCCATATCAGCCGCCTTTTCGGGATCGGCGGTTATATATCCGTAATAGTCACCTCGTATCTGCGCGCCGATCCACTCTCTGTAAGGGTTTTGGAAAAGCGCCGTGTCGGGCGGCATATAGTGCATAAGATAATTTCTGTACGCAACTCTTTCAGCGGTACAGTAAGCATTTCTGCCCTGATATTTTATCCACGTTTCCATAACGTCACGCGGAGTGAAGGTGTCGCCGTAATCATCCAGCATACACTGTGCCATTACCGTGTAGTTCGTATCATCGTCAAAGGGAGCGCAGTCGGATATTTTATCGATACAGGGTCTTGTTCTTATCCAAGCACAATTATATTTTTCAGCCACTTCGTCTGTAACATCTGTTGATTTTATATATCTTGAAAGTGGGAAATTTCCACTTGATTTCAAAATAGCGTGTATCGTTCTCGTCCAAGCACATTCGATCGGCTTACCGAGCAAGCAACCGCAAATTCTGCCGTACCAAGCGCCCGCTATTTTCTTTTTAAGATCTGTCTTTGATGTGTTTTCTTTTTTATAAAGCTCAAGATTTCTCTGCGCCCTTATTCCGTCAAGATCTGAGGGCTCTATATATTCATATCCCTCTTTTGTCGGAAGCTCAAGCACAAGATCACCGAGAAGAGCTGCAAATTCATCCTTCTTCTCGCCCTCAGGCATTTTTGCGATAGCCGTAAAAAGATCCTGATATCCCTCTACATCCAAGCCCTCTTCAAGACATTGACGATATTCTGTATTTATCTCCTTAGAATAAACCTCCCAGGAAGAAAACATATTCGATTGAGGTTTTATTTTCATATTGTTCTCCTTTTACTTTATAACCACCGTATTTACCGATCTTGCGGGAAGAAGATACGATTTTTCCTCGATAGTGATCGTCTTTTCTGTTCTGTGAGGATTGGAAACTACGAGTATCTTTTCTCCGTCAGGATTTTCAAATGCAACGCAGTTCGAAGAAAATTCACCCTTTACCTCAACGTATTTAGCACCGCGCTTTACGAAATGCGAAAGATGCTTCATCATATAAAATTCGGGGGTAAGTGTACCCTTATTGCCGTTTACTCTTATAAGAGAATTCTGCTTCCAGCCCCACGTACTGCTTCCGTCGCCCTCAAGAGCAATATTCCAATATACGTAAGCCGATACGCCCTCTCTGAAATATATACGGATCATTTCGTAGATATAGAGCATCTGATCCCAGGAGTTATCTCCGTTTCCGCATTCGCTCTCCGTCTGGATCATTTCAAGCTCGGGATAATCGTCGGCTGTGCTGAAAAGCGACCACTTTCCTGCCCACTGATAGCCTACGCCCTTTATGTATTTTCTTGCATTTTCGTCCTGCATAGCAGTTCCGAGATACTGATAATATCTCGATATAGGCCATCTGTCGTCCCCCTCAGGACCGTTTATCGTGCCGAAAAAGATATCAACGCCTGAGCCCTCAAGTGCTTTTCCGAGATAATAACCTATAAATCGTGTGAGCATCTCGCCGCTCCATACACACGAGGGGAATATCTGATTGCTGCACGGCTCGTTCTGCGGATGGATATGAATAAGCGGAACGCCCTCTTTATGATACGCATCAACGTATTTTCTGAAATAGAGCGCATACGCCTTGAAGTTTTCATCAGTTGCGTTGAAAATACCGCTGCTGTATACCTTTCTTGTTTTGAGCCAAAGAGGCGGACACCAGGGTGATGCGAACATTTGCATATCACTTTGACGGGAAAGTGCTTCCTTTATAAGAGGGAGAAGATACTTTTTGTCTCTTTCGATAGAAAAATTCTTCATTTCGTAATCGCCGTCTGTTTCGTTATACGAATAAAAGTCGGTTGCAAAATCGCTCGCTCCCATAGGAGTTCTGCAATAGTTGAAGTTTGCCTTATCCTTATCAAAAAGCTCGTCAAGAAAAGCCTTTTTATCTTCCTTTGAAAGCTTATCGAGTGCTATTGCGCCAAGCTCGCTGAAGCAAGTCCCAAATCCACGAATGCTCTGTTTTTTATTACCGAAGGAAAGCTTTATTCCTGTCTTGTCAGTACATTTTCCCTCTTGCCATTTGTTTTGTTCTGTTGTAGATATGATCATTTGAGTTCTCCTTTTAGTTCTTCTAAATACATTTTACAACATACCAAGATCACCGTCTCGACAAATCGATATCAAAGCAAGACAAAATTTAACCTTTTTATAATACCGATCAAATTCATTTTATCATACTTCTTTAGCATTTTCAATCGGTTTTCTTCCTTTTTTATGTTTTATATATTTATATAATCAAAAACCACGCGAGTCGCGTGGTTTTTGATTATATGCTTTCGGAATCAACCGTAACCTCTGCCTCGTCGACATAGATCGAATCTCCGAATTCGAACGGAGCGTCGATAAGATCGGGAATGTTCGGCTGAAGATCCATCTTATTCTGATAGATAGGATGCGTATGACCCTTTTCAGCCTTGAAGGTGCATTTTTCAAAGGAAATGTTTGTTACGTTGTTGTCCTTGCCTACGATAACTGCGGGATTTTCGTGAACGAAATTGCAGTTTTTGAAGCTTATATCGTCTATTCTGCCGTTTGCATTAGCGGCGCATACGACGATAGGCTCGCCCTTTCCCCACCAATATCCTGCGTAGATCTTCGTATCTGCTTCGATATTTTCAAAGGTAGCATTTTCTACCGAGCCGTTATCTCCTGCAAATACTGCAATTGCTCTGTTTGAGCGAATTACCTTTATATTTCTTACAACGATATTTCTTACCTTGCTTTCAAGATGTCCGAATCGGATCGCCGCACTGCGAGAGGACATAAGACAGTTCTCTATAAGAATATTTTCACAAACGCCATTCCAGTTCGTGATACAAGTTCCCGCAAAGCAGTCGTCACCGCAAAGGATCGTCGAATTTCTTACGACTATATTCTTAGATGCCGAGCAGTGAACGCCGTCATTGTTTGCAAAACGGTTGTGATTGTCGATATAAACATCCTCGACAACGATGTTTTCGCTGTTCGAGAAAACGAGTGTCCAGCAGGGTGAATTAAAGATACGAATACCTCTTATTACGATATTCTTACAGTTGTTGAAGAATACGGGCTGTGTGGGTCTGTTAAGAACCGCAACGACCATTTGCTCGGCAATATCCCTTTCAACTGCCTCTCCGTTATGATAGTGAGGAAGGTATGTATCTATATCGGCAAACGCGTCGCCGCTGAATTGGATCTTTCCCTCTCCCTCGATAACGATATTTTCGCAATCGAGCGCGTATATAAGAGAGATCGTCTTTTTCATTTCGTTGTGGTAGAAGCCGCAATCGCGGTAATGCTCAATGTTACGCGAGCCGACAAGCTCAGCGCCCTTTTCAAGTCTTACGGTTATATCGCTCTTTAATGCGATAGTTCCCGTTATATAATAGCCCTTCGGAAAAAGAAGGATATCTCCCTTTTCAGCCTTGTCTATAACGCTTTGTATTGCGAGAGTTTCAAGCACGCTTCCGTCACCCTTTACGCCGTGCTCCTTTACATTGATAATTGCCATATTCGTGTCCTCTTTTCTTAATCGTTATTTGGTTGAAAGATATATGTGAAGCACCGATATATCAGCAGGACTGACACCGCTTATTCTCGACGCCTGACCGAGTGTTTGCGGTCTTACCTTATCGAGCTTTTGTCTTGCTTCAATTCTGAGTCCTGCGATCTGCATATAATCAATATCCGCAGGAATAGGTCTTTGCTCCATCTTCTCGCTCTTTTTTACCTCGAGAAGCTGTTTTTTTACATATCCCTCGTATTTTATCTCGGTCTGAGATGCAAATATTATCGAGGGCTTAAGAGTAGCGCGTTCTTTATCGAAGCTTGCCAAAGCCTCGTAGTCAAGCTGAGGTCTTTTAAGAAGCTCGTAAAGTGAGACGGGGGTAGATATCGGTGATGTTCCGCGTTCCTCAAGCAACGAATTAAGCGCGTCACTCGGACGGATAATTACGTGCTTTATTCTTTCGATCTCGTTATCGATAGCCTCCCGGCGCTTTTTGTAATGCTCCCATTGCTCGTCGCTTACGAGTCCTACCCTTCTGCCTATCGGCGTAAGGCGCTTATCGGCGTTATCCTGTCTTAAAAGAAGTCTGTACTCGGAACGCGAGGTCATCATTCTGTAAGGCTCTTTTGTCCCCTTTGTAACGAGATCGTCGATCAGCGTACCGATATACGATGACGAGCGAGGCAGAATAAGCTGTTCCTCTCCCTTTATCTTAAGAGCCGCATTTATTCCCGCAACAAGTCCCTGAGCCGCCGCTTCCTCGTAGCCCGATGTTCCGTTGAACTGACCCGCGCCGTAAAGACCGTCGATCTTTTTGTATTCAAGCGTTGGATAAAGCTCCTCAGGATCGGTGCAATCGTATTCAATCGCGTAGGCATAACGCATTATTTTGGCGTTTTCAAAGCCCTCGAGAGAATGTACCATTCTCTCCTGAACATCGATCGGCATTGAGGTAGAAAAGCCTTGGAGATATATTTCCTTTGTGTCAATGCCCATAGGCTCTACGAAGAGCTGATGCCTTTCCTTGTCGGCAAAGCGCACTATCTTGTCCTCGATAGACGGGCAATATCTCGGCCCTGTGCCGTGAATGTTACCCGAATAAAGTGCGCTTCTTTTTATATTTTCCTTGATTATATTGTGTGTATTTTGGTTTGTATAAACTATGTAGCAGGGCATTTGCTCTCCCTGCATATATGCGTCCTCGTCGGTTTTCCACGAAAACGGCAGGGTGTCTTTATCACCGAGCTGTACCTCAAGCCTTGAGAAGTCGATGCTGTCAGCGTGTATTCTTGAAGGAGTACCCGTTTTAAAGCGCATCATAGAAATACCCTCACGCACGAGTGCATCTGTCAAAAAGCTTGCCGCCATGAGTGAATCAGGCCCTGAAGGATAGCAAACCGAGCCTGTATGAACTACACCGTTTAAATAAGTGCCTGTGCATATGATCGCCGCCTCGACCGAATATTCAACGCCAAGGCGAGTCTTTACCTTGCATATTTTCTTTTTTCCGCCGCACTCGCAGGTCTCGATATCGGTTATTTCCGCTTGAACGACTCTTAAATTCGGGGTGTTTTCTATTACCGATTTCATAATAGCACGGTATTTCATTCTGTCAGCCTGTATTCTCTTTGAATACACTGCCGCACCCTTACCGAGATTTAAGGTTCTTGCCTGAAGCGTGACCTCGTCGGAGGAGATACCCATCTGACCGCCGAGGGCGTCTATTTCGTAAACGAGATGTCCCTTCGCAGTGCCGCCGATCGACGGATTGCAGGGCATATTCGCGATAGCATCGAGCGACATCGTAAAAAGCACCGTATCAACACCGAGTCTTGCTGCCGCGAGTGATGCCTCGACTCCTGCATGGCCTGCACCTATTACGGCAAGCTGCGTTTTGTTTTCCGTCATTTTTTTCCTCCGCTAAGCTAAAAATTCTATTTATCCTATATAGTCGCAAACGACCTTGAAGCTCGAAAGATCCTCTTGAACGTCAACCGTTTCCCAGACTGCTTCTGCTCCGGAGAAATAGATCGTTATAAGCTTCGTGCAACCGTTGAATGCGTATTTTTCTATTGATTTTACCGTTCCCGGAAAAACCATTTGTTCAAGAGAGATACAGTCGCTGAACGCATATTTTCCTATTGTCTCGACACCGTTTGGTATTGCGAGCTCGGAAAGCGAGGAACAGCCGTTAAAGGTACTCTTGGGGATTTCGGTTACATAAAACGATACATTTGCCTTTTCAAGAGATTTACAACCGTAAAATACGCTTTCACCGAGTGCTTTTACACTGTTGGGCATATCAAACTGACGCATGGTCACACATTCGTAGAAAGCACCCTCGTCGATAGTTTCAAGAGTATTCGGAAGTGAAACTCCCTCAAGCGCGGTGCAGTAATCGAATGCGTACTTTCCTATTCTTACAATACCCTCGTGCAAATTCATTGTTTTGAGTGATGTACAGCTGCGGAAGGCTTGATCAGCTATCTCTGTCATCGCAGGAGAAAGACCCACGTGGGAAAGCGATTTGCAGAATGCAAACGCTTCATAGCCGATACCTACAATATTTTCCGGCAATTCGATCTCAGTGATATCAGAATAAGCAAATGCTCTTTCGGCAATACCGACTACCGTTTCGTCGGCGGGTATAACGCTTTTTGCATTACCCGATATAACGAGCTGATTTTCCGTATTTATAAGGCACTCCGAGCTTACCGAATATTTTTCGCTTTTCTTTGCAAATGTAAGCCCCTCAAAGCTCTTTATGCCCGAAAATGCGCCGTTGCCTATATATTCAAGGCTTTCGGGAAGCTTTACAGTCTCGAGCGATGTACAGCCCGCAAACATACTGTCGGAAATCGATGTAACTCCCTCCTCGAAGGTAACCTCCTTTAGCATCTCGCAGGACATAAACGCCTCGTCACCTATTTCGGTAACACTCGCGGGAATAGTTATACCTTCAAGCTCGTTACAGTAAGCAAACGCCTCAGCGCCTATCTTCTCAAGAGTGCTTGGCAAAACGACGCTTTTCAAAATAACGCTTGAATTAAACGCCTTTGCGCCTATCTTCGTTATTCCCTCGGGAATTCTTACTTTTTCAACAGAGCTGTACTCAAAGGCTTTAGAGTCTATCTCCTTAACGGGCAGCTTATTATATTCTTCGGGAAGGATAACATCCTCCTTTTCGCCCAGATATTCTGCAATTATGTAGTAATCTTCATCTTCGGAGAGCTCGTACTTGTATTTATCGTACTCGACTTGCATGGAACAGTTAGTGCATTGTCCGTTCTCGATCTCAAGGTGATAGCACACAGGCTTTTGACTTTTTTCCTCGTTATCGCAGGAAACAAATATCACCGCAAGCATCATCAAACTAAGTAAAAGTCTAATTGGCTTCATTTTTTCTCCTTCTGCATTATTTATGATATTTTGAACCGTTAAGTATCGATACCGAACGGTAAACGGTCTCATAAAGCATTACTCTTAGAAGTCTGTGCGGGAACGTGAGCTTTGAAACAGATAAGCGAAGATCGGCTCTCGCCTTTACTCCTTCGGAAAGACCGTAGGACGAGCCGATTATAAATACTATCTCACTTTTCCCCGAATTTTGTATATCCTCTATCTTTTTTGCAAGCTCCTCTGACGAGAGCTGCTTGCCCTCAACGCACATAGCTATAACGTACGCCTTTTGGGGTATTTTTTCAAGAATTATTTTTTCCTCTGTCCTCAGCGCCTCTGAAATTTGAGTATCCGAAGGATCATCGGGAAGCTTTATCTCTCTGAATATATATTCGTCAACCTTGCACCAAGCACTAAGGCGCTTTTTATATTCCGCGCAGGCGTCCTTAAAGTATTGCTCCTTAAATTCGCCTGTCGCTATAATTTTTACATTAAGCATTGTTTTTATCGTCAAGGAGCTTTTGCGCCGCTCTTAAAATAGCGATCTTGCCGCTCTCATAGGTGAGCGCTCCCTGGAAAAACGCAGTATACGGCTCTCTTAACGGGCCGTCAGCCGAAAGCTCGATAGATGAGCCCTGAGTAAACGCTCCCGCAGCCATTATTACCTCGTCGTTATAGCCGGGCATTGCCCAAGGCATAGGAGTTACAAACGAGTCAACCGGGCTTGCGCTCTGTATTCCCTGACAGAATTTTATAAGTCCGTCGGGATATCCGAATCTAACCGTCTGGATTATGTCTGAGCGCATTTCATTGTATCCGGGATAAACGTCAAAGCCGAGCTTTTCAAGAACATACGCCGCAAAGTGCGCTGTTTTCTTTGCTTGCGCCACTACGTGAGGAGCAAGGAAGAAGCCCTTGAACATATTTCTGTTCTGACCGAGCGATGCACCGACCTCAGTTCCGCTGCCGACAGAGGTAAGACGGTAGGAAGCAAGCTCAACAGCCTTCTTCGTACCCGCAATATATCCGCCGCTCTCGGCAATTCCGCCGCCGGGATTTTTTATAAGCGAGCCGATTATCATATCTGCTCCCACCATCGTAGGCTCTCTTACCTCTGTAAATTCACCGTAGCAGTTATCTACGACCACGTAAGCATTGGAGCGTGTATGAACGAACGTCGCGATCTCGCCTATTTGCTCAACAGTGAGCGTCGGACGGTCGAGATATCCCTTCGAGCGCTGGATAAATACGACCTTTACTCTTTCTCCGAGCTTAGCAAGCTTTTTGTTTATGCCGTCGAAATCGATCTTGCCGTCCTTGAAATTTACCTGCTCGTAGCCTACGCCGAAATCTGCAAGCGAGCCGTCTCCCGTTGCACCGTTTATTCCAACGACATCGCAAAGCGTATCGTAAGGACGGTCGGTAACGGAAAGCATTATATCGCCCGGACGTAAAAGTCCGAAAAGTCCTATTGTGAGAGCGTGTGTTCCGCTCACTATGCTATGACGCACGAAAGCCGCCTCAGCGCCGAAAACGCTTGCGTATACCTGATCGAGCGTATCTCTGCCCACATCGTCGTAGCCGTAGCCCGTCGTTCCCGAAAACATTGAGTCGGAAACTCTATACCCCTTATACGCATCAAGTATTCTTTCTGTATTGTCAAGAGATATTGAATCTATCTTTGCAAAGATAGGCGCAAGCTCCTTTTCGGCGCTTGAAGCTATCTGCAACAATTTATCGGAAAACATCTTTTATCCTGCCCTTTTAAATTTTTATTTTGCAAGCTTTGCCTGTGATTTGAGTCTTAATGCGGTATCAAGTATTCTCTTTCTCAAGCGCAAGGATTTGGGAGTTACCTCGATAAGCTCATCCTCGGCTATATACTCAATAGCCTGCTCAAGTGAAAGAACTCTTGGGGGTGTAAGGATAAGCGCTTCGTCCGCGCCCTTTGAACGGATAGCCGTAAGGTGCTTCTTTTTACATACGTTTACTACGATATCCTCCATTTTAGGACATTCGCCAACGATCATTCCCTCGTAAACGGGAGTCTGAACGCCGATAAACATAGCTCCTCTATCCTGTGTATTGTAAAGACCGTACGAGGTTGCCTCGCCCTGCTCGGAAGCTATAAGCGAGCCTGTATATCTTGTGATAACGTCGCCCTTGAAGGGTTGGTAGCCGTCAAAGAGAGTATTTATAACGCCCTCGCCCTTGGTATCGGTCATAAATTCACTTCTGTATCCGAAAAGGCATCTTGACGGGATAAGATATTCTATTCTCGTTCTGCTTCCCGCCTTGCCCATTTCAAGAAGCTCGCCCTTTCTTGCACTGAGCTTTTGAATTACAGCTCCGGATGCGTCGTCGGGAACGTCTATCGAAACTCTTTCCATAGGCTCGTGAAGAATGCCGTCGATCGTCTTGTAAAGAACGTGAGGTGTCGAGCAGCAAAGCTCGTAGCCCTCTCTTCTCATATTTTCGATAAGTATTGAAAGGTGCATCTCGCCTCTGCCCGCAACCTTAAAAGAATCCGTCGTGTCGCCGTCGGTCACTCTTAACGAAACGTCCTTAAGTGTTTCTCTGTAAAGGCGGTCTCTTATCTGACGCGAGGTTACAAATTTACCCTCTCTGCCTGCAAACGGGCTGTCGTTTACCGAGAAGGTCATTTCCATAGTAGGCTCGGAAACCTTTACGAATTCAAGGGGCTCGATGCAATCGGTAGAGCAAAGCGTATCTCCTATTGAAAGCTCCTCAACACCTGAGAAGCAAACGATATCTCCGACTGTTGCGCTCTGTACCGAAGAGCGTGAAAGTCCGTCGAACTGATAAATCGATATTATCTTTGCGCGTCTTGGCTTTTCATCGGAGTGGTAGTTACAAACGCTTACCTCCTGATTTACCTTGAGCGTACCTCTTTCTATTCTGCCGATACCGATCTTTCCTACGTAGTCGCTGTAATCGATAGAGGAAACAAGAAGCTGAAGGGGCTCTTCCGCCTCACCCTCGGGTGCGGGAATATAATCTATTATAGTATCAAGAAGCGGGATAAGGTTCTCGCCCTCAATGTCAGGAGAGAGTGAAGCAGTACCCGATCTTCCCGAGCAGAAAAGCATAGGAGAGTCAAGCTGATCGTCTGTTGCGTTAAGATCTATAAGAAGCTCAAGCACCTCGTCGATGACCTCTTGAATTCTCGCATCGGGACGGTCAATCTTGTTTACAACGACGATAATTCTATGATTAAGCTCCATTGCCTTCTGAAGAACAAATCTTGTCTGAGGCATAGGGCCCTCTGCCGCGTCAACGAGCAAAATAACGCCGTTTACCATTTTAAGAATTCTCTCCACCTCGCCGCCAAAGTCAGCGTGGCCGGGGGTGTCGATAACATTTATCTTCTTGCCTGCGTAGTGAATAGCAGTGTTTTTTGCAAGTATTGTAATTCCGCGCTCTTTTTCAAGATCGTTTGAGTCCATTACTCTTTCGGTTGTCGCCTGATTTTCGTGATAAGCGCCGCCTTGCTTGAGCATTCCGTCTACAAGCGTTGTTTTTCCGTGGTCAACGTGGGCTATAATCGCAATGTTTCTTAAATCTTCACGTATCATTTTTATCTCCTAAATAATTTATATATATATTTTAAAATTTATACAGCCTATATTCTATCATATAACTTTCAAAAATAAAAGAGTTTTTTTAAAAGTTTTTAAATTCTTCAGTATTATTTCAGATTACTGTCATAAAAGGGCTCTTTCTCACACAAGGAGCAGGCAAAGTCCGAGCAAAAGTACGAAAAAGCCGATATTAAATAGCGTAAATATGCCGAAGTATTTCTTTTTTTCCTTCGGGCGCACACGGCAAAACTCCGAAAAAGTGATAAGACTTGCAAGGGACGCAATTATTGTTCCCGTTCCGCCTATGTTCACGCCGTAAAGGAGTGAGCGGTAATCCGTGGTGAACTGCGATAGCAATATCGCAGAAGGCACATTTGATATTATCTGACAGGAAAGCGACGAAAAAACGAGCGCGTTCTTTTCAAGAAGGAACGAGAAAAGCTCTCTTACCGCATCGATCCTCGACATATTTCCCGCGAAAATAAAGAACATCAAAAATGTGAGCAGTAAAGGATAATCTACTCTTAAAAGCGCGTACCTGTCAAGGATGAGAACGCTGACAAAGATTATCGCAAGACCTATATAATACGGTATTACCGAGAATACCATGATAATTGAAATTGCAAAGAGGATAAGGTATATTACCGTTCGTTTCGGCTTGAATACGAAATATTCTTTACCCTTAAGCTCCATCTTTGTTTTTGGGAAAAACATAGCGCACACAGTAAGTAGTGCGACCGAAAAAAGAAACGGCGGGAGCATGATTTTCATAAATTCGCCTGTAGGGATATCAAATTTCGTATACAGGTAGAGGTTTTGCGGATTTCCGAACGGAGTGAGCATTCCACCGAGGTTTGCCGATATATTCTGCAAAACGAAAAGATACGGGGTGTATTTTTCGTTTCCCGTTTCGGAAAGGACGTACCAGCCGAGCGGTAAGAAGGTGATGAGCGCCATATCGTTCGCTATAAAGAGTGAGCCTATGAAGGTTATATATATGAGCGCAAGCACGCAAATTCTAAAATTCGGGGTGGAGTGTATGATTTTTCGGGAAACTATCGAGAAAAATTTGATATTTTTAAGTGCGCAAACGACACACAGGGTCGCAAAAAGGCACGCTAATGTTTTAAAATCTATGTATCCCAAATACTCCTTATCGGGCGGTACTATTATCGATGTTACAATGGCACAAAGAGTCGCTATAACGAACACTATATGCCCCTTTAAAAAGACTGCTACTTTCTTCATATTCTGCTAACCTCTCTTTTCAACCTTAAATTTATATCACTTTTTTTCGCAAATGTCAATATATTTTTAAATATATTCAATTGACTTTTTATATCCGCGATGTTAAAATATTTATATACATATGCGAAAGGCGGGATATTTATGGAATTTTCAATATCAAAATACTACGGCGGTAAGGCGGGCGCATTTTCGCTCTCGTTTGATGACGGCTGTTATAAGGAAAGCACTCTTGAGGTTGCTGATATCTTAAGAGATATAAACAAACGATACTCTCTCAATATGAAATTCACCTCTGCTCAGACCGTGAATTTCTTGCATGAGGGTCTTATAGATATGTGGCGCGCTCTTTTGAAAGAGGGAATTTGCGATATCGCATCTCACGGCATTGACCACATGGTTGGTATGAACGAGGAAACTCCCCTTAAAAAAAGATACAACGATGCAAAAAGCTCAAAGGAAGCCCTTGAAAAGATATACGGCACAAGGATCTTTACGTATGTCGGCTGCGGAGGCGGTCATACTCCCGAGGGGTCAAGAGTTTTGGACGAATTTTATTACGCTCACCGTGCAGTAGAGGGCGAGACTAATCATCCGTATGATGACGGATTTTATATGAATTTCGTACACTCCTTCGTGGGTAGATTCGATTTTAAGGATATTTCTCCGATCGAAAAAGAGGTTGAAAGGATCATTTCCTCAAACGGCTGGAGCGTTCAGGTAAACCACTGGATAACTCACAAGGAGCAGGATATATTCCACGCTCAAAAGGCTGATAACTTCAAGGAGGAGTGCGAATATCTTGCCAAAATGTCGGATAAGCTTTGGGTATGCTCCTTCAATGATGCGGTAAAATACATAACCGAGGCAAAAAACAGCTCTCTTTCAGTAATTGAAAAGGACGGTTGCTACACCTTAAGAGCCGAAAACACGCTCGATAGTGAAATTTTCGATCATCCGATCACGATCGAGATAAAAACGCCCGCCCCTGTGTGCGTTATTTGCGAAAACGGTGAGCAGACCGTCGCTCCCAAAAACGGCATAGCGTACCTTGATATTATGCCAAATACCAACGTAACTCTAAAGCGTTGCAGCTGATATACTACAATAAAAAAGACTTTGATTGCGCAAAGTCTTTTTTATATTAAAGTTAAAGTGCTTTTTTGATAGCATTAAGAAGCTCATCAAAGGTTTCGAATGCTTCAAGCTCAGGGTTATCTGCCTTTATTTTGTCAGTGCTCTTAAAGAGGAAGCCCGCCTTCGACGCCTTGATCATACCAAGGTCGTTATAGCTATCGCCTGCTGCGATGGTTTCAAAGCCAACGGATTGAAGTGCCTTTACCGTTGAAAGCTTGGAATTTGCTATTCTCATTCTGAAGCCTGTGATCTCGCCGCTCTCTTCTACCTCAAGAGTATTGCAGAATATTGTCGGCATACCGAGCTTCTTCATAAGAGGCGCGGCAAACTGCGTAAACGTGTCGCTTATAATAATAACCTGAGAAAGCGTGCGAAGCTCGTCAAGAAAAGCCTTAGCGCCGGGGAGCGGATCTATTTTTGCGATCGTGTCCTGAATTTCCTTAAGTCCAAGACCGTGCTCCTTCAAAATGCCGAGACGCCATTTCATAAGCTTATTATAATCAGGCTCGTCACGTGTCGTGCGTTTAAGCTCGGGAATACCGCTTGCCTCAGCAAAAGCAATCCAGATTTCAGGCACTAAAACGCCCTCAAGGTCCAAGCATACAATGTTCATATCACTCATTTTATAGTTCTCCTATATCATATGTAAATTTTAATACAACTATTTTATCATATTATAATAAAAAACGCAATATTTTTTTCAAAAAATATAATAAAGGGACTAACGCAAATTGATGTGCCCCCTGTCAAGTAGACAGTGAAAAAAACAAAAAGAATTTACAATTTAAAAAAGATTCTTTCATCTCCCCCTGCTGCGCAGCAGGGGGAGATTTTCGTCACGCTGCGGCGCGATGGAACTCCATCGGAGTCA
>JAFTXO010000010.1 GCA_017461765.1 Clostridia bacterium | reverse complement strand
TGAAGAATTTGTAATTGACAGTATCATTGAAGAGCTTTCCAAACCCTCAATTGTAAATCTGATAACAAAAAAGCTCCTCGCTATACAAGAGCAAGAAAGCCATACAAGTTCACTATTAAATATTTTATTGAAAGAGCAAAAACAGACGGAAAATGCCTTGAATAATATTGTATCTGCCATTGAACGAGGCATAGTGTCAAATGCGACAAATAAGCGTCTAAATGAGCTTGAAAGCCATTTGCAAGAGCTTGAAAAGCAAATCGTTATTGAAAGAAGCAAAGAGGACATTAAGCTTACCGAAAAAGAGATAAGAGAATTTTACGAACAAGCCTTAAAATTAGAGCCTTTAATGCTTATCAATTACTTAATTAAGGAAATTGTAGTATATGAAGATAAAATACACATCTACTATAAAAACCCATTATCAATAAGTCCTGATGAAAGTCAGGGCTTTTCTTTTTACCAAGAAAAAAGACAAATAACTGTTTATACTCAAATTACTCACGAAACAATAGAGGTAAATTTACAAATAATAATGACCGTATAATAACGGCATTTATTCCACGGAACAATTGACAAGAGCCTCGTAGGGGCGTGGTTGTAAGGCATAAAAGAGCCAAGACAACAACCCCTTCGGGGGCTTTTGCTTGCCTTTCGGCGTGAAATAGCCTACCACACCCCTAACTCTTGTCAATCGTCTTTCGCGGCATAAAAGCCGATGACGAAAATAAAAAAGGTGCTTACAGGAAAAGCACCGAGGAAGAAAAGCCGACAAAAAGAAAAATAACCTAAACCGAAAGTGTTTCGATTTAGGTTAGGATTGGTGACCCGTACGGGAATCGAACCCATGATTCAGCCTTGAGAGGGCTACGTCTTAGCCGCTTGACCAACGGGCCTTTGTGCCTTTTCTGTTTTGCGCCTATTTATTTTAACACCAGTAATTTCATTTTGCAATACTTTTTTGCAAATTTTTTTTATTTTTATATGAATTTATATTCTGCTATCTCTTTTTTGGGTATTATATTTTCTTGTTAAAATTGTCTTTTGTGTAAAATGCACAAATTTTTCGGGCGGAAGGATATTTTTGTGCATAAAATATCTTGACACAAGACTTTTTTATGTTATAATTAATTTGTAGTGTTTATGCTGAAACACTGCAAAAACGGGCTTAGTGCTTCCGTTATTAGCACTATGCACAAAAATTGTGCTGGATTTTTGTGCAAAATGCAGAAAGCTCTCTCTTTTCTGCACAAACGCTATAAATAATCAGGGACTTTTTTATCTCACGACTTATCTCACGACAAATCATTCACCTATCAATTTATTGATGATTTTATGTTCATCAGCACGTAATTCTAGGAGGTGACTTCTACGAAAATCGAACAGAAAAAACGAAAAATTCCATTCAGAAAAGTAATAAAGGACACGGTCTTTGCTTTCAAAATTACATTCAAGATTGCTCCGTTTACCTGTATATTCTCCTTTTTTGTATGGATATTCGACAGCTTTGCAAATTTCATAACAAATACTTACGCGTTAAGATATATAGTAGATTCTTACGAAAACGGTGTTTCCTTTGAGGCTGTTGCTAAAACGGTCATATTTATGATCGTTATTCCCGCTGCTATCGGATTAGTAACAAACGTACTAACAGACTATCTGTGGGGTATTGCCAATGTAAAGGTAGATCGTAAGGTTTGCACGGATATGTTTAAAAAGAATATGGGCGTTGAGCTTGCCTGCTATGAAACGCCTGAATTTTACGACAAATTCGTAAAAGGCTCTACTGACACCGCATCAAATATGCTTAACGTAACCTACCAGATTCTTTACATGATATATCTCATATCTAATAGCGTGCTTTTTGGCGGACTTCTCTTTACGATGGACCCTGTGTTTATTATTTTTGCGATAATTCCTCTTTTCGGCGCGCTTTTCAAGCGCAAAAGCAACGAGCTTTGGCATAAGCACACAAGCGAGGACAGAATAGCGCACAGAAGATGCGAATACGTTCAAAGAGTTTTCTATTCAAACGATTACGCTAAAGAGATGCGACTTACCAATTCCAAGAATTTTATGCTCAAGAGATACGATATGGCGAGCGATGAAAGAATGGATATCGTAAAAAGATACGGAAAAATGGAAATGCTTCTTAATATTCTCGGCAATAAAATATCAAGCATTTTAGCAAATCCCTTAGCTATTGCTTACGCTGTATTCAGGACACTTATATCACACACACTTGGAATGAGTGACTGCGTTGTAGTTATAAACTCGGTAAGCGAGCTTTCAAATTCATTCGTTCAAATTTCAAGTCAATATTATTTTCTTCACGAAAAAGCTCTTTTCACAGAGGATTATCTCGAATTTATGGAATACGAGCCAAAAATACGCGATAACGAAAGCTCTATCGAAGCAAAAAAAGGAACTGTCAGATTTGAAAACGTTTCCTTCAAATACGAGGGCAGCGACAAATACGTTCTCAAAAATATCAATCTTGAAATAAAGGATAATGAAAAGATCGCACTTGTAGGACACAACGGCGCAGGAAAAAGTACGCTTATCAAGCTGCTTTTACGGTTATACGACACATCAGAGGGTAAGATCACCGTTGACGGCGTTGATATCAAGGATTTTAAAATAAAAAGCTACAGAGATATGTTCTCCGTAGTATTTCAGGATTTCAAGATGGTGGCTATTCCCGTTTTGGAAAACGTTCTTATGCGTACGCAGCAGGAGGGTGACAGAGAAAAGGTTATCGAGGCACTAAAGAAAAGCGGCGTATACGATAAAATATGCACACTCCCCAAAGGAATTGACACAGTTTTAACAAAGGAATTTGACGAGAACGGCGCAGTTCTCTCGGTTGGAGAAAGTCAAAAAATCGCTATTGCGCGCGCATTTGTTCAACCCTCTCCATATATAGTTCTTGACGAGCCGTCAAGCGCTCTTGATCCGATTGCCGAGGCAAAAATGTACAGCAACATGATGGAAATAGGCGAGGGCAAGGGAATGGTATTTATTTCTCACCGTCTTTCAAGCGCAGTTTCTGCTGATAAGATCTATCTTTTTGAAAACGGAGAGATCATCGAAAGCGGAACTCACACTGAGCTTATGAAGCAAAACGGCAAGTATGCCGATATGTTCAGAAAGCAGGCTCAGAACTATGTTGATCTTGCGGAAAGTGAGGTGAGCATATGAACAAGAAAAAAGAAAAGGTTCCCTTTAAAAAATCGGTAAAGAATAATATTTTTATTCTAAAGATGACCTTACGCCTTCATCCCGGATTTGTTATCATGCGCTTTATTATGGGAATTATAACAGGTCTTAATCATGGCATATCTCTTTTCTTTGTAAGCGAAATATTAAACGTGCTTGACAGAAGCGCGGATTTTACAAAAATAATGTGGCTTTGCGCAGGTATGGCTCTCTATACATTAGCTTACGAGCTTTGCTTTGAATGGTATTATAAGTTAATATTCCCAAGGCAAAAGCTTGATTTTATAAGAAAGCTTCATAAGCATTTCTTCATAAAGGCAAATGAGCTTGATCTTGCCTGCTACGATACACCGGAGTTTTATAACGATTTTGTTTATTCTATGCGAAATAGCGACAAAAGCTTTATACGAACTATAGAGCAGCTCGCTGAAACGCTTAAAAACATTATCGCATCCGCTTCCGTATTTGCTCTTGTTTTAACTGTTAATCCGATCATATCAATTGTTATTCTCGGTCTTTCTCTTCTCTCTATGGTAATTCTTATCTTGAGAAACGGAGTTTATTTCAAATATAATCTTGAAATGAATGATATATGGAGAAAAAAATGGTACATCGTTCGTTTCTTCTCTCTTGCTGAATATGCAAAGGAAATTCGTCTTTCAAATGTTTCTGATAATATGATGAATGAATTTAATAAAGAAGCAGAAAACGAATGTACCGCAGTCAAGCGAATGCAGCTCAAGGCAAGCGCTTATCAGACGGTGCTTGAGATATTTACCTGCGCGACGACGCTGTTTATTCTTCTCTTTCTTTCATATAAGCTTATAGTTACAAGGGAAGTGTTTATCGGCGGATTTACTGTTGCCCTCTCGGCTTCGTGGAAGCTAAGATGGCTCTTTACGGACATTCAGAACAAGATAGTCCAAATGAACCAGGATTCGCTTTACGCTGACAAGGTAAAAACGTTTTTGGAGACGGAATCGAAGATCAAATCGGGCGATGTTGAGCTCGACAAATTCGAAAGCTTGGAATTTGAAAACGTTTCCTTCAAATACAAGGACGAATATGTTCTTAATAATGTAAGCTTCAAGGTCATGGCAGGAGAGCGAATTGCGTTCGTCGGCTACAACGGAGCTGGAAAAACGACTACCACAAAGCTCATTATGCGTCTTTACGATGTTACTGATGGCAGAATTTTAATAAACGGTATTGATATACGTGATTACGATATAGTATCGTTACGCTCGAAGCTTGGCGCGGTATTTCAGGATTACAAGGTATTTGCCGCTACTATTGCTGAAAACGTTATCGGAGATTCCTATAATGAAAAGGACGAAAGGATAATAATTGATGCTCTTAATGACAGTACCTTCCAAACGAAGCTTGAAAATCTTGAAAACGGTATAAAAACCGAGCTTACAAGAGAATTTTACGATACCGGAACAGATCTTTCGGGCGGTGAAAATCAAAAGATCGCTATCGCAAGAGTTTTTGCTCATCAGAACGAGCTTGTTATAATGGATGAGCCCTCAAGCGCTCTTGATCCTATCGCCGAGTATAATCTCAATCTCGGTATTGAAAAAAATGCAAAGGACAAAACCGTTATCTTTATCACTCACCGTCTTTCGACCACAAGACACGTAAACAGGATCTATATGTTCGAAAACGGAAGAATTATCGAACAAGGCTCGCACGAGGAGCTTATCGAAAATCGCGGAAAATACTGTGAAATGTTTGAGCTTCAAGCTAAAAAATACCGTCAGAAGGAAGAATAATTTTTATAAAATTCTTTTATGTATTGACAAATGTTTATAATTTATGATAAAATACAGTAAATGCGATGAAAAAAAGTAGTAGCCTTGATGAGCCCTTTCAGAGAGCCGCTTTTGGTGTGATGCGGTAGGTAATGCTCGGTGAAGTAGTTTTGGAGCAGCTTTGGTGAGCTTAGTAGCCTTTGCCGGTTGTCGCCGTTATTGACTTTGAGTGCGTTTCTTTGAAACGAATTCAGGTGGTACCACGCTTTTATGCGCCCTGATCTTCAGGGCGCTTTTTTTATTTCTTATATAAGGAGATTTTATGAAAGAACTTGCTAAAACATATTCGCCAAGCGAATTTGAAGAAAGAATTTATCAGAATTGGTGTGACAAAAAATATTTCACGCCCGTTATTGACAAATCTAAGCCGCACTACTCTATCGTTATTCCTCCGCCAAACATTACGGGTCAGCTTCATATGGGACACGCCCTTGACAATACCCTTCAGGATATTCTCATAAGATACAAGAGAATGAACGGCTATTGCACGCTTTGGCTCCCCGGTACTGATCACGCATCAATAGCAACCGAGGCTAAGATCGTTGAGGCTATGCGTAAGGAAGGCGTGACAAAGGACGATATCGGAAGAGACGGATTTTTGGAACGCGCTTGGGCTTGGAAGGAGCAATACGGCGGAAGAATTATTTCTCAGCTTAAGAAGCTCGGCTCATCGTGTGACTGGTCAAGAGAAAGATTTACTATGGACGAGGGCTGCTCCGAGGCTGTTAAAGAGGTTTTCGTTCGTCTTTACAATAAGGGTCTTATTTATCGCGGTGAAAGAATAATCAACTGGTGTCCTCACTGTCTTACATCGATCTCCGATGCCGAGGTTGAATACGAGGAGCAAGCAGGTCACTTTTGGCATATTAAGTATCCTTTAAAGGACGGCGACGGTTATCTTGAATTTGCGACCACACGTCCCGAAACTATGCTCGGTGATACTGCTGTGGCTGTAAATCCCAAGGACGAAAGATACAAGCATCTTATCGGAAAAACGCTCATTGTTCCGTTGGTGAACCGTGAAATTCCGATAATTGCCGATGAATATGTTGAGATGGATTTCGGTACGGGCGTTGTTAAAATAACTCCTGCACACGACCCCAATGACTTTGAGGTCGGAAAGCGTCATGATCTTCCAATCATAAACGTTATGACGGATGATGCAAAGATCACAGACGATTATCCCGCTTATGCAGGCATGGACAGATACGATGCAAGAAAGGCTATTGTTGCCGATCTTGAAAAGCTCGGCTATCTTATCAAGGTTGAGGATTATGCTCACAATGTAGGTACGTGCTACCGTTGCGGTACTACTGTCGAGCCGAGAGTTTCGCTTCAATGGTTTGTAAAGATGGAGCCTCTTGCTAAGCCTGCTATTGATGCGGTAAGAAGCGGCGAGATCAAATTCGTGCCTGAAAGATTTGATAAAAACTACTTCCACTGGATGGAGAATATCCGCGACTGGTGTATCTCCCGTCAGCTTTGGTGGGGACACAGAATTCCTGCGTTCTACTGCGACGATTGCAAAGAAATCGCTGTAAGCAAGGATAGTAAGGTCTTCTGCCCCAAATGCGGAAAGGAAATGCGTCAGGATCCCGATACGCTTGATACGTGGTTCTCATCTGCACTCTGGCCCTTCTCCACTCTCGGTTGGCCCAAGGATACTGAGGATCTTAAATACTTCTATCCTACAAATACACTTGTAACGGGCTATGA